>JBARIW010000112.1:0-14214 GCA_049799955.1 Pyrinomonadaceae bacterium
GTATGGAGCAGCGCATCAGCATCGCGCGCGCGGCGGCGATAAATTTCCTCGACGGATTGCGCGTCGATGATAATGTGGCGATTTACGATTTTAACTCGAAAATTTCGCTCGTTCAGGATTTTTCAAACAGCCGCGATATTACGACCGAAAAAATTTTCGATATAAAAGCAGACGGTCAAACGATTTTGAACGATGCTATTTTCGAAGCCGCGAAAGTATTGGAAAAACGTCCCGAAAAGCGAAAAGCCATTATTGTTCTCTCGGACGGCGCGGACACGCAAAGCAAACGCTCGGACGAAAAAGCGCTTAAAGCCGCGCTTGCCGCCGGCGCGACGATTTACACGGTCGATATGTCCGGTACGGACGCAGAACAGACTCAGAAACAAAGAATGGAACAAATTCAGAATCAGAAAGTTTTGAAAAACTTCGCCGAAAAAAGCGGCGGAACATTCGTCGCCGCATCCGGCGGAACGGCTTTAAGAGAAGCTTTTAAGGATATTGTTTCCGAACTCGGCTCGCAATACACGCTCACATACCAGCCGACCAACACCGCAAAAGACGGAAAATGGCGCGAGATAGAAGTGAGAGTTTCACGCCCGAATCTGAAAATCAGAACTCGCAAAGGCTACAACGCGCCGAAGGCGAAATAAGAAAATATATCAGAAACAGTTTTTAGAAATATAGATTAAACACTCCTTTTTATAATTCCGTTAAATTGATTTAAAGGATTTCTACAAACCAAATAATCATTGACTTTCGCTCAAAAAGCGGAGTATAAATAATTCGTTATAACAAAGTCGAAATTCGGTTCAACACAAAGCTCGACCGCTTCACTTGCCTGATAACATAATTTTTTATGAGCATAAGAAAAGCAGAATTGAATGATTTTGAGGCGATTGATTCTTTTGACATTTTCGCCGGTGAACGCCGCAAAGATATTGAGCGCGGCGAATGTTTCGTGGCAGTCGAAAATGAGCAAGTCGTCGGTTACATCGTTTTCAATCACTCGTTTTTTCTGATGCCGTTTATTCAATTTTTGTGCGTTGACCAGAAGTTTCGCCAAAAAGGATTCGCCGGAAAACTGCTTGATTACGTTGAACAAACGTGCGAAGGCGAAAAACTTTTTACGTCAACCGAAAGCGACAACTTAACGATGGTGAAAGTTTTTGGCAAAAGAGGTTATCGTATTTCCGGCGTAATTGAGAACATTCAAGAAAAATCGGAAATCGTTTTTTGCAAAAAGATGCTGGAAGTCGTTAAAGATGCGTAAAAACAAAAGCGGGCTTCAATATAAACGGCTGTCGAACAAATCAATGGACGTGAGGGCGGCGAAACAGTTACTTTCTTATCAACGGGATTTGTTTCCCTTAGCTCGTCGCCGGCAATTTCGCTGCGCGTCATCTCAACCGTTAATAACTCGTCTTGTTTCTCAACTTATCCTTATGTCTTTCAAAGGCTAACTCAACTAATTTATCAATCACATTGGTAAATTCCATTCCCGTTCCAGCCCACATTTTCGGGAAGCCGGAAGCATCGGTTAAGCCGGGCAAAGTGTTGATTTCATTGACGAGCAGAGCGCCGTTGTCGTTTCTCAGGAAAAAATCGACGCGCGCCAGACCGGAGCCGTCAACTGCTTTAAATGCGTTAATCGCCATTTGCCGGATTTTATTGCCGAGTTCTTCGGAAATCAGCGCGGGCACGACAAAATCGTTGTTTCCCGTTCCGGTGTATTTTTCGGTGTAGTCGAGAAACGCCTTGCTTTCGTCGTGAATGATGTATTCGCCCGGAAGACTTGCCTCAGGATTTTCGTAGCCGATGACGGCGCATTCGATTTCGCGCATATCAAGAGATTCTTCGACGATAATTTTGCGGTCATATTCGGCGGCAAGCTCGATTGCATTTCTCAAAGATTTGGCGTCAGTCGCTCTGGAAACTCCGACGGACGAGCCGAGATTCGCGGGTTTTACGAAACACGGATAACCTAATTTAGCTTCAATTTGTTTTATTACCTTATCGTCTTGGGCGTTTTCCCATTCACTTCTGAGAAACCAGACGTATTTGCAAAGCGGCAGCTCGGCGTCGCGGAAAAGTGTTTTCATCACGACTTTATCCATTCCGCAGGCGGAAGCCAGAACGCCGCAGCCGATGTATGGAATTCCAGCCATTTCAAAAAGTCCCTGAATCGTGCCGTCTTCGCCGTAAGTTCCGTGAAGAACCGGAAAAATAACATCGAGCGGCGAAAATCTTTCATCGCCGCCGGAGTTTTCCAATCTGGTCAAGCCTTGATATTTCGTGTCGCCGATTAGGGCAATCGTGTCATTCGAAAAACTTTCGGCATCTTTTCCGATTAGCGCCTGTGTTTGTTCGGGAAGCAAAGCCAGCGACTGCGCCGGGCTGAGCCAGTTTCCTTCCTTGGTTATGGCAACCGGGAAAACCTCATATTTTTCCTTATCAATCTGCTCGATAACCGTTTTCGCCGAGCGAATCGAAATCTCGTGCTCGCCCGAGCGACCGCCGAATATTACGCCAATTCGTGTTTTCATAAAATATTTAAGATTCAAGATTCAAGATTTAATATTGAAAATGACAAATCTTAAATCTTAAATCTTGAATCTTGAATCTTGAATTACAAAATAGTTTTTCCAAGTGCTGAAAGAATCAACTCGCCCGCGAGTTCGACCGTGATGTTGCTTTTGTCGAGCATCGGGTTGACTTCGACAATCTCGAACGAGCGCATTCCGCTGTGTTCGGCAATGACTTCCAGTGCGAGATGCGCTTCGCGATAGGTGATGCCGCCGCGAACGAGCGTTCCCGAACCGGGAGCGAAACGCGGGTCAATCACATCGACATCGAACGTAACGGCAAAACCGCCCGGCGCCTGTGAAGCGATAACAATCGCATCTTTTACGCAGGCGAGCATCCCGCGCCGGTCAATGTCGCTCATCGTGAAGAAATTTTCACGCATTCCGAATTTACGAATTTGCTGTTTCTCCTCCAAATCCAAATCTCTCGCGCCGATATGAGCGCAGAATTTCGGATTGAGTTTCGGTGCAAAGCCTTCGAGATTTACAAGCTGCGTTTCGCCGTCACCTAAAATTGCAGCGAGAGGCATACCGTGAATATTTCCTGAAAGCGACGTTTCCGGCGTATTTATATCGGCGTGCGCATCAAACCAAATCAAGCCGATTTCCAGCCCTTTAGCGTGAAAATGTGACGAAATACCGGAAAACGTGCCAATCGCAATCGAATGGTCGCCGCCTAAAATAACCGGAAAAGCCTCGTCCTGCAAAATCCCTTTGACGCCTTCAATCATGTTTTTGCCGGACGCGAGTATTTCATTTAAATGTTTCGGATTTTCATCTTCTTTTGCCGTGTAATCCGGTTTGATAATTTCGACATCGCCGTAATCTTTTAATTCATAGCCTAGTTCGCGAATATGTTCTGAGAGAAATTGCCCGCGAATTTTTGAAAGACGCAAAGCAGTTGTGCCGAGTTCGCTTCCCGGAGTCCCCGCGCCGAACCCGAGCGGAACGCCGAGCAAACCGACCTTTTTATTTTTTCCCGGATAATCCGTATTCATATTCAAGATTTAAGATTCAAAGTTCAAAATTTAAGATTCGAGATTCGAGATTCAAGATTTAAGATTCAAGATTTAAGATAATCTTCGTTTTTCAATATTGAATCTTAAATCTTGAATTTAATTATAATTCACCGAAGCCGTCGGCGAAAATTTCGCTGATTGATTGAAAAGCTTTCTCTTCGTCTTCGCCATCGACATTCAACTTCAGCTCCGTTCCTTTTGAAGCGGCTAGGGTCAGAACGCTTAAAATCGATTTCGCGTCAGCCATTACCTGGTTGTCCGTTCTGAAAAGCTTGATGCTGCTTTGAAAGCCTCCCGCAAGACGAACTAATTGAGCGGCGGCGCGCGCGTGAAGTCCGAGCGGATTGATGATTTTAACTTTTCCTTCAAGCATTTTTATTTAAGTTTTTGCGGTTCGAGCAGCTCGCTCGTTCGATAAATCGCCTGTCTTCCCTGTGATTCGACCTGTTTCGCCATTTCCACCAGAGTCATTTCACGGTTTTGTGAAGCGAGCTTGATAACCATCGGCAAATTTACGCCGGTAACGATTTCAATTTCATCCTGTTTTATAAACATCGCCGAAATATTCGTCGGAGTTCCGCCAAACATATCGGTCAAAAGCAAAACGCCGCTTCCCTCGGACACTTTTTTTATGGCGCGCGAAATTTCATCCTTCGCCAGCTCGACATCATCGTGCCAGCCGATAGAAACCGCCGTGATATGACTTTGAACGCCGACAATCGTTTCAGCCGCCGCCAGAATTTCTCCGGCGACCTGACCGTGCGTAACGATAACTCCACCAATCTTTTTCATTGTTTTGTCCTTTGTCCTTCGTCCTTCGTCCTTTGCAAGTTGAATTTGATTAAAGAACTTAATTTTAGTTCAACCGGCAAAGGACAAAGGACAAAGGACTAAAACCCGATTTATTTAAGCATATCGCGGTGCGCGACCGAAATATCCAGACTGTCTTTTTTCAATTCTTTTCCGAGCTTATTCGCCACCATTACCGAGCGATGTTTTCCGCCTGTACAGCCAATGCCGATGGTCAGATAAGATTTTCCTTCGCGTTTGTAAAGCGGCAGAAGATATTCCAGCAAATCGACAAATCTTTCGGTCGTTTCCTTTACCTCGGATTGTTTTTCCAGAAAATTAATAACTTTTCCGTCCGTTCCGCGCAGTTCCTTTAATTCTTTGACAAAATACGGATTCGGAAGATGCCGCACGTCGAAAAGCAAATCGACTTCGCGCGGCACGCCGAATTTATGTCCGAAACTGACGATTTGAACGTGAAGCGGCGAGCCTTCTTCGCGCTGACCGAATTTTGTAACTATCAAGCGGCGCAGCGTGTGAACCGTATGCTCGGACGTATCGACAATAAAATCAGCTTTTACACGGACTTTCTGCAAAGCTTTTCGTTCAGCGCGAATCGCGTTCAGCAAGCCTTTTCCGCTGTCAGCCGGATGCGGGCGGCGCGTTTCGCTGAATCGCCGCTGCAAAACTTCGTCCGACGCTTCGAAAAACAAAACATACGGCGAGAGCTTTTTCTTTTTCAATTTTTGCAGCTCGGACGGAAATTCCGAGAGAAAATGGCGCTCGCGGATGTTTATGACCAGCGCGGCTTTTTCAATCGCCACAATTTCTTCGGCATTCGGAAGAAGCAGGCGCGAAAATGTCGGAAGCATCGTCAGCGGCAAATTATCGACGCAGAAATATCCCAAATCTTCAAAAGCATTCGTTGCCGAAGACATTCCCGAACCGCTCAATCCGGTGATTATCACAAAATTCGGAAGATTTGTCGTTTCCTTTTCTTTTTCGGGCATAAAAAGTTTATCTGCCGCTTACCAAAGCCGTGTGTTTCTCAATTAATTTTTGCGCTGCGTCAAAACCGGCGACGCGAAGCAGGTGAACGCGAACCGCGGTTTCCACCAGCGTCGAAAGATTTCTGCCCGCGCTGACCGGCAGAATAAACTTGTTGATTTTCACGCCGAAGATTTCAACTTCCTGAGCTTCGAGTCCCAAACGGTCGATTTCTAAAACTTCGTTCCACTTTTTAAATTCTATCAAAAGCTCGATTTGCATACTTTTGCCGATTGCCGAAACGCCGAACAAATCGCGGATATTGATAATTCCGAGTCCGCGAATTTCGAGATGCTCGTAAGTCAGCTCGGGCGAAGTTCCTTCGAGCTTATCGCCGATTTTTTTTATTAAAACCGAATCGTCGGAAATCAGATAATGCCCGCGCGTGATAAGGTCGAGCGCGCATTCGGATTTTCCGATGCCGGAATTTCCCAGAATGAGAATGCCGATGCCGTACATTCCCATCAAAACGCCGTGAAGCGTTACGTGCGGCGCGAGAATTTCTTCGAGAAAATTGGAAATCATCCCGATTGCCTTTGAGCTGACCTGATTTGTTCCGACAATCGGCAGATTTTTCTCGTTGGCAATGTCGATTAATTCCTTCGGCGGATTAAGATTTTTTGTCGTCAGAATGCAGCAGATTTTTTCAAGGTCGAGATTGCAGATTGCCTCGATGCGTTTTTCTCTTTCGAGCTGGTTAAGATATGAAATCTCGCTTTGCCCGACAATCTGTATGCGTCCGGCGTGAATGTAATGAGCAAAACCGGCGAGCGCCAGACCGAGTTTTTGAATTCTCGCCGAGTCGATTTCCTTTTTCCGCAAACCGCCTTCGCCGGCAATAACCGACAGATGCATCGCTTCAGGAGATTTTTCGATAAATTCGGCAACCGTTATTTTCGGATTTTCCTTTTTCGAATCGGTTTGCATTTAGATTCAAGATTCAAGATTCAAAATTTAAGATTCAAGATTCAGGATTCAAGATTCAAGATTGAAATTGGTGTTTTCTTATCTTGAATTTTAAATCTTGAATCTTGAATTTATTTACGGTTGAATCAAGCCGTAATTTCCGTCCTGTCGTTTATAAATCACGGAAATGCGGTCGTTGTCGGCATTTCTGAAAACCAGAAATTGATTTTCCTGGTCGTTTAAGTTTAGAACCGCTTCTTCGGCGGTCATCGGTTTTATCGAATAGCGCTTTGTCTCGATAATCTGCGGCGAAGTCGGCGCGGGCGAATCGTCTCCATCCTCTGCGGCAACCGTGGCAACTTTCACCGCTTTGTGATGTTTGTCAGTTATTTTCTTTTTCAGCCTCGAAACCTGTTTTTCGATTTTATCAATCGTTTTGGTCAATGATTGATACATATCGGGCAAAGTCGAATTTGCCGTCAAAACCTCTTTTCGCCAGTTAACGACGATTTCCGAACGATGTCTTCCCTTTTCAACCTCGATTATAACGTGAGCTTTTGAATTATTACCGTCAAATAAATGATTAATCTTGTCAAAGTGACTCTCGACATGAGAACGCAATGCCGGTGTAACTTCCATGTGTCTGCCCGTATATTCAAATTTCATATTTTCACCCCACCTTGAATTTTGGATTTTAGATTTTGGATTTTGGATTGTAAGAAATCTCCAGTCGCGTCGGCTTTTTCCGGATACGCCCTGACCAACCCAAAATCCGAAATATCAAATAACTGTTTTTCGTTCGCGCGAACCCGGAATCTGCATCTGGTCGCGGTATTTGGCAACGGTTCGGCGCGATAGTTTTACGCCTTCCTTACTCAAAATCTTTGCAATCTGGTCGTCGGTCAAAGGCTTTTTCGTATCTTCGTCCTCGACCATTTTCTTTATTCGAAGCTTCAAAATACGAGTCGAAACTTCTTCGCCGTCTTCGTTGAGCATTCCTTCGGAGAAAAATCTTCGAAGCTCGATGACGCCCTGCGGCGTGTGCGCGTATTTACGATTGACGACGCGCGAAATGGTCGAAAGATGCATCCCGATGTCTTCGGCAACGTCTTTCAGCATCATCGGCTTAATCCGGTCGACGCCGTGTTCCAAAAATTCGCGCTGGCGATGAACGATACATTCGACGACTCTGTAAATCGTCTGGCGGCGATGCTCGATATTTCGCAGCAAATCTACCGCCGAGCGAACTTTGTCTTTTATAAAATCCTTTGTTTCTTTGGTCGTTTCGTCCTGACCGAGAAGCTGCTGGTAAGTCTGACTTATCCGCAGACGCGGGCTGCCGTCGTCGGTAAAATAGACGACATAATCGTCTTCGATTTTTTCGATGTAAACTTCCGGCGACACATAAATCGGCTCTTCCGACGAATAACGCCTGCCCGGATACGGGTCGAGAATTCGAATCTTATTGATTTCCTCGTTCAATTCGTGAAGCTCGACGCCCGTATCTTTCGATAAATGCTGAAGACGGTGCGGCTGCAAATCCTCAAGATGATTTCGGACAAGCTCCGACGCCAAACTGTCTTTATGTCCGTTTGCTTCGAGCTGCGCCAGAAGACATTCCTTGACATCGCGCGCGCCGCAGCCGACAGGCTCTAAATTCATCACGGTTTTACGCGCCTTTTCTACCTGCTCGACCGCGCAATCGCACATCTCGCCGATTTCTTCGTTCGTCGCGTTCAAACGCCCGTCGCTGTCGAGATTTCCGATAATGCAGGTGGCGGCTTCTTCAATTTTTTCGGAAATCTGCTGAAGATTTAGCTGCCATTCGAGATGGTCGGCTAAAGACTCCGAACGCGATAAAAACTGGTCAAAGCTCGGCGCGTCTTCTTTATATTCGATTTCCTGCGTTCGGTAGCCTGGGTCGAGATAATCCTGAAATTCCCTGCCGAAATCGACTTCTTCAAACGCGTCGCGGCTCGCTTCTTCATGAAAATCTTCGCCGTCGCTTTCAAACTCCCGCGATATTTCTTCCTGAAAACCGTTTTCGCTCGGTATTTCGCCCGAAATTTCCATTTGCTGATTCTCGATTTGCGAGCCGAAATCCAGATTTTTTTCGTGCCCGACTTCATAATTCTGGTCGTTTCCGTCAGAATTCTGGTCGAGAATTTTTTCTGAAATTTCCTGAAATTCTTCGTCCGGCTGGACTTCTTCCAAAACCGGATTGGCGACAATCTCGTTTTGAATTAGCTCGCTGAGTTCCATTGAGGTCATCTGAAGCATTTCGATTCGCTGCCGCAGTTGCGGCGTCAGAACCATTTGCTGTCTCAGCGTTGTTTGGAGTTTTAGCGATGACATATTTTATCTAAAAGTCTATTGGTGAATCACGTTCAAGTCAAAACTTCAAAAATGCACTACCCGCATTTATTATAAACGATTGGATGAGTAAAAAGGAAAGCTAAGAGGTGTAAGATTTTTTAGATTTTTTAACAAAAATTATTTGGGCTGTCCTATAATTCGGCTATTTAGAAGCAAATTTATCTATAAAGTAAATCTTTCACCAAGATAAAGCCGTCTTACTTCCGGGTCTTCGACCAATTCGGCTGGCGCGCCGCTTCTTAAAATTTTGCCTTCCGCCATAATATATGCGCGGTCGGTGATGCCGAGCGTTTCGCGCACGTTGTGGTCGGTTATCAAAATCCCGATTCCCTGATTTTTCAGATATAGAATAATCTCGCGGATGTCGTCAATCGCAATCGGGTCGATTCCGGCAAAAGGCTCGTCAAGCAGAATAAATTCCGGCTCGGTCGCCAGGCATCTTGCAATCTCGACGCGCCGACGCTCGCCGCCCGAAAGCGCGTCGCCGCGAGTTTTGCGAACGTGCCCGACGCCGAATTCTTCGAGCAGTTCTTCGAGCCGCGCAAATCTGTCAGCGCGCGACATTTTCATCGTTTCAAGGACTGCGAGAATATTTTGCTCAGCCGACATTTTTCGAAAAATCGAAGGCTCCTGCGGCAAATAACCTAATCCGAGACGCGCGCGCAGATACATCGGAAGTTTTGTAACGTCCTGATTTTTGAGAAAAATCTTTCCCTTTTCGGCGCGTTCAAGCCCGTTCATCATATAAAACGTCGTCGTTTTTCCCGCGCCGTTCGCGCCCAGAAGCCCGACGACTTCGCCCGGTTTGACAAAAAGGCTGACATCATCGACGACGCGCCTTCGACCGTAAGTTTTTTGCAGATTTTGAGCAGACAGAGAATCGGCAGGAGATTCCGTGTTGCCGCCGTTTGATGAAGTCGTTTGTTTTCGATTAAAAAAATTCAGCACTTGAGATATTTTTAACGTGAAAGCGAAATAAATACAACTACTCCGGCTTTTTTACTTTATAAACCGAGCGAATTCTGCCCGTATTTGTCTGCGTCGTCTTGCTTTCGCTGACGACATTTTTCGTTCGCATATTAACCGTAATCTGCGCGCTTTGCGAAGCGCCGTTTTCGCCGTCTTCGACGCGCGCCGGATTTCCGCGCAAAATAACCAGTTCGGTATCAGCCGTATATTGCGCCCAATCGCCCGTCGCGCGCCGATTCGGCTGCGTAACGACGACGTTATTTTCGGCAATCGTCTGCGAAAGCTCGTTATTATTTTTCAGAAAAACACTTGCCGTCCCGGCTGTAATTCTGTCCGTTCCCTGCCGAATATCGACATCGCCTTCGTAACGAAGCTGGCGAGCGTCTTTCGAATAAAACATTTTCTGCGAAGAAGCGTAAACCGGAACGTCGGACGATTTGTTGTTGTTTTTCTGCTTCGCGTTATAAAGCACGCTCTGAACAGTTCCTTCGCCGTAAAGCTTTCCTTCTTTCTGATTTAAAACCAATTTATCGGCGCGAACATAATTATTTTCCTGCCACGCGCGGGCATTTCCTGAATAAACGGCAGTTTCGGCTCGATGGTCAAACTGCGCTTCTTCGGCGGTTATGAAAACAGGCGATTTAACGTCGCCGAAAGGCGTCGCGCCGCCGGTTTGGTTTTGACTGTAATAAGTCGTGCTGACTTTTCCGCGCAAAATTGATTTATCGTTGCCTGTGTCCCAATCGATTTCTCCGGCTTTCGCCCGCGCCTGCGAATCCCAAACGGTCGGTTCGCCGCCGCGAAGACGAACGATTTTGTCATTGTTCGTAAAAATGATTTTATCGGCGATTCCGTTCCGGTCAAGCTCTGTAAACTTCGTATTTCCAATCGCTTCCATCTGCTCGATGTCCTGCGAAGCTTGATTAAACGAAGCGTTCAGACGGTCGGCAATCAAAGTCTGATTCCCGCGCTTTTCAGCCGGAACGGTCGGAACGCGCACGACTTTTGCTTTAACTCCGGCGGCGCAGTTTCGCGCATTGTTTCCCGTGTCGAAAAAGTCGCAGTCAAAACGCGGCGCGTTTATCGTCGTCCGGTAATTTTCAGCCGAAGCGCGAAGCGGCTCGACAAAAAGCTCGGCATTTCCGACGGCTTCGGCTTTCGCCAAATCTTTGCCGTTTGCATTAAAAGTAGTTTTTACCGCGTCGGCAATCAGCTTTTTATTTGCCGCGTCGGCGCGATTATTCGGCGCGTTCATCAAAATTGTCGTCCGACCTTCGGTTTGCATTTGCTGCAAAAGCCCGTTTGAAAAGAAATTCAGACGAATCGCGTTCGGCGCTGAAAGCGTAACTTTCGAATAATCTTCGGCGCGCGCCGGAATCAAAACTGCGCTGCTCGCGCCGATTGAATTGGCGATTTGTAACTGCTGATTATCATTAAAAGAAGCGTTTAATTCGTCGGATGAAATCTCGGTCGTGCGTTCCGGCGTCGTTTGACGGATAAAACCGTTTCCGAATGCGTGCGCGGTTTTGAGCTTTTTATTCGGGAAAAGCTCCGCTGTCAGCTTATCGCCTTTGATATAATTGCTGCCCTGCGTAATTTCGGCGTTGCCGTTCAGAAAAATCCTTCCGTTTGCCTGTTCGTAAATCGCTTCGGACGCGTTGATTTTTGTCGGCTGATTGTCTTCAACAGTGATAATCTCGACGCCGTTTTTCAATTCGAATCTGTCGGCGTCTTTTTCGTAAAGCGCGTAATTCGATTTTATTTTCGTCGGTTTCGAGTCGTTCAAAGTCGTTTCAATATCGACATTTTCAAAAAGCTCGAGCCGTTTTACTTCTTTATTAATATGTGCCGAAGCGCGATTTGCGCGAATCTTCGACCATTTCGCTATTTTTTCGGTCGGCTTCTGATAAACGAAAACATTGCCGTTCAAATCGATTTGCCTGAGTTCTCTTTCCTTAAAGCGCGCCGTCGCATTATCCGCGTTTATTTCCGTCGGCTGCGATAATTCGCCCGCATTGCCGTTCGGCACGACGCTGACGAAAACCTCCCTGTTCAAATCGATTTTTTCTTCAAGCTGATTTACAAGCGCGTGCCCGGCGGTTATGCGGGCGCTTTGAATTTTCGAAAACTCGTCCGAGCCGTTTCCGAACGTATTTATCTCGACATCTTTTAAAAGCTCAAGCGTTTTTTCCTTTATCTTCACAATCGCGCCGTATGCTTTTCCCGAAACGTTTTCGCGCGAAAATTCGATTTCTTCTTCCGCATCAACCGTTTCCGTTGCCCGCGTATATGCAAGCTGCTCGGTTTTTATCTGCAAAGCGTCGCGCGTGGCAATATTGATTTCACCTGAAAAATAAGCCGTAAAATTCTTGGTGCCGTCTTCTGCCGGAATGTGGATGGCTTTTTTTGCCGTAATCGTATCGAACTTTTCGCCGGTTTCATCGAAAACCTGTAAATAGACATTCTCCATTTCCTGATGCTTGTCGGCAAAAGTCGTCGCTTTATCGGCTTTTACAAAATATTTTTTAACGTCGCCTTCTGTTTCCGTTCGTTCATAGCCGTTGACCTCGGCGATAACGTCCTGTGAAAGCTGAATATCTTTCAGACCTTTCATCCGAAATTCCCTGTAGCCGTAAGCCTGATAAAATCCGATTCCGATAGCGATTATCACGCCGACGAGCGCAAAAATCGCCACAACGCGCGCAATCAAAGGCAATTTCGCGCGAAGCTCAAGATTTTTCGTATTTTTACGCTGCTGTTTTTCGGACATTAAAATTAATTATCGGTTCTTAAATCTTCTACGACAAGTTGAAGCCTTGTATTTCCCTGCCAGGTATTTGCTTCGGGCGTGTAAGCTAATTCGATGCGACTTTTCGGTTTAAGAGTTTGCTCTTTTGATTTTTCCACGCCGTCCCACCAGACGGCTTCAAACTGTTTGCCGCTTTTGTCGCCCAGACGCATTTTGAGATGTTTTTCCTTCATTACATACGGTTCGTCGAGCAAAAATAAATCTTTTGTAACAAACTTCGGCTTACTATTTCCCGCGCCGAACGGTTCGAGTTTTTTCAAATCTTTAACCGTATCGAGATTCAAAGTCTGAGATGTAACAATCGCATCGATTTTGATTTCGGGAATCAAATCTTCAGCGGTCAAAAGTCCGGCGGCGTGTGAATTGAGCTTTTCTCGCAGAGGCTCGATATTTTCGCGTTTTATCGTAAAACCGCAGGCGGCTGCGTGTCCGCCGAATTTTTCAAAAAGCTCTTTGCAATGTTCGAGCGCGTCGTGCAGATGATATTTTTCGATGCTTCGCGCGCTTCCGTGTCCGATGCCGTCTTCAATCGAAATTACAAGGCTCGGACGATAAAGTTTATCTGTAATTCTCGACGCTGCCAGCCCGATAACGCCGCGATGCCAGCCTTCGCCCGCGACAACCGCGATATGAGTTTGTTTCGCGCTTCCGCCCGAATCGATAAATTCCTGAAATGCTAATTCGGAAATTTGTTTCTGAACAGTTTGGCGTTCACGATTTCGATTATTCAAAATTTCGGCATATTCACGGGCTTTTTCAAATGTTTTGGCTTCAAAAAGCTTGATGACGGTTAAAGCTTCATCCATTCTGCCCGCCGCGTTTATTCTCGGCGCGATACGAAACCCGATGTCGTAGCTCGTCATTTCATTGTTGCAATCGGCGACTTCCATCAAAGCTTTCAGCCCGTAATTTGTGGCTTTCGGCAAATCTCTGAGTCCAAGCGCGACAATCGCGCGATTTTCGCCGGTCAGCCGCATTATGTCGGCGATTGTGCCGATAGCGACCATTTTCAAAAAGCCTTCGACTAATTTTTCGCGTCCTTTTTCGCGCAAAAGCGCGTGCGCGAGCTTGAAGGCGACACCGACGCCGGCGAGATTTTTGTCGGGATATTCGCAGCCTTTCTGATTCGGGTTGACGACCGCAAACGCGTCAGGATTTCCTTTTTCATCGTCGGACAAATGATGGTCGGTGATGATTAAATCCATCCCGTTTCCGCGCGCCCAATCCGCCGCTTCAAACGCGCGGCTGCCCGTATCGACGCTGATTGCGAGCGTGTAGCCTTTTTCTTTCGCCTCGCTTAATTTTTCGATGTTTAAACCGTAACCTTCGGTGAAACGATGCGGAACGTGATAGCCCGTCTGCGCTCCGAGAATGTCAAGAGCTTTTCGCAAAACAACCGTTCCGGTCGTTCCGTCAACGTCGTAATCGCCCCAAATCAGGATTTTTTCCTGATTTTCGATGGCTTTCAAAACGCGAGCGACCGCTTCTTTCATTCCTTTTAAAAGATTCGGGTCGTGCAAATCGGAATAGCTCGGATTTAAGAATTTATAAGCTTTTTCTTCGGTTTCATAACCGCGCGAGATAAGCAAAGCGCCAACCAGATGCGAAACTTCCATCGCATTTGCCAGCTTTTTAACTTCTTCGTGATTATGTTTTTGAATGTTCCAACGCTTTTGCATTTCTTTGTTTTCCTTTGCGTCTTTGCGCCTTTGCGGGA
>JBARIW010000113.1:0-1824 GCA_049799955.1 Pyrinomonadaceae bacterium
ACAGAAGCCTACGAGCAAGCAAGATTCCCTGTTATGGGAAACTACTGCTTCATCGAAACTCAAGCCGAGTGTTGCCCCCTTGCTTGCTCGTTAAGCAAAGGTGCTTTGTACGGCAATCCTTGGACAGCAAAAGGCAAGAAAAGGACTCCGCTTGCTCAACAAGATGCCAATTTGGTTGACCTGAAGCAGGAGCGTCCTTGGTATAAAGAAATCTATCACCATGTTTTGCAACAAATGCTGAAACAGGTTGATGCTGCTTTTGGGCGCTTTTTCCGAGGATTGGGCAAATATCCGAAAACAAAGCGGCAGGGTAAATTTCGCTCTTTCACCTACCCGCCGGGAGATGTCGCCTTTAAAGCGAATAAAGTCCGACTTCCCGGTATTGGCTGGATGTCGTTTTTTCAGTCCCGACCGTTTCTTAATGGTTTCAGCATTCGTTCCGCCACTGTCGGGAAAAAAGCAGATGGCTTTTATATTTCTGTTCTGTTGCAAGATGAGTCGGTTCCAGATGTTGCGGCAGCGAATAAAGTTAAAACAGCAGTAGGAGTAGATCTGGGTATCAAGAAGTTAATGTCTCTGAGTACGGGACAAACCATTGTCAATCTCAGATTTTATCAACAGATGGAGCGTCCGCGATCCCGACTAAACCGTGCTGTCAGCCGCAAGGTTTTAGGTTCCCGCCACAGAAGAAAAGCCTGCCAGCGCTTAGCAAGACTGGAACAAAAAGTTGCTAATCGACGAGAGGATTACCAATGGAAGATAGCTGATAGCTTGGTCAAGCAGTTTGACCTGATTGTGTTCGAGAATCTTAATATTCAAGGCATGATGGCACGCTGCAAACCAAAGCAGGATGAAAACGGAAAGTATCTGCCTAATGGTCAGTCTGCTAAATCTGGACTGAACAAAGCCATTGCTGATGCTGCTTGGGGTTCCTTAAAACAGAAAGTCAAGATTTTGTCCGAAAGGGCGGGCGTTCTGGTTTATGAAGCGGTGCCTCACTTTAGCACTCAGGAATGCAGCGAGTGCGGGTATGTCAGTCCCACAAATCGAGATGGGGAGAAGTTTATCTGCCAAGAGTGCGGCCATCATGAGGATGCCGATGTGGATGCTGCAAAAGTTATTTTGCAGCGCGGCCTGGCTGGACTGGGAATCTATTTGGATGCTGTACCGAGAGTCCCTCGGAAACAAGATAAAAGTACGCCCGAGGAGCCTGTTGGAAGACAGGGAAAATCATCCGCGTTGGTGGCTGAGCCTGGGAACCCTAAGAGAGTTCCAGCAATTGGAGTTATTTGAGTGGAGGGGAGTTTGAGCGATCGACTCTCGGCCTTTACGGCCCTCAATTGAAATCGGGTGTGTCTGACCAAGTTGCGATCGCCCACAAACCAGGCATTTTCTCAAAAACGGAGAGGGTGGGATTTGAACCCACGGTGACATCACTGCCACACTCGATTTCAAGTCGAGCGCATTCGACCACTCTGCCACCTCTCCAGGCGCATACATTAATTTATGATACCAGCAATTGCCACTAACTACAAATAGCCGCAGATTCAGCGCCCCGATAAAGAATTTGTTCTAAGGCCACGGCGAAATCCTCTCCCAGCCACACCAGAGACACTTCCGACACTGCTCCATTTTCCAGGAGGACGATCGAGAAATTCCGCAGTTTCGAGCACTCTCTCTCCACAATTCGCGGTACGCTGGCGGCATTCAAATAAACAGTACCCTCCGCACTCACCTCCAGCGACTTCCGCAACTCATGCTTTTTGTGCCGCAGTTTGTGGTGCATATGACCAAAAGTTACCAGAGGTATGTGCTTTCCCGAAC
>JBARIW010000114.1:0-78046 GCA_049799955.1 Pyrinomonadaceae bacterium
TTTGCTCTCGACTGCTTAGAAAAGTTCTGGCGCATACTATTTTCGTCGGTTTGTGTCAGCAACAAAATTATGAACCACTGCAAATGGCTCGACTTTTATCAAATTAATTTGCACACGGGGTTAACTAGTTTAAGTTTAGAACTCTCATCTTTTGGAGGATTCTTGATTATTTCATCGACCTTTTTAATTAAATTACTTAATTTATCCTCATTAATATTTTTAATCGAACCAAGTGTTTTTTGGTTGATTTCTATAAGTAGAGTATCAGGATTAATATCAGGTTTTTCTTTCAGAGAATATAAAAAATAGGGTGCTACTGCAACAAGATATATTGCTATTATAATCCCTGAGAATAAGGCTACGGCATCTTTATATCGAAGGTTTTCATTATCTTTATCAAGTGTTTTATCGTACAAAACCATAAAACCTAGAAAAATAAAAATTGAATTTGTAAAATTCAAAATGTCTTCCGCTATTTTTAACACAATTTTGAATATAGGGTAAAGTAAATCATCTTTACCTTTAAAAAATTCATTAAAAACATCTATTCCAAATATGAAATAAAGTATCATCAAAAGGAAAGCAAACCAAAATATATGTGAAGTATATTGGTCTACTAATTTGTTTACTCTTTTTTCATTGTCTTTAGCTAGTTCAATTCCATCAAATTTTTTTCCCCCTACCTCAACCAAATTATCTTTCGACTTAATGTCTAATAATCCCAATGAGTCCCAAAATGAACGAATACTATTTTCTACTTTACCAGTCTTATCTTTCTTAAAATATAAATGACTTGGTTTCCTCAGTGATAAACAAAAAGCTATCAAAACGATTACATTGATTGCAGCAAGACCAAATTTTGTCCGCTCAGAATTCATTTGTGAAAGCCAATTAACAAAGAGAATTAGTAAAGTATTAATTGCAAGAAAAACTCCAATAATAGTTCCAATTTTGAAAAATCCTGCTTCAAACCAGGCTTTTTGCTCACTTTTATCTTTCATATTTGTTTTTTTTTATTAAATAATCACTACTCCTATTATTAAAAAATTCTAACTATACCAATTTTGTTTTAACTATTTACCAACTTCACATCCAGATGATTAACCTCGCCTAATTTGACTTCGACTTCATCAACTTCAAAATCCGCGAAGCCTTCTGCTGTAACGCGAACTGTGTATTTGCCGTTCGAGATTGGTTTGAAGCTGTATTCGCCTGTTGATTTGGTTTTGGCGGTTTTTGCGGCTTCGACGATGGTTACGGAGGCGTTTTTGATTGGGGTTTCGTCGGATGCTTTGGTGACGAAGCCTTTTAGCTGTGTGGTTGTCGTGTGCGGGTCGGAGATTTCTCTGAATTTGAAATATGTGTTGTAGAAATCGGGAGGAGTTTTTCTGAATGCGACTACTAATTTGTCCATTTGATTTTTTAAGACGGCGCCGGATTCCTTGAAAAGTTAAACGAGATTGTTTTTCAGGGTGCTGCGCTGGCTTCGGGCGGCGCGGGGTTTCGGGGCGGTCGCGGTGTAGCCGTCGATTGCGGTTTGCAGGTCGGCGAGCGTTGCTGCTGTTACGCCGTAATCTTTTAATGCGTCTTTATTTTCAACGCCTTTATCGTGGATATTCCGGCAGCGCAGGGCGAGCAGGCTGTCTTTCGACCTTAATAAAGCCGATAGCGAATAATCTACTTCGCTCTTTAAAGCGGCGTTTCCGGTTGCTTCGGCGAAAGCGTAGATTAAGCTTGCCGTATCGGCGGCAGGCTCGCATAATTCTTGTTTTGAAGTCTTTTTACCGACGGTAATTCCCGTCAGAGGGATTTCAATCTCCTGCGCCGTCGCGCCGATGGCGGCTGTTTTTGTTTTAAAAGTAGTATTAAAAGCCGTTTGGAAAGCGGTATTTGCAGCGATGATGGCTGTATTATCTTCGCAGTGGCTTACAATTGATTGATACATCGTAGATTTAGCTAATTGTTTTGCGTTCATTTTTTTATTTACCCTCCTGTTTTTTTTAGTTTTTGTGGCGAAAACCACGGAATAGATAAACAAAGATTCGCTGTTTTTAACTTTTGATTGAGTTGTAACAGCAATATCTTTGGAGATAAAGACGATTTCTTTAGTGTTGTAGATAATTGCTTTGATGAAAGCGTTAATCTCCTAATTAATTTGTTTAATTTCCTGACTGACACTATTGATTTCTAAGCTGATAGCATTAATTTCCCGACTGACATTATTGATTTTTAAACTGACAGCGTTGATTTCTTGACTGACAGTATCGATTTCTTGATTGACACGATTGATTTCCGCGCTGTTACAGTCGATTTCTTGACTGACACGGGCGATTTCTCAACCGACACGATTGATTTTTCAGTGGTAATTGTCGATTTCTTCGTAGTAAAAAGCTATTTCTTCGATGTCAAAGAGCCTTTCTCGTTTCCAATGCAAAAATCTTAGACACGCGCAGGCGAAAACGTATGCGCGAAGGTCTAAGATTGTAGCTTTGAAACCGAGGTAGTGTGGGAATATTAGCATTACTCGATTTTTTCTGTCAACAACTTTCTTTTAGCGGGCGATTTTCCGGCTTCCGGCGGATTCGGAACTTTTGTGAAATAAAAATGCCGCTATGTTTTTCAGCATAACGGCATAGACATAAGATGTTTCGGGTTTTTACCAGTTCGGAATTTGAAGCCAGCGCGGTTGGCGAATCGGTTTGGGCGGACGGATTACCAGCGATTGATTGCTTCGCCAGTTTCTTCGACGGTTGTAATAGTTTTGACGATAATTCGGCAAAGCGTAATAGCCGAAAGGAATATAGCTGAAATAATTTCGCCCGGACTGCGGGTAGTTTTCCTGTGTCTGACGATAATTATTCCGCGTTTCCAGAATATTGTTTTGCGTTTCTATTCGCTCGCGCTCCAGCCTTTCCGCTCGCAGGCGCGTTGAAAGCTCTTCCAGTCTGCGCCGGTCTTCGGCAAGCTGTTTTTCCAATTCCTGCGGCGACGGGAAACCGAGTTTCGCGTAGTTTTCGCGGTAATCTTTTTCGGCTTCGAGCCGTTTCTGACGGAAGCCTTCGAGGTCTGCGTTGGTAACGGTCTTTGTTTGGGCAAATGTAAACGCCGCGACTGAAAAAATCAAACTTAATAACAACAAAATCCGCTTTTTCATAATGTTTTCATCCTTTTCGGCGTATTAATTATAACATTTTTGAGGGACAAAGAAATAGCCCGCGGATAAACGCTGATTAGGCGGATTTACGCAGATTTATTTTAAAATCGTCCGCGCAAATCCGCCTAATCAGCGTTTATCCACGGGCTGTTCCTGTTTAAAAATTCAAACTCAAACCGCCTCTCGCCGTTCTTCCGGGCGTTCGGAAACCGTTTTCGTAATATTCGTTATCAAAGACGTTCTCGATTGTTCCGAAGACGCGGAAACGCAGGTTTTCTTTGCCTGTCGGGATGTCGTAGCCTGCCGATACGTCGCCGCGCCGCGCGCCTTTGAAGCGGAAGATGCGGTAACTTTCGGCGAAGGTCGTGAAATCGAAATTGTAGAAGGCGAAAAAGTATGAGCTTGACGCGATAAAATCGAAATTGACGCTAAATCTCCTGCCGATGCGCTGCGTTGCGACGAAGGAGAATTGATGCGTCGGAACGCCGAGCGATTTTAAGACGGCTAAATTGAGCGGATTTCGCTCGTCGCTGTTGGTGTATGTGTAGGAAGCAAACACATTCAGTGAGTCGATTGGCTTTGCGTCGAGGCTCGTTTCGATTCCGCGCGCGATGCGTCCTTCGCTGTTGTAATATCCGCTGAAACGTCCGAAAGGGTCAGGCGAAGCGAGACAGCGCGGGACGCAAAACGCGTAGTCGATGGATTTTTTAACGTCGGTGTAAAAATACGCGGCGGAGAGCTTTGCTTTTCCTTTCGAAAAGCTCTGGTCAATTCCGGCATCGAATCCGATTGAGCGTTCGGGCTTCAGAAACGGGTCGCCCTGCGCGACGAATCCGCCGGAAAATGTGCTGTAAAACGTGCCGAAACGCTCGTAAAGCGACGGCAGACGATAGCCGTTCCCGGCGTGAGCGCGGATTTTCGTGCCCGTTTTTTCAAAGAAATACGAAACAGAGCCGTCAAACGTGTAGGAATTCGGCGGATTTTCCAGCGTTAAATTCTGATAAGCCGGATTGCTTCCCTGAAAGGTCGGATTTTTCAAAGAGAAAACCTGCGCGCGAAAGCCTCCGGCAATTTGCAGGCGCTTTTCGAAAAAGCTCATCAAATCCTGCACGAAAAACGTATTTGTCGATTGCCTCGCGCCGGTCGAAAAGTTTGCCGCCGGATTAATTGTGATTCCTTCGTTAAAGAATTTTTCCCATTCGTATTCGTAGCCGAAGGTGATGAAATTATTCCGGTTTGCCGTCCATTTAAAATTTCCGCCCGCCGTGTGAATCAGCCCGTCGAGAACGCTTGTTTCGTCGTCGCCCGTCGAAGTTTGAAAACCGACGCCGAGAATTCCGTTCGTGTTTTTGCGCGTCGTCTCCAAGCCCTGATAAAAGCCCTGAAAGATTAATTTATTATTGATAATCTGCGTCAAAACGAATTGCCCGTTGAAGAATTTCGATTTTTGCGAATTGTCCGGGTCGTTGGCGTCGGGAATAAACGTCGCGTTTCCGCGATTAAGCTGGCTGGCTGGCGTTCCGTTTTCAAATCGCAGCAATTCTTCGCGCGCGAGCGGAATCGCGTCGATAATTACACTGCTCGACGCGGGCAAAGCTCCGATTGGCTGCGGGCTTGTATTCAGCCGTACGAACGCGTCGGAGATAAAAAATCTGGCTGAAACATTTGTTTTCGCAAAAGGATTGTATTCGATTCGGCTTTGAAAATTTGTGTTGTTCGCGTCGTCTTCCTTGTCGATTCCCTCGCTGAAAATCGTGCGCGAAATACCCGATGTAAAGCCGATTGTATTGTTGCCGCCGCCGAAGTTTCCGCGAAAACGTTTTAAGCCTAAACCGCCCGCTTCGCCCAAAATCCCGCCGCGCCAGCCGTTTTCCGGTTTTTGTGTAAGAACGTCAACCGTTCCGCCGATGGCGTTCGTCCCGTAAAGCGAGCTTCCCGAACCGCGCAAAATTTCGATGCGCTCGACGCTCGTTAAAGTCAAATCCGACAAAAACGGCGAAGCGTCGCCCGTGATTGAAGCCGCGTCGCGGAAACGCACACCGTCAATCAAAATCGCCGTGTCCTGATTTCGCAAACCGCGCGATTTAATGCTCGAAGTTCGCCCGAAACCGCCGAGCTGCTGAACGCGAAAACCCGGAATCGTCCTTAGAGAATCGGTCAGCGAAAACTCGTTTCGCTCCCTGATTTCCTGATTGCCGATAACGCTGACGGATTTTGAAACTTCGTCAATCGTCTGCGTCGTGTTAGCCGAAATAACGACGACTTCCGCTAATTCGGCAATCGAAACTTTTCCGTTTTCGATTTTTACGCTTGCCTGTTTGTCGTTATAAACGAGCAAATAATTGCCGTTTGCAACATTTTCAAAACGATAATTGCCGTTAGCGTCAGTCGTCGTTTCAAAGCTTTCGGTTTGCGAAACGAGCTTTACCTTTTCATTAACGATAATTTTTCCGGCATCGTTTAACTGCCCCGTAACGGTCGCAGACTGCTGCGCCAAAATTCCCACCCACAAAAAACAAATCAAACTTAAAACTTTAATAATCTTCATATTTCTCCTGCTTCCGCCCATCGCGGAATTGGTTAAGTGCCTAAACAAACGGGCGAGATTTTCTGACTTTACATTGAACATTTAACATTCAACATTTATCAAAAGAAGCCGATAAATGTTGAATGTTAAATGTTCAATGTCTCACAGTTGCGTGGGCAATGTTGGAATTTCACCAAGCTTCCCTCGCGCCGGTTGTTTCATTTTTGGTTTTTGGTTTTCGGTTTTCGGTTTTTGCAAAAGCCAAAGACCAAAAGCCAAAAACCGCTTTCTCAATAAATCGTCGTAACTCTTCTTTTTTTACTCGCCGGATTTTCGTCGAGCAAAACTTCGACGTTGAAAACTTTCTTTAAATTTTCGATTGTCAAAACCTTTTCCGGCTCGCCTTTCGCCTCGATTCTGCCGTCTTTTAAGAGCAGAATCTCGTCGGCAAATTCCGATGCCAGATTTAAATCGTGCGTGATGAGAACAGCCGCAGACGCAAAATGCGCGCATCGCATCCGAACAAGCCGAAACATCATCGCCTGATGCGCAAGGTCGAGATTCGCCGTCGGCTCGTCCAGCAATAAAATTTTCGCTTCGGTCGCCAGCGCGCGCGCCAGAACGATTCTCTGCCGCTCGCCGCCCGAAAGCTCGTTCATCAGGCGCGTTTCGTAATTCGCCAAATCGCAGACAGCCAGAACGTCGCGGGCAATCTGCCAGTCGCTTTCCGTTTCCCAGCCGAAAGCCTTTCCGTGAGCAAAACGCCCGGCTAAAACGAATTCCTGCGCCGAAACGGGAAATTTCGTTTCGTTTTCCTGCGCGATGACCGCAATGCGCCGCGCGATTTCGCGGCGTGAAAATTCGCTCAAAAGTTTCCCGTCGAGCAAAATCTCGCCTTTTGAAACGGGCAGACTGCCGTTCAGAGATTTCAAAAGCGTCGTTTTTCCCGCGCCGTTCGCGCCGAGAATAGCGATGATTTTGCCCGTTTCAAGCGAAAACGAAATGTCTCTGACGACTTCCGCCGCGCCGTAATTTATTGTGATGTTCTGAACATTCAACATAAAATTTTCACCGCAGAGACGCGGAGACGCGGAGAAAAATTAGAACAGGATTGCTGGAGAATAAAAAGTTTTCTTCAAAACTCTGCGTCTCCGCGTCTCTGCGGTTAATTCTTCCGCAAAAGATAAATAAACATCGGCGCTCCGATAAGCGCGGTTATTGCGCCGACGGGCAATTCGCGCGGCGCAATCGCCGTTCGTGCCGCCGTGTCCGCCAGCACGACAAAAATCGCGCCTGAAATCGCCGAAAACGGAATGACGAGCCGGTTGTCGCTGCCGATTGCGAGCCGAATCAAATGCGGCACAATCAAGCCGACGTAGCCGACCGAGCCGCTCGCGGCAACCGACAAACCGACCAGAGCGCTTGCCGTCGCAAAGATAATCAGGCGAACGCGCCCGACTTCGACGCCGAAATCAAACGCGTCGCGCTCGCCAATCATCATTAAATTCAAAGCTTTTGCCTGCGAGCTTAAAATTATCGTCCCGAGAACGGCGACGACGACGGTTAAATAAAATCCGTTTAAGCTCGCCTGCGACAAATCGCCGAGCAGCCAGAACGTAAAGCTTCGAAGCTTTGTCGTATCGAGCAGAGTCGTCAGAAGTACGATGATTGACGAGAGAAACGTCGTAACAATCACGCCCGAAAGGACGAGTCTTTCCGTGTTCATTCCGGCGCGGCTTTTCGCCATTTGATAAACCGTAAAAGTCGCCAGACCTGCGCCGATTGACGCGAAAATCGGGCGCGAAAACTCGAAATTCGCAAAGAAAACAAACGCGAGCATCGTCCCCAAAGCCGCGCCGTTCGATACGCCCAGAAGATAAGGCTCGGCAAGCGGATTTCTGAGCAAAGACTGTAGGCTCGCGCCCGCAACCGCAAGAGACGCGCCGACGCTCGCGCCGAGAAGCACGCGCGGCAGGCGAATTTGATAAAGAATCGCCCGTTGCTGTTCATTCAAATCAAAGAACGATAAATTTTCGCTTCCGAGCAAAACGGCAATCGCCAGCGCGAAAACCAATAAACCACAGAGACACAGAGACACAGAGAAGATATATTTTCTTTTTCCACTCTCATTCATAAATTTTAAAAAATCTCTGTGTCTCTGTGGTGAAAATATTATTGAAAATTTTCAGGATGCAAAGCCCGCGCAAGCTGCTCCAAAGCGTCAACGATGCGCGGCGCGGGACGCGAGATTATATCGGCGTTTATCTTGAAAACTTTCGCGTTTTTTACCGCCGGAGAATTTTTGAAAACTTCATTCGGCGTTTGATTATCGTCGCTTTCCGATAAAACTATCGCGTCGGGATTTAAGGCGAGCGCGGTTTCTTTGCTCAGTTTCGGATAAGCCGATTCAATATCCGCCGTCGCCGAAACGCCGCCCGCGCGTTTGATTAAATCGGTGATAAACGATTCTTTTCCGATTGTGTAAAGCGGTTCTTTCGAGATTTGCAGAAAAGTTTTTACAGGTTTTTCGGAATAAATTAGACTTTCAATCCCGGCGACGCGTTTTTTCAAGCTTGTTACGACTTCGTCAGCTTGGTCTTTGCGCCCGAAAATATCGCCGATTAAGTCGATGCTTTTGTAAATTCCGTCAAGATTTTGCGGGTTTGTAACGAAATAGACGATGCCCTGTTCGTCGAGAACTTTTGTAAAAGTCTCAATCTGCGCGGCGGTTGAAATCAAGACAATTTGCGGCTTTAAAGCGATGATGTTTTCGATATTAGGATTCATCGTGTCGCCGATTTTTTGGATTTTCTTTGTTTCTTCCGGGTAATTGCAGAAGGTCGTAACGCCGACTAATCTATCGCCCGCGCCGACGGCGAAAACGATTTCCGTCAGATTCGGCGCTAAGGAAACGGCGCGCTCGACCCGTTCGGGAATTTTCACGCGGCGACCTATATCATCGGTTATTTCGCGTGTCGCAGTTTCGGTTTTTGCCGGCTGCGCTTCAATTTTTGTCTGCGTACCCGCGTTTTTGCAGGCGGCAAAAAAACAAAAACAGGCGAAAATGAAAGCGATATTTTTCCCGCAAAGGCGCAAAGGCGCGAAGAAAAGTTGTTTTCTGATTGATTTTTTCACAATAAAAAGTCCTGCCTCGCATTATCTTCAAAGACAAGCTAAACAGGACTTTTTACCACAAAAGGAAATAGAAAAATGACCAAAGTTTAACCAAACGTCTTGACGCGAGACCGTTTCGGCTAAAAAACTTTAGATTGGTTCCTGACTTCGCATTTAACATTTAACATTTAACATTTATCGGATTCGTTTTGATAAATGTTAAATGTTAAATGTTAAATGCTTCACAGTGGCGCGACCGTGCGGGATTTTCACCCGCTTACCCGACCTTAAAGCATTTTAGACTGAAAAAGAGCTTCCCCTAAAAAGTTCGATAAATTTTCGGAGAATGAAAACGAAATATAGCGCGCCTGCCGGGAAAAGTCAAAGCAATCGGCGAAACTGTCTTGTAATTAGCAAGACGTAAAAGCTATTCTAAACATAAGGTTTTGTGAAAATATTTAATCAGATTATGAGTCAATACGAAAATGTTACGGCAGTAATTTTAGGCGGCGGCGCGGGTTCGAGGCTTTTTCCTCTGACTAAGGAACGCTCGAAACCGGCTGTGCCGCTCGGCGGAAAATATCGGCTGATTGACGTTCCGATTTCCAACTGCATCAATTCGGGCATCACGCAGATTTTTATTTTGACGCAGTATAATTCGGCTTCGCTCAACCGGCATATTTCGCGAACTTATCGTTTTTCCAATTTTTCGACCGGCTTTGTCGAGGTTCTCGCGGCAGAACAGACGAAGGAACGTCCCGACTGGTTTCAGGGCACTGCCGACGCCGTTCGCCAGACGCTTCCGCATCTTCGCGACTGGAATGTCGAAACGCTTCTGATTCTTTCGGGCGACCATCTTTACCGGATGGATTATGAAGATTTTCTGCGGCGGCATTATGAAACGAACGCCGACGTAACGATTTCGGTAATTCCTTCAAGACGCGAAGACGCGATAGGTTTCGGATTGTTAAAAACCGAAGGCGACGGGCGAATCGTCGAATTTAAGGAAAAGCCGACTGGCGAAGCGCTCGAAGCGATGCGCGTTGACACGACAAAGTTTGGATTGACGGCGGAAGAAAGCGAAAACCGCCCGTTTCTGGCTTCGATGGGCATTTATGTTTTTAATTATCAGCGGCTTGTCGAATTGCTCAAAACCGATACGTCGTCGGTCGATTTCGGGCGCGACATTATTCCCGTGGCGATAAAAGAATTGAACGTGCAGGCGCATCTTTTTAATGATTACTGGGAAGACATCGGGACGATTCGCGCTTTTTACGAGGCGAATCTCGATTTGGCTTCGCCGCTCCCGAAATTCAATTTCTTCGACACCGAATCGCCGATTTACACGCGCAGCCGTTATCTGCCGCCTTCAAAGGTTCACAACTGCGACATCAATAATTCGATGGTCAGCGAAGGCTGCATCTTAAACGGCGTAACGGCGCGCAATTCGATAATCGGGTTACGAAGCCGGATTGACGAAGGCACGAAAATCGAAAACTCGATACTCATGGGCGCGGATTTTTTCGAATCGTTTGAAGAGCTGAAGTCAAATTTAGCCAACGCAAAACCGCACATCGGAATCGGCGGAAACTCAATAATTCGCCGCGCAATCATTGACAAAAACGCCCGAATCGGCAAGAATGTACAGTTGATAAATCAACGCGGAGTTGAGAACGAGGACGGCGAAAACGGCTGTTATTTCATCCGCGAAGGTATTATCATCATCCCCAAAAACGCAGTTATTCAAGACAATACAATAGTTTAGAGTCAAGATAAAAATTTAAAACCGCAGAACGGATTTTCGCATCTAAAATTTTTCGCAAAAATCCGTTCTTGTATATTATTTCGTAAAAATTATAAAAATGACAAAAAGATTATTAGGAATTTATGCGCTTGTCGCAGCCATTTCATTATCGATGGTTGCCGGCTTTTTTACGGCAAGCTCGCACACTTTAGGCACGTTTAGCGAAGGCTTTGAAGCGGGCGGAAAAAGCGGTTATGCCGCCGGAAACGTCGCGCTCGGCACGGGCAGCTGGTATCTGGAAGATGCGCTGACGGGCAATTTAACCACAGACCATAAAGAAGGCGCTTTCGCGGTTCGCATCCGCAACACGGGAAAAGTAAGAATGAATTTCACCGTGCTGGGCGCGGGAACGGTAAGCATCAAGCACGCCGTTTACGGTTCGGACGGCGAAAGCACGTGGGAGCTTTGGAAATACGCCAATAAAGGCTCCAGGTGGATTCAGGTCGGCTCGACCGTAACGACAAATTCGCCGACGCTTCAAAACGCAACTTTTAACGTCAATGTGGCAGGCTATGTTCGCTTTGAAATCCGCAAAGTTTCGGGCGGCACAAATCGTCTCAATATCGACGACATCTCCATAACGAATTTTGGAGAAACGCCGACGCCGACCGTTACGCCGACCACAACTCCGACTTTTACGCCGACTCCGCAGGGCAACGCTGATGTTCATTTGACGATGGGCAATCCGAGCAACGCTGTAACGGACGCAAATCAGCCGGAAAATTATCTGATGGTCAAAGACCAATACACGCTTTCATACCATCGCGACCGCGGCATTCCGAACTGGACGAGCTGGCATCTCGATACTTCGTGGCTTGGCTCGACTCCGCGTCAGGACGATTTTCGTAACGATACGACGCTGCCTGCCGGATGGTATCAGGTTCTTTCAACGTCTTATTCGGGTTCGGGCTACGACCGCGGGCACATGTGTCCTTCGGGCGACAGAACGAGTTCCGTTCCGAACAATTCGGCGACGTTTTTAATGACGAATATGATTCCGCAAGCGCCGACAAACAACCAGCAAACGTGGGCAAATCTTGAATCGTATTCGAGAACGGTGGCTGGTCAGGGCAACGAGCTTTACATAATTTCCGGCGGCAGCGGCAGTATCGGAACGATTAACAGCGGGCACGTTACAATCCCTGAGAAAACGTGGAAAGTCATTATGGTTTTGCCGAACGGCGAGAACGACGTTTCGCGCGTAACGGCTTCGACACGCACGATTGCCGTAATACTTCCGAACACAAACGCCGTCGTCAGCGACTGGCGGCAGTATCGCGTCAGCGTCGATGCGGTGGAAGCGTTAACGGGCTTCGATTTCTTCTCGAATGTTGACCCGGCAATTCAGGCGCAGATTGAATCCGTAACGGACAATCAAATCATTCAGGAATGGGAATTGATGCCCGATTACGCGGCAATCAGCGAAAGACTGTTTGAACAAAAGAGCAAAAAATAGTCAGCTCGAAAACGTGTCATAAAATCAAAAAGCCTGTTCGAAAGTTAACGAACAGGCTTTTTGATTTTTATTTTTTACTTTCTACTTTTTACTTTTCTTCTTATCCTTTCCCGTAACATAGCTGTCCCGGGCGCGCACGACCAAGCCTTGCTGGTCGACTTTTACTTTTAGCTTATGTTTTTTCCCGTCCTTTGATTCTTCTTTCGGATAATAACCGACGCTGTAATATTCGCGCAGTTCCGAGGCGATATTGGAAAAAGCCGTAACCAGATTTGCCGCCGTATTTGCCTGGTAAAGCCGCCCGCCGCTGTGGTTTGCCATATCGTTTAGATAAACACCTGCCTTCCGGTAATCTTCGGCGGTCGTGCCTTTGGAATCAGCCGTGCCGATGCCGCTCGTCGGGAGCGGAAACGGAAACGGGCTTTTGTTTTTTGAAGGAATCGGACTCTGCGGCACAGGCTTGTTTTTCATCTTCTGAACTTCGCCGTACGTATCGTATTGAATCGGGTAAACGACCACGTCCGATTCGCTTATGTCATTGACATTTCCCCAATCCTGAACGGTTTCGCTCGTCGTATCGACACCGTCGGTAAAAAGCACGATGGCTTTGCGCCCCGTAATTTTGTTGAATTTTTTGTTGAGAACAAAACCGACCGTTTCATAGAGACTTGTGCCGAATTCAATCTTGGTGCTTTTAATCGCCCGTTTTAAAACCTCGCGGTCGCTCGTCGGCTCGCAGTGAATGTGCATTTCGGCGTCGAAGGAAACGACCATCACCTTATCTTTCGGGCGTAATTGTTCGATAAAGCTCATCGCCGCGGTTTGAATCTCGATAAGCTTGAACTTGGTCGAATAGCTCATATCCAGAATCAGCGCGACGGTAAAAGGCTGCTGCTCGTTTGAAAAATATTCGATTGTTTGTTCGACGCCATCCTCGAAAATCTTAAAATTTTCCTGCTTCAAACCGGCGATAAATCTGCCCTGTTTGTCAGAAATTTTGACCGGAATATTGACGATTTCCGTCTCGACCTTGAGAACTTCGTTGTCGATTTCGGCATTTTCGTCAACCGGAGTCGAATTGTTCGAAACATTTTCGGTTTGCGTCGCCTCGTCAGTGTCTTCGACTTTCGGCAGCGGCGTCGGAGTTGTGGCGGGACGCTTGTTGACCTTTCCGCTTTCGGTGGAAGTCGGCGTAACTTTGCGTGATTGAGCAAAACTAGACGTAAAACTCAGAAGAAAAATTGCCATAGAAACGGCAACCGTGAATTTTTTCATTTGGCGCACCTCGATTTTCGATTGTATGATGCCGCAGAAGATAGAAAAAGATGCAACAGCGTGAGAAAAAGAAGAGGAGAAGAGGAGAAAAGGAGATGAGGAGACGAAGAGTCAATTTATTGCTCGAAATCTCGAATTTGAACTTTCAGATTCAGACTAATCGAACGAAAATTCTCCTTTTCTCCTCTTCTTTAACTACTTTCCTGCCAGTTTGTCATTTTCACCGACAATATAGCTATTTTTGGCGCGAACGACCAGATTCGGACGCATTACGCGCACACGAATTTGTTTTCGCTCGCCTTTATTTCCGGCTTTTTCGGGATAATAACCGACCGAATACTGGCGGCGAAGCTCTTCGGCGATTCCCGAAAAAGCCGCGGTCAAATCGTTTCGCGCCTCAAAAAATCTGCCGCCGCTGTTTCGCGCGAGCGTTTCCAGATATCTTCTGCCCGTTTCGTAATCCTGACGACTTCCGCCCATTCCGCCGCCTCCGCCTTTTCCGTTGCCGCCGATGACGACTCCGCCTAAAATATCGCCCAGAATACCGCCGATTCCGCCGCCTTGACGACGTTTTTGCGGATAATAAACGCCGCTGCCGCCGCCGCCGCGCATATCGCCGGAAGTGTCGTAGCGAATCGGGTAAACCAGCGCGTCAAGCTCTTCCGAATCGCGAATTGTGCTTTGATAGCTTGCGCGCTGCGAGGTCGTATCGACGCCGTCTGTAAAAAGCACAATCGCCTTGCGTCCCTGAATTCGTTTTAACTGCTGGTGAATCGTGTAATCGACCGCCTCATAAAGCCCTGTTCCGTCGCCGAAATTCGCCTGCCGAATCGCGTTTCGCAAAACATTGCGGTTATTGGTCGGAGAACATAAAACGTGAACGCGCTCGTCGAATGAAATCACCACAACCCTGTCGTTATTTCGTAATTGATTGAAGAACGCGATTGCCGCGTCCTGAATTTCATCAATTCGATACTGCGTCGAAGGACTGACATCGATTAGCAAAACGACCGTAAAAGGCTGTTCGACCGAAGCGAAATAATCTACTTTTTGCAGCACGTTATTTTCAAAAATCTGAAAATCGCGCTGCTCCAAGCCGGAAATAAATCTGCCGTCGCGGTCAAGCACCGAAACCGGAATCGTTACCAGATTCGTCTCGATTTTGAGAACTTCGTCGTCGTCTTCGACCGGAATTTCCTGAGTATTTGTGTTGGTTTGAGTCTGGTTGGAAGTTTTCGTATCACCGATTAAAACCGGCGGACGTTTTGTCTGAATTGAAGTATCGCCTTTGAGAACCGGCGGCGTCGGACTGGCGACAATGCGCGGACGCTGGTTTCGGGATTGAGCAAAAACGGCAATTCCCAAAAGACTAAAACACACCAAAACCTGTAGGATTTTTCTCATTAATTCGATTCTCCGCGTCGGAAGTTTTTACGTTTTGGGGAAAGCGCTTTGTTTTGATTAAAACCTTTTGATTTTAGATGCCTGAAAAGTTGAAAAAGCCGGTAAACGCGCGATTATCTCTCGTTTAAAAATCCGGCGGCAAGCTCATGAAACCTGCGCCGCGTCGAGTTGATATTGACAAACGGCAGTTCTCGCGCGTGCGTCCGGTTCGTCAGAAAAATAAAAATTCTCTCGCGTTCAGGCTCAATCCAGAGACTCGTTCCGGTAAAGCCGAGATGCCCGAAACTGTCTTTCGATAAAGCCGCGCCGGCGGTCGAATCTTTTGTCGCGGCAAGCTGAAAAGCGAGCGAGCGAGCTTCGTTTAAGCCTTTTGTAAAATCGGCGCGGAAAAGCTCACAGGTTTCGGGCTTTAACAGTTTCGTAGAATTCGGCAAAAATTGCTGTGCGATTTTGAATGTTTCTTCAGCCGTCGAAAAAAGTCCCGCGTGACCGGAAACGCCGTTCATAAAATAACAGTTTCCGTCATGAACTTCGCCCCGGATTTGATATTTGCGAAACTTGTCAGAACCATCGGCGGCAGCAAACGGTTTAAGATAACCCAATTCAATGCAGGTTTGTTTTTCAAACTCATTTCCCTTTTCGCTCGCGGCAATTCTCTCCCGCAAATTTTCCGGCGGATTGAAAAATGTGTCTTCAAGATTTAAAGGCGCGAAAATTTCATCGCGGGCAATTTCATCAAGAGATTTTGCATAAATTTTTTCCAGCAAAGCCGTCAAAATCAAAAAATTCAAATCGCTGTAAACGACTTTCGAGTTCGGCGGATTTTCTAGTTTTTCAGACGCGATTATATTTGGAATTTCAGATTTGAAATTCGTAATTAAATAAAACGGTTTCCACGCCGGAAAGCCCGAATTATGCGTCAAAAGATTCTCAATCGTGATTTCGCGCTTGTCGTTAGTGTCAAATTTATCGAAATATGTAGAAACTTTATCCGCTAAGTTTATCTCGCCGCTTTCAATTAGTTTCGCGCAGAGCAAGCCCGTAACGAGCACTTTCGTCAGGCTCGCTAAATCGTAAATCGTATCTGTTCGAGCTTCGATTTTTTCAGGCACGACGACCGCAAATCCGAGCGCGTCATGCAGAACAATCTCGCCTTTTTCCGCGACCAGATAAACTGCGGACGGAAAATCGCGTCCGTCGATTCGTGATTGTAAAAACGTTGAGATTTCTTCAGATTTCATGACGGAAAAACTTTCGCGGCGTGAGCGTCGATTTTATCCAGAACGCCGAGCGCCAGACTCAAAGCGCGCCTGCCGTCTTCGGCGGGAATCGGCGGCGTTTTGTCATGCAGAATCGATTCGAGAAAAGCTTCGATTTCCGCCCGGAGCGGCTCGACATCTTTAATTTCCAGACGATTTATCGAGATTCCGAGCAGCGGATGCGCCGCTTCCGGGTTGAGCGAGGTAACGGAAGCGAATTTCGTCGCGTAATCGAGAACGACGTAAGAATTCGTTTGATAAAATCTGGTTTTGCGAATCTTTTCCGTTCCGATTCTTGACGCGGTAATGTTTGCAACCGCGCCGTTTTCAAACTCGATTCGAGCGTTTGCCGCATCGACTTTGTCGGAAATTACGGGAATTCCGACGGCGCGAATTTCGGAAACCTTTACGTCTTCGCCGACGAGCCACTGAATCGCGTCCAAATCGTGAATCATCACGTCGAGAACGACATCCACATCGAGCGAGCGATTCGGAAAAGGCGAAACGCGGTGAATCTCGAAATAAAGCGGAGACGTAACGTGAGGGCGAAGCGCGACCATCGCCGGATTAAAGCGTTCGAGATGCCCGACCATCAGTTTTGCGCCCGATTTTTCGGCGGTTTTTATCATCAAATCGGCTTCCGCAAGCGTTCGCGCAATCGGTTTCTCGACCAGAACGTGAACGCCTTTTTCGAGAAAAGCGCAGGCGATTTCCGAATGTGTCTCGGTCGGCGTAACAATCGAAACGATATTGACCTTTTCAAGCAAATCGCGCCAGTCGGTGAAATAATCGCAGCCGTTTTCTTCCGCAATTTTCCGCGCCGTTTCCGCGTCGGCATCGCACACGCCGGAAAATTCGATTTCGCCTGTCCGGGCAATTTCGGCATAATTGCGCGCGTGATGACGCCCGAGACTACCGACGCCGACGACGGCGGTTTTTGGCTTTTGGTTTTCGGTTTTCGGTTTTTCGTTAGCTTCCATAATTTGAATACCGGAGAGTTTTCGGCAATACTTTACATTTTCATTGAAGATGTCGGAAATTACAAAAACCAAAAGCCAAAGACCAAAAACCAAAAACCGAATGATTCGGCTTTTTTTCGCGCTCGTCATCGTCGCCGTTTATTTTTTCGCGCTCGGAAGCTTTCCGCTGGTCGGACCTGACGAGCCGCGCTACGCGCAGATAGCACGCGAAATGTTCGAACGCGGCGACTGGCTGACGCCGACGCTCGGCGGTTTTAACTGGTTCGAAAAGCCTGTACTTTTATACTGGCTGCAAATCGTTTTCTACAAGCTTTTCGGCGTCTCCGAATTCGCGGCGCGTTTCGGCTCGGCAATTTTCGGGATTTTGACTATTTTTAGTCTGTGGATTTTAGGAAGAAATTCAGCCACAGAGAATTTTGAGCAAGAGAATAAAACGCTGTCTGAAAACTATGTGTCCTCTGTGGCTAAAACCGATTTCGCAAACTGGCTCGCTTTAATCGCCGCGTCTTCCGCCGGCTTGCTCGTCTTTTCGCGCGGCGCGAGCTTCGATATTATCCTGACTTTTCCGATAACCGCGAGTCTGGTCGGCTTTTTCATTTTCGACCAATCAAAAGAAAAATCAGGTTTCACTTCTCACTTTTCACTTCTCACTTTTCACTTCTTTATCGGCGTCGCGCTGCTTGCAAAAGGCTTGGTCGGCATCGTTTTCCCGTTTGCCATTGTCGCGTTTTATTATCTTTTATCCCGGCGATTTCCGAATAAAACTTTTATTTTCAGCCTGTTTTGGGGAACGCTTGTGAGCCTGCTCGTCGCGTCTGTCTGGTATCTGCCGATGTATCAGGCGCACGGCTGGACGTTTATCGACGAGTTTTTTATTCAACACCAGTTTCAGCGCTACACAACCGACAAATATCAACATTCGCAGCCGTTTTATTTTTTCTTCTGGGTTTTGCCGCTGCTGACGCTGCCGTGGCTGCCGTTTTTTCTCGCTTCGATTTGGAATTTTCTCAAAGGAATTTTTCGCCACAGAGACACAGGGACACAGAGACGAGATTTTCTCCTTTTCTCCTTTTCTCCACTTCTCCTTTTCTCGTTTTCCTGGCTCGTTGTTCCGCTCGTTTTCTTCTCGTTTTCCGGCTCGAAGCTTCCCGGCTATATTCTGCCCGCTTTGCCTGCGGCGCTGATTTTGACGGCTGAATATGTTTTTAGATTTGTGCGAAAAAGCGAAAAACGAAAGATTGCTTTACAGATTTCGGCTTTTTTCGCGTTTGCCGCTTTTGCCTTGCTTTTGCAGTTTTACGCGCCGAAACTTGCTTACGAAGATTCGGTCAAAAATTTAGTCGAATCGGCAAATGCGAAAGGCTTCGGCAACGAAAAAATAACGAATCTTTTCACCGTTTCGCACAACGCCGAATTTTATGCGGCGGGAAGACTTTTGAGAGACGATGCCGGAAAACTTAAACGCTACGACGATTTTCTGGATTTGGTAAATTCTCTTAAACGCGAAAACACGCCGAAAATTCTTGTGCTGGTTCCGCACAGCAACACGAAGGATATAACCGGAAGTCCTTTGGTCGAGTCGGAAATTTTGGGCGACAACGGCGACACGGCGATTGTTCTGGTCAAGCCGAAATAAACTTTTAATCTTCGGCGGCGCGCTTTAATCTATCCATCAAAGCTAGCCCGATTCCCTTTTCGGAAACCGTCTCGCAATAGATATTTTCGATGTTTTTCCGGTCGCATTCACGAAAAAAATTAAAAAGTTCGTGCGCGTATTCTTCGACCGACGCGCAAATTTTCACAAAATCGAACTTTTCCGCCGACTTATCTAAACCGATAAATGCGCTCGCTTTTGAACTTTGAACTTCGAACTTTGCACTTTGAACTTTGAACTTTGAACTTTGAACCAGAAAGACTTTCGCCTTCGGCGCGTAATGCCTGTGCTTTAAGCCCGGACTTCGCGCGACTTCATTTTCTTTAACGATATAAATTTGCGTTTCGGGAACGATTTTTTGCAGTTCTTCAAGCGTAATCGCGCCGGTTCGCAAAACAAGCGGAACACGCGAAGTACAGTCAACGACCGTCGATTCCAAGCCGATTTCCGTCATTTCGCCCTGCAAAATACAATCGATTCTCGCCTGCAAATCTTCAAAAACCGCTTCCCACGTCGTCGGACTCGGGCGACCTGAAAGATTTGCCGAAGGCGCGACCAGCGGCGTTTTGCATTCTTTTAAAAACTCCAGAGCAAGCTCGCTTTTCGGCATTCTCACGCCGATTGTTTCAAGATTAGCGGTCGCAATCAAAGGAATTTTTTCGGCTTTCGGCAAAACCAAAGTCAAAGGCGCGGGAAAAAATGCTTCGATAAATCTCCGCGCCGGTTCGGTAATTTCCGAAGCTAAAAGTTTTATATCTTCGATGCGCCCGACGTGCGCGATTAAAGGATTATCGTTCGGTCTTTGCTTTGCGGCGAAGATTTTCTCAATCGCCTGCGCGTCGAAAACATTTGCGCCAAGCCCGTAAACCGTCTCGGTCGGAAAGGCGACAATTCCGCCGCGCCTGATAAATTCGGCGGCTTCCTTCGGAGATTTGGTCAGCACGGTCTTCACAAAAGAAGTTTCCCGCAAAGACGCGAAGAACGCAAAGGAAGAATCAGACAGGTAATAAGTAATTAGTAATTGGTAATTGGTTTTTAATTTTAACTAATTACCAATTACCAATTACTAATTACTTTTCTTCTCTGCGCCTTTGCGCCTTTGCGGGAAACTTTCTATGTTTTAAATATGACTTTGGACGAAAAACTCAAAAATCTGCCGCCCGCGCCCGGCGTTTATATTCACAAGAATTCCGAAGGGAAAATTCTCTATGTCGGCAAAGCGAAAAATTTGAGAAATCGCGTCCGGCAGTATTTCCAGTCTTCGCGCAATCAGGACGCGAAAACGCGCGAGCTTGTCAAAAGAATCGTCGATTTTGAATTTATCGTCGTCGATAACGAGGTCGAAGCGCTTGTTTTGGAATCGAATCTCATCAAGCTTCACAAGCCGCGCTACAACATCCTGCTCAAAGACGACAAGCAGTATCCGCATCTGAAACTGACGAACGAGCCTTTTCCGAAAGTCGTTATCACACGGAAAATCCTGCGCGACGGCGCGAGCTATTACGGACCTTTTCTGCCCGCAAAACTGGCGCGCGACACTCTGAATTTAATCAATCGCGCCTTTCAGCTTCGCACCTGCGACATCGAGATTGACGGCAAACTGCCGCGCCCGTGTCTGGAATTTCATCTGAAAAGATGTCTCGCGCCGTGCGTCAAAGAACTCTGCAAGCCCACCGAATATTCGGAAGCCGCGCGCGACGTAAAATTATTGCTTGAAGGCAAAAACAAGGAATTGGCAGACGAGCTTGAGCAAAGAATGTGGCATTTTGCCGAAGCTCAGAAATACGAATTAGCGGCAAAATACCGCGATTTGCACAAAACCGTTCTCGCGCTCGCCGGAGAACAGAAAATGGCGACGACGCCCGACCGCGACGTTGATATTCTCGGCTTTTACCGCGAAGGAAAGCTTCTCGCGCTTCAGCTTTTCACGATGCGCGAAGGCAAAATCGTCGGTCGCCGCGAGTTTTTCTGGGAAGATTTGGACGCGGAGAATTTTAACGCTTCGAATTTTCTCGGCGAAGTTCTCGCGCAATATTATTCGACCGATTACGTGCCGCTCGAAATCCACGTTCCACAGGATTTCGAAGACCGCGCGACGCTCGAAAAAGCTTTGACCGAAAGACGCGGGCGAAAAGTTAAAATTCTCGACCCGAAACGCGGGCAAAAACGCGAGCTTGTCGAACTCGTTGAAAACAATGCGAAAATTGCATTCGAGCAAAGGTTCAGAATCTTAAAACCCGACACGCAGAAAGTTCTCGAAGATTTGCAGATTTTGCTTGAGCTTCCGCAGTTTCCCGAACGAATCGAGAGTTTCGACATCTCGAACATCTCCGGCGCGGAAAACGTCGCCGGAATCGTCGTCTATGAAAACGCAAAGCCCGCGCGCGCCGAATATCGCCGCCTGATTATCAAAACGGTCGAAGGAGCAAACGATTTCGCCTCGATGAACGAAGCCGTTTTTCGTCGCTACAAACGACTTTTGAACGAAGAAAAACCTCTGCCGCAGCTAATTTTCATCGACGGCGGCAAAGGACAAATTTCGGCGGCGGCGGCGGCAATGCAGGGTCTGGATTTGGAAATGATTCCGCTCGTCGGACTCGTCAAACCGCCCAAACGCCACAACGAAATCTCGCACCTTTTGCGCTACGGGCACGAAGACAATCCGATTCCCTTTGAAAACGGCTCGCCCGTTTTTCGCCTCGTTCAGCAAATCCGCGACGAAACGCACAAAACTGCCATACAATATCACCGCAAACGCCGCGAAATGCGCGATTTCACCTCGGAACTAACAGCAATCGAAGGCGTCGGCGAAAAACGCAAAATGAAACTGCTCAGAAGCTTCGGCTCAATCGAACGAATCGCCAAAGCGAGCGTCGAAGAACTCACGCCTTTCGTCGGTTTGAAAACAGCCAACCTGATTTTCGGGCATTTTGAGAGACAGAGAAAATTAGCGGAAAAGTAAAATTATAAGATTTTCGGCTTTTCCTGATTACAAACCATTTGGAAAAGCCGCGCCGTAAGTTTCGCACTTAAGACAAGCCAAACCCAAAACAGGTTTTTCTTGAAACTCGCCTTCCATTATTTGAAATTTCGTGCCTTTACAAACCGGACATTTGAAGCTTTCGGATTTCTGGTTGCAAGAAATATCATATTCACCGTTGTTTATAGATAAATATTTGCTTTCATCCGATTTTTCTATATTGAAACTTATTTGATAATTATCCAAAGACATTGCAAATGACTTTAAATCATCAAGAAAATTTGTTTTTGGATTATCGTTCCATAGTATTTCCATTTTGATTATTAAGAATGTTTATCCGGCACAAGCGCAATCAGCCCGCGCAAAGCTTCATTAACCGATTCGGAATCGGGAAAATATGCCTGCACGTCTTCATCGAGAAATATCGGGCGCGTTTGTTTCACAACGGTTGAGCCGTCCGATTTGTGAATAATCGTCGTATGACCTTTCTTTAACGATTCGAAATGCTTCCCGCGAACTCCTTTGCTAAAATCATATTCTTTACGCATCTCGTCTTTTTCTTCAGTCTTGTTCATATAGTTTTTGTTCGGTTTTTGTTGCTTTGCGGACGCTGATGATACGGATTCTTTCTTCGCGCTCGGTATAAACGATAACCAAAATACGATTTTTATCCGACATTCCAATATCGATAAAACGATTTTCTTCAAGTGAGTGGTCAGGAGCGGGAATCGTTATTGAAAGCATGTCAAAGAAAACCGATTCGCCTTCCGCAAAGCTGACTTTATGTTTGCGGAAATTAGACTTTTCCTTATTTTCATCCCACTCAAAAACAAACATCTCCGCTCATTATAAACAATATTCAAACAGCAGCCAATAAAATTGTAGAGGTGATTTGCGACATTTGAGTTTCTTAAAATTAATATATTTTCGCATATTCATCCACTATCAGATTTATCGCAGGCTTCAGCATTTTTCTGCGTTTTATGTAATTTTTGCGCAAAGCTGTTTCGTGCCCAAAAACTGAAGCGTTAAATATTTACAAATCCTTCTTATTTTAAATTATACTTGTTCAAAAGGATAATAAACCAATGATTTTTTCAGACAAAGATTTAGCGCAAAAAATTGAACACGCGGAGGCTCGCGGCAATATCGATTTCGTTACGGCGCGCGCCCGGATGTTTCCCGAAAGCGGCGCGGAATGGATAAAAGCGGGCGGCGCGTTTGCGATGTTTGACGGGCTTGAATCGCCTTGCACGCAGACGTTTGGGCTTGGGATTTTTGAGGAAGCAACGCACGCGGGTTTAGATAAAATCGAGGCGTTTTTTAAGGAACGCGGCGCGCCTGTTTTGCATGAAGTTTGCCCGCTTGCCGGCGCTTCGGTTTTAAGTTTGCTGAACGAGCGCGGTTACGAGCCGTTTGAGATGTCGAATCTTTTGTATCTGCCTTTGAAGGGCGAAAGTCTGCCCGATTTGCGGCTTAATCCGAATATTAAAACCAGAATTATCGAAGCGGGCGAGGAAGATTTGTGGGCGAAGACTTCCGTTGCGGGCTGGTCGTCGGAGCCGGAAATGGAAGCGTTCGGCGATTTTATGTTCGAATTCGGGCAAATCTGCGTGAGAAGCGAAGGCGGATTTAACTTTTTCGCCGAACTCGAAGGCGCGCCGATTTCGACCGGAATGATGTATATCGACGGAGACGCGGCGGTGTTCGCGGGCGCAAGCACCATTCCCGAAGGACGTAGGAAAGGCGGGCAGACGGCTTTGCTCGACACGCGGCTGCGTTTTGCCGCCGAGCGCGGCTGCTCGATTGCGATAATGGGCGCGATGGTCGGCAGCCAATCACAGCGCAACGCCGAAAAAAACGGTTTTCGCATCGCTTATACGCGTACGAAATGGAAGCTGAAAGACTAAAGCCGGAACGATTTCCGGCAATTTCTTAAAACTATTAGATAATTATATTTGGAGAATTGAATATGTCTAAACCTTTGTGCTTTGTAATTATGGGATACGGGAAAAAAATCGATTATCCTTCGGGACAAACTTTCGATTTGGACAAGACTTATCGCAACGTCATTAAACCGGCGGCGGAAAAAGCCGGTTACGAATGCGTTCGCGGCGACGAAGTGGTCAGAGGCTCGGAGCTTATCGATACCAGCATGTATGCGATGATTCTCAAGGCGGATTTGGTGATTGCCGACATCTCGACATACAATCCGAACGCGCTTTACGAGCTCGGCATCCGTCACGCGGCGCGTCCCTTTTCGACGATTATTATCATGAAGGAAACGACTGAAAAAATTCCTTTCGATTTGAGTCACAGCAGTATTTTTCATTACAAGCATCTCGGCGAAGACATCGGCGTCGAAGAAGCAAAACGCTGTGTCGATGAACTGGTAAAAAAGATAAACAGTGTGAAAGAACCGAAGCCGGTTGACAGCCCGGTTTATGTGTTTATTGAGGATTTAGCGCCTCTGAAAATGTCTGATGATGTCTTCGCCGAAATTCTCGCCGAATATGCCAACCGCGAAGACAGCCTGTTTGCGACGGTCGAAACCGCCAAACAGAAAATGAAGGAGAAAAACTTTGCGGAAGCGGCAAAGGCATGGAAAAAAGCGTCGGAAATCGCGCCCGGCGAGCCGTATTATATTCAACAGCGCACGCTGGCAACTTATAAAGCCGACGAGAAGAACGTGGTCGCGCTGACGGATGCGCTCCGAATTATCGAACAGTTAAATCCCGACACGACAAACGACCCGGAAACGCTCGGCATCACGGGCGCAATTTACAAGCGGCTCTGGTCGGTCGATAAGACGAAACCGGAGTATCTGAAAAGAGCAACCGAATTTTACAAGCGCGGTTTTTCCGTCAACGGCGATTATTATAACGGCGAAAATTACGCGACCTGTCTCGATATGTCCGGCGAGATTGCGACCGACCCGGAAGAAGCGATTTACTACAAATTCGAAGCCCGGCGAACGCGTCAGGACATCGTCAAAAATCTTCTGACAATGGACGCCAAAGACATTGTCCATCGCAACGACGCGATATGGATGTACGCGAGCATTTCAAATATTTCGCTCGCGCTCGGCGACGCGGCAAGAGCCGCCGAATATGAAGAAAAATTTATGGGAGCAACTAAACCCGGATGGGAACGCGACACTTTTAACGCGACCAAAGAGGCGATTTTAGCTAAAAACAAATAATCGTCAGGTAAAAGCGACCTTTTCAAGCGGTATGCCGATTTCCGAATATCTTAAAAATCTGCGCGAAAAAATCGGCAGCCGGATTTTGCAGATTCCGAGCGCGGCGGCGATTATTCGCGATAAGAACGGGCGCGTTTTACTGGTCAAAAGCGCGAGCGCCGATGGCTGGGGATTGCCCGCAGGCGCGATTGATTTGGGCGAAACGCCCGAAGAAGCCGTTCAAAGAGAAGTTTTTGAGGAAACGAATTTAAGAGTTTCGCCTGAAAAAATCGCCGGTGTTTTCGGCGGAAAAGATTTTCGTTACGTTTACGCGAACGGCGACCGCGTAGAATATTTTATCGTCGTTTTCGAGTGCCGAATCACCGGCGGCGAATTATTTGCCCGCGACGGCGAAGTTGAGGAATTCAAATATTTCGCGCCCGAAGAAATGCCGGAACTGGCGATTCCCTATCCTGAATCGCTGTTTAGCGAAAAGTGAAAAGTTTAAGAACTTTCACTTTTCCGGCGGAATGCTCAATGCCCGCAGCGCGGCAAGCCAGCCCGCCGCATACACAATCGCCCGCACCCAATTCAGACGCACCCACCAATTTGTCAGGCTGGATACTTCGTCCGCGCTCATTCGCGTAACGGCTTCGCTAAATAATTTGATGATGTTCGGCACAAACCACGCAAACGTGGAAATAACGACGATTAGCGCGAGAACCGTTCCCGCAATCCGCCATTTGCGATGTTCCGGGCGCGTTTTCAAACCCGAAAGCAAGGCGGCGATTGCCGTCAAGCCGACCAAAGGAGTGGCGAACATCCAAAATCTGCCGCCCGCGTTTAGCGTAAACTGCGGATTTGCGGCGTTATGACGATAATACTCAAGAACCGAATCCGGCGGCGCGGCAGCCCATAACGGCATCACGACCAGTGTTTCATACAGTCCGCCGCCGAGCTCGATTCCGAGCGCAATCACGAAAAGCCACAGCAAAATTTGTGCGATTGAAAATTGTCCTTTCATTTGAATTTAATCTCCAGTAAAAAAATACATAAAATGGAAGTTTTGTGCAATCCCGGTGCAGCGACTGAAAAACATATCGACAGCGATGTAATAATCAATAAATGTCAATTTTGCGTAAATATTTTTCAATCCGGTAAACATAAATTTTCTACTTAAATTTCGATGACAAAGTTATCTTTAAAACCCCGGATAATCCCGGAAAAGCGCGTCGAGCGATACGTTTTGCGTCAAGACAAACTGCATTAACCGGAACACTCCGCACAAGACCAAAAGAATCAAAAGGTTCAGCAAAATTGTAGCAAACGCAAACGCCGCATCTGTTTCTTTGTGCAGTTTTTCACTGTTTTCGCGCATTTTATTTTCCTCCCATAGCCTGTATCGCCGTGTTTTGAAAAGCGGCAATTTCCCATTTGTCGCCTGTTTTCATCATGACCATCGTAATTCTCCCGACACCTTCACTAACCGAATCCGCCTGCTTTACTCTTAACGTCGTTTGAACGTGAGCGACGGCAACATCGGGACGCAGAAAACGAATTTGCTCGACGACGAGCGTTAAATTCGAATCTTTGTAAACTGTGTCGAAAATCTGCTGATGTCCCTGAGCGATGGCGGCGCGACCTTTGACGTGCATTCCGTTGATAACGACATAATCAGCGTCCCCGGCAAACGGCTTGGCAAATTCTGCGCCGCTTTTCATATTCCAGCCGGTTTCCATCTGTTTGACATTGGCGCGAATGAAGGTGTCGTCGCCGGCTTTATCAGACACCTTGTTTTTTTCCTGCGCCCGCGCCGCAGAAGCCGCCAGAGCGAAAATTGCGACTAGAAATAAAGCCGAACCCAGCGAACGAATGAGCGTTGATTTGTAAAAATTATTGTTTTTCATATTTAATCTCCTGAATGTAAAAATTTTTGTCGTGCATTTATTAACGCGACGGCTTTCTGCGAAAACGCTCATAAAATTTTCGATATTTAATTTTCCGGCTGTCTATTTACAAAAAAGATGTTGACTTGAGTGCCTGACGGGCTTATTCTTGTAGCAAAAATGGAAGACTCCGCCCAAAACTCACCGCGCATTACGCAGATGCTCAAACAATGGAGCGAAGGCAATCAGCAGGTTTTAGACCAGATTTTGCCGCTCGTTTATGAAGAATTGCGGCGGCAGGCTTCGCGCTATTTGCGGCGCGAGCGTGAAGGTCATACTTTGCAGACGACGGCGCTGATTAACGAGGCGTATTTAAAGCTGATTGACCAGAAAAATGTAGACTGGCAAAACCGTTCGCATTTTTTTGCGATTGCGGCGCAGGCAATGCGTCGGATTCTGGTTGATTACGCGCGCGAGCGTCATCGTGAGAAACGCGGCGGCGCGGCGGAAAACCTGCCGATTGAAGAAGCGGCTTTTGTCGTGTCCCGGGAAAAAAGCGTCGATTTGGTCGCGCTCGACGAAGCTTTGACGCGTCTTGCGCGATTTGACGAGCGACAGGCGCGCGTCGTCGAGCTGCGTTATTTCAGCGGTTTGAGCATAGATGAAACCGCCGAAGTTCTGAATGTCTCAAACGTTACGGTCAGGCGCGACTGGAATCTGGCAAAAGCCTGGCTGCACAGGGAAATCTCAAAATAATGACATCCGAGAGATGGCAAAAAATCAAAGGCTTATTCGATGCCGCGCTGGAAATCGAGCCTGACAAACGGGCGAATTTTCTCGAAAACGCCTGCGACGACGACGAGCTGCGGCATGAAATAGAAAAACTGCTCGCTTCTTTCGGCGAAACCGACGAGTTTATGGAAAAACCGGCGGTTCGAGAGGTCGCAAGCCTGATTATCGAACCGGACACGAAGCTCAAAGACGGCGAGCATGTCGCGCACTACGAAATATTGCGGCAAATCGGCGAAGGCGGAATGGGCGAGGTTTATCTCGCGCGCGATACACGCCTGAATCGCCAAATCGCGCTGAAAGCCTTGCCGAAAAATCTGACCGCCGACGAGTCTCGCCTTCAGCGATTCAAGCTGGAAGCGCAGACGGCATCGGCGCTCAATCATCCGAATATCATCACGATTTACGAAATCAATGAAGCGGGCGGCGTCCATTTTATCGCTACCGAATTTGTCGAAGGCGAAACGCTGCGGCAAAAAATATCGGAGAAAAGTTTAAGCGCGGCGGAGATTCTGGACATCGCCGCTCAGATGGCTTCGGCTTTATCGGTCGCTCATTCGACGGGCATCGTTCACCGCGACATCAAGCCTGAAAATATAATGATTCGTCCTGACCGTTTAGTAAAATTACTCGATTTCGGTTTGGCGAAATTGACCGAAGACGGCACGAAAACACAGGAGAAAAATTTCGCCACAAAACCGGGAACGGTTATGGGAACGGTCAATTATATGTCGCCCGAACAGGTGCGCGGCGCGCAAATCGACCATCGCACAGACCTCTGGAGTTTGGGCGTCGTACTTTACGAAATCCTTTCGGGCAATCTGCCGTTTTCCGGCAAAACCGTCAATCATACTCTGGTGGCGATTATGGAAAACGAGCCGCCTCTGCCGTCGCACAGCGTTCCCGAAATACCGAAAGAACTTGAGCAAATCGTCGCCGCGCTTTTATCGAAAGAGCCTGAAAATCGTTATCAAACGGCGGCAGATTTACTTGCCGATTTGCGCGGGCTTCAAAAATTAATCGAACCCAAAGCAAATAAAGCCTTAGCCCGGCATTTTTCCGCAATTTCAAAAAGCCCGGTCGCGGAAATCAGCGCCGAGCCGGTCGTTCCGAATAATTTGTCCGGTCAGCTTTTGCCGCTTATCGGGCGCGAAAAGGAACTCATCGAGATAATAAACCTGCTCCGGCGCGAAGATGTGCGCCTTCTGACTTTGACGGGCATCGGCGGAACGGGCAAAACCAGGCTCGCGCAGCAAATCGCCCGGGAAATGCTTGCGGAATTTGCCGACGGCGTGTTTTTTATCGCTCTAACCGTTGTCAGAGACGCGGAGCTCGTCGTCTCGGAAATCGCCCAGCCGCTCGGCGTCAGAGATGCGGGCGGCAAATCGCTGACCGATACGCTGAAAGATTTTTTAAGAACAAAACAAATCCTGCTCGTCATCGACAATTTCGAGCAGATTTTGTCCGCCGCGCCCGTTTTAAACGAGCTGCTCGCCGCGTCGCCGCGCTCAAAAATGCTGATTACGAGCCGCGCGCTTCTTCGTCTTGGGACGGAACGCGAATTTGTCGTGCCGCCGCTCGACGTTCCTTCGGACATCGAACAGCTTTCGGCGGACGATTTACTGCGCTGCGAATCCGTCAGACTTTTTACAAAGCGCGCGCAGGCGGTCAAGCCGAATCTCGCGCTGACCGGAGAAAACACGAAAATCATCGCCGAAATCTGCTCGCGGCTCGACGGTCTGCCGCTGGCGATTGAGCTTGCCGCCGCCAGAATCAAGATTCTTTCGCCAAAGGCGATTTTAACCCGTCTGGAAAACAGTTTGAATCTGCTGACGGGCGGCGCGCAGGATTTGCAGGAACACCAGCAGACGATGCGCCGCGCCATCCGGTGGAGCTACGATTTGCTCGACGAAAAGGAAAAGATTTTGTTCCGGCAATTAGCGGTTTTTGCGGGCGGCTTTACGATTGAAACGGCGGAAGCAATCTGCCCGGAACGCGAAGTTCTTGACCTTATCGCGTCGCTGGTCGATAAAAGTTTGCTTGTGCAGAAGGAACTGGCGAATGGCGAGTCGCGCTTTCGCCTGCTCGAAGTCGTCCGCGAATACGCGCTCGAAATTTTGGAGGCTAACGGCGAAGCCGAATCGATTCGGAAAAATCACGCCGCTTTTTTTCTCGCGCTCGCGCGTGAGGCTGAGCCGGAACTTATCGGCGAACAGACCGTGCAGTGGCTCGACCGGCTCGAAGCCGAACACGACAATCTGCGCGCCGCTCTTTTCTGGTCGACCGAAAACGATACGGACACGGCAGTAAATCTGACCGCTTCAATTCGCCGCTTCTGGATTTTGCACAATCATCTGAGCGAAGGACGCAAATGGCTCGAATCGGCGCTGAACAAAAGCGACGGCGCGACGGCGGACGTGCGCTTTAAATTGCTCAACGGACTCGGCAGCGCGGCGGGCTATCAGGGCGATTACGAAACGGCGCGGAAGGCGCACGAAAAAGGTTTGGCAGTCAGCACAGCGGCGAATAATTTGCGGCAAATCGCTTTGTCGAATCGCGGTTTGGGAGCGCTTGCAAAACAGCAGGGCGACATCGCTTCGGCGCGAAAATTTATCGAAGAAGCTCTGAAAATCAGTCGCGAGCTGGACGACAAATTCGGAACTGCCGTTTCGCTCAACAATCTTGGAGATTTGGCGCGGATGGAAGCCGATTATGCGTCGGCGCGCCCGCTTTTAGAAGAATCTCTGGCGATTAGTCGTCAATCGGGTAATAAAGAAGGCGTGTGCGGAACGAGCAACAATCTGGCGGCGGTCGCCTTTGGCGAGGGCGATTTCAATTTGGCGCGATTGTATTACGCCGAGGCTTTGGCGACAGGTCAGGAATTGGGCGATAAAGTTACGATTTCTTACTCTCTCGACGGTTTTGCCGCTATTGCCGTCGAGCGCGGAGACGCAAAATGCGCGGCGCAGCTTGCGGGCGCGGCTGAATATCTGCGCGAATCGCTCGGTTTTGATACCGAGCCTGCCGAACGCCGTTTCCGCGAAATCTATCTTATTAAACTGAAAAGCATTTTGGACAAAGAAAATTTTTCCATTTTTTATGAACAAGGGCGCGCTTTGTCATTGAAAAAAGCCGTCGCGCTCGCGCTGAACGAATCAAATGCGGCAAACGGCGAAGCAATTATATCTCTGCCGGCTTCCGGCGAAAAACCGAGCGCCGCGACGACAATCGCCGTTTTGCCGTTTTCAACCTTTGGCTTGAACGAAGATGAAGAATATCTCGGCTTGGGTTTAGCTGATGCTTTGATTACACAGCTCAGCCGGACACGCCAGTTAACCGTGCGTCCGACCAACGCCGTGCGAAGTTATACGGATGTCCGGCGTGATGCGTCGATAATCGGTCGCGAGCTGCGCGTCGGCGCGATTCTGGAAGGCAATCTGCAACGCTTCGGCGCTCGCCTGCGCGTTACGGTTCAGCTTATTAAAACAGACACTGACGCGACACTCTGGGCTGAAAAATTCAATGTCGATTTCACTGATTTTTTTGAAGTGCAGGACCAGATTGCCGAAGAGGTTTCACGCGCTTTGCTGATTCAATTAAACAGCGAAGAACGTTTGCAGCTAAACAAACGCTACACGGAAAACAACGCGGCTTATCTGGAATATCTGAAAGGTCGTTATTACTGGGATAAGCGCGACCTTGAAGGTTTTCACAAAGCCATCGAGCATTTTAGAAAGGCGATTGACCTCGACCCGACTTACGCGCTGGCTTATTCGGGATTGGCTGATGTTTACTGTCTGCTTGCAGTTTGGGGCGAAGTTTCTCCGCAGGAAATTATGCCGCGCGCGCGGGCGGCGGCTTTGCGGGCATTGGAAATCGACGAAAATCTGGCGGAAGCGTATGCTTCGCTCGGTCAGGTCAAATATATCTACGATTGGGATTGGAAAAGCGTCGAGCAATGTTACCGCCGCGCGATAGAGCTAAACCCGAATTATGCCACCGTCCACAGTTGGATAGCTAAATATTATGTTATGATGCACCGGTTTGACGATGCTCTCGGCGAGCTTAAATTAGCTCAAAAGCTCGACCCGCTCTCACTACAGTTTGAAACCTCGACGGGCGCGGTTTATGTTTATTCGCGGCAATTTGATAAAGCTATCACGCAGCTTACCAAAGTTCTGGAAATAAACCCGAAATTCGTTCCCGCATTTGTAAGTCTGGGAACGGCTTACGCCTATACGGGCAAATTTGCCAGAGCAATCTCGATTCACGAAAAAGCCGTCGAACTTTCAGGTAATCACCCGCTTATTCAGGGATTTTTAGCTTCCACGCTGGCAGTTGCCGGCGAACGCGAAAAGGCTCTGGAAATCGCGAAAAAACTTGAGCGCGACGTACAGAAAAATAAATCTTTAATTTATTCGCTGACAGCCGTTTATTCGCTGCTAAATGAAAAAGACAAGGCTTTTGAATGGCTTGAGCGCGGCTTTGTCGAACGCGAGCCGAATATCTCCGGTATCAGTATGGGACTTGAATTCGACAATCTGCGCGACGATGCGCGTTTCCGCGAAATACTTCGCCGCATCGGATTATCGGATAAATATTAATCGTGAACCGTCGGCGCGTCGGAATGCGGGACGAAACATTTGCGGCATCTGGCTTCATATTTGTCGCTCGCGCCGACCTGAACGCGTTCGGTCGAATCAGACGTGCGCTGCGAATAATTGGCGGTCGCGCCGCATTTGACGCAGATGGCGTGAGCTTTGGTGATAAATTCGGCGATTGAAAGAAGCTGCGGCATCGGCTCGAAAGGTCTGCCCGTGTAATCCTGGTCGAGACCGGCGATAATCACGCGCTTTCCGCTGTTGGCAAGCTGGTTGACCGCTTCGATAATTGCCATATCGAAAAACTGTCCTTCGTCGATGCCAATAACCTCGGTGTCTTCCTCAATCTGCGCCATCAATTCTCTGGCGGTCATCACCGGCTTGGAAATATGCGTCATTCCCGAATGCGAAGCGATTTGTTCAATCGAATAACGGTCGTCGATTTTCGGCTTGAAAACCTGCACTTTTTGTCTGGCAATCTGCGCGCGGCGCAGGCGGCGAATCAACTCTTCACTCTTTCCCGAAAACATCGAACCGACGATGACTTCTATCCAACCCGCGCCGTTCTGACGCGTTTTCCGGCGCTCTTCCGTATTGTCGAAAGCAAACTCTTCAACCATAAATCAACTATAAAATTCCCTTTTTTAATTTTTGAAGGATAGAAAGATTATCACGAAAAAAACTGAAAATGGAAAATAGAAAATGGAAAATTTAAGAAGATATTTCTTCATTTTCCATTTTCCATTTTCAGTTTTCCATTTTCTACTGGCGGTTGATAATTTCTTCCCAATCCAAATCGGCAAGCCAGACTATCAAACCGAGAATCGCCGCAAAGACCAGCGATATGACGACATAATTTCGGTGGCGTTTTTTCTTTGAGTTTCGGCGTCCGGCGGAAACCAGTTTTCCCGGTTTGTCCGACCTGACGTATTTTACTTTGCGCTTTGGGTCTTTAGTAACAGCTTTTTGCATACAACTGATTAATTTCTTTCTATCACTCTAAATTATCGGCGGGATTTTTTCAATCAGGTCGGGCTTGCTTCCGCCTTTCGGCGTGTAAAATTCTATATTTCCGCTCGCGTCCGCGAACTCATTCCAATCGCGCGGCACTTTTTCGATTTTCACCGGGTAAATCGTCAAATCGCCGTTTTTATTGATGTGCAGGCGGAGAAAATTTTTGTAATCTTCGATTTTAAGCGCCGAAAAAGCCTCGTTGTCGTGCCTGCCCAGAATATGCAGCGACACGAAAAGATAAAGCCCCATTATAAACGAGCCGATAAAATATCCGCCGAGCGCGCAGACAAACGCGACCGAGACAAACCAGATTAAATGGGCAATCGTCGGGTCGCCCGTAAAACCGAGCTGGCGGGCAATCCAGACGTGCAGCAGATAACCCGCCCAGCCTGTAACAAGAATCACCGCCAGATGAGTCAAACCGTGTATCAAACCGCCGATGCGTTTAAACCATTTTGAATTCGAATCGGTAAAAAATATCAAAGCCGCGAGCATTCCGAGCACGACCATTCCCGCAAGCGGCGCGTCAACCAGTTGATTGACCGTTGAGCGAAAAGCTTTCACGAAAGTAAATTCGCCGTCGGTTTTTCCGTGTGTCAGCCACGCCAGCGCGACGTAAATTACGGCGGTCAGAATCCCGAAAGTGCGATTGTTCCATAGAAACAAAAAAAGATTCTGCCAATCAAGCTGTTTTGATTTTTTATACGAAGGATAATTCTTTTTCCAGTTAAAACCTTTGGATTTATTCTTTTTATCTCTTTTCGTAAAATCGTAATCGTGCGTCGGATGAAGAAACGCGCCGCCGCCGCCCGAAGTGATTTTCTGAATGCCGCTTTCGTCGCCCGCTTCAAACCGCCGGTAATGATGCAAATCGCCCGCCAGATAAACTTTTATCTCCGCGCCCTGTTCTTTGAGAAGACTTTCAAGCTTTTCGACGCTGTCTTCTTTTTCTTCGAAAATATCGGTCAAATCCTGATATTTTATCGCCTTCACCCAGTACGGCTCGGGAACGCAGAGAATTACGCGGTCGCCGCGATTCATCTGCTTGATGACAAATTCGAGATACTGAAGCTGCCGGACATCGACATTGTGAGAAAGCTGCAAATCGACGCCGAGAAGCCACCATTTGTGCGGAAGCTTCAGCGCGAAATAGCTTATTTCCTGCCTCGTTCGCCACGCGTCGGCAAAAATTCGATTGTTATAGAAATGCGTGCAGAAAATTCGCTGAAACGCGACGAGGCTGTCATACCAATCGTGATTGCCCGGAAGCGCGAAAATATGCGGCTCTTCCTTTAAATCGGCTTCATCCGGCAAAGCTGTTTTTTGCGTCCCGCTCGATTTAAAAGCCATTTCGTAAGGCTTGACCAAGCGTTTCCGGTATTGCTCCGTCGTTGCCGTTGGATAAACCGCGTCGCCGCCGAGAATTAAAATTTCGCCGCGCCTGAGCGGATTTTCTTCGCCGGAAAGTCGCAATTCGGCTTGCGCCAGATTGTATGCGACCGCATACGTCGAATTAAATCCGTCGCCGACATCGGCGACATAATCAATCCAGATTTCGTCTCTCGCTTTGTTTTCGTCCGGCGCGAAATCATCGGGAGTTTTTTTCAGTTCGTGCGTGTAATCAAAGATTCTTCGGATTGTAGCAGATGCCGCGACGAGGCGCGGGTCGGCGTTTTCGCCGATGGTCGTCGAGATAAAAGTCTTTCTCGCCGTATCCAGAAGCTGGCGCGGGTCGTACCAGTTAACCATTTCCGGTTTTTCATCTGCTTTCGTCATATTTTGAAAATTTCAGAGCAAATAAGATTTGTCCCGAACTGCTTGATTTGGATAAACATACTTGTATTCAATTAAAAACTCAAACATTGCCCGCATAAATTTTCTCTGATTTTTTGATATTCTAGCATTGTGAAGCTCAAGCTCTGCCCGAAGTGCAAACGACCTTTTCTGGCAAAACACGAATTTTGCCCGCATTGCCCCGCGCCTCGCGTCCAAAATCCCGATTCATGGACTAGTCTGGGCTGCATTTTGCTGATGATTCTGCCGCTTTTTCTGATGATTTTGTTCTGGCTGTTTTTATTTCTCGGATTTTTTATTCGGTAATTTTCAACGCAGAGACGCGGAGACGCAGAGATTTATAAGAAAAATTAACAGGGATGAAGGAGATGGACAGGGATAAAAGAATTATTTAAAAATATCCCTGTCCATCTCCTTCATCCCTGTTTGAATTTCTTCGCTTTTCTCTGCGTCTCCGCGTCTCTGCGTTTCAATTAATTTATAAAGCTCGTCGCAATCGCGTCAATCAAAATTGAGCTGTCGGCTTTGCGCGTCTCGTTGTTGCATAAAATAACGAAGACAAGCGTTTCGCGTTCATTTTTCGCGTAACCGGCGAGCGAGTTGACATACATTATCGAGCCGGTTTTTCCTAAAATCTTGCCGCGCGCATTTCTTAAACGCCCGCCTAAAGTTCCGTCCGTTCCGGCAACCGGCAGCGAATCTCTGAAAGCTTCCGCCGCTTTTATCTGGCTCGCCGCAACAAGCGCGCGCCCGAGAGTTTCAGGCGTAACGAAATTCAGCCGCGAAAGTCCCGAACCGTCTTTTATCGATTCGGTTTCCTGAAACGTAACGCCGTTTTCCGCGAGCCATTTTTTAATAACCGAAACGCCCGCCGCGTCGTCGCCGCGCGTTTTCTGCGCTCGCGGATTTTCGTCCGGCGCTTCCGAGCCGAATTTTTTGCCGAGCGTTCGCAAAATCAATTCGGCGTAAAGATTTACCGAATCCTTATTCATCCGCCGGACAATTTCGCCGAGCGTCTGACTTTCTACCGAAGCTAACTGATTCGCGTTCTCGACATTCAATTTATTTCCCGTTTTCCAATCTGCCGATTTCGCCTCGCCTTCGACCGCGATTCCCTTTTTTTCAAGCGCTTCTTTTAGAATTTTCGCCGACCACAAAGCAGGATTTTCAACCGCCACGCGAGCGTCCAGGTTTTTACCGCTGCCGTAAACGTAAACGTTGTTCTGAGCCAAATCGCGTTTTAAACCGACCGCGTCAGGCTCGCCCGCTTCCAAAGGCTTCACGTCGCCCGAAAACTGAACGTAATCGGTCGAAGGCTCGACTTTCGGCTTACCGTTTTCCAAACTTACCTTAACCTGATTGAAATTAATCGTCAGCGCCGACGCCTGCGCGCCGTAATACCACTGCAAATCGTTCCACGACCAGCCTTCGCCGATTTCGTCGCCTTTGAAATAACTTTCGTCGCCGATAATATTGCCTTTTATTCGCTTCAAACCTTTTGACTGAAGCTGGCTGACCAGATTTTCCACGCCTTGAGTGCTGAAATCCGGCGCGCCCTGCCCGTAGAGAACAAGGTCGCCGTTAAGATTTCCGTCTTCAATCTGCTTCTCCGCCAAAACGCGTGTCTCCCAGCGAAAATCCGCGCCGAGCTTTTCCAGAGCGACCATCGACGTAAGAATTTTCTGCGTCGAAGCCGGATTAAAAAGCTTCTGCGCGTCTCTTGCGACAACGACTCTTCCGTCCTTCAAGCTGACCGCAAAAACGCCCCAGCGAGCATTTGCAAATTCGCTTTTTTCAATTAATTCGTCAATCTTTTTCGCCAGCGCGACATCTTCCGGCTTGTTCGAAATTTCGAGAGGTTTTAATAGATTTATCTGCGGAGTCGGAACTTCAAATGCAGGCTGCTCAGTAATTTGAGTGTTTGTATTTTGATTTAAGCTTGTGCAAGCAACTGATAAAATCACTAATACACTTACTAAAGAATAAAAAATTTTAAGTTTTCCATGCTCGAACTTCATTTATTAAACTGCCAAATCCATAAGGAAATGCTCTTTCTAAGTCTTCAAGTAAGTTATTTTCAATAATTCTTATTGCTTCTTTTACTGCACATTCCGTTTCTAAATTAATTGACGGGCGGGTTGTGCCATAAACTTCGTCTTTCAATCTTTTTCTATCATAGGTAATATTTTCACCGTTTAGTTTTCGAATCCAAGTTGCTTCATAAAGCTGAGGATTTTTCCCGAATAAATACCAAGCCTCAATTGCAGGAACAGGAACTCCTATCGCAACTTTAAGCATTTCTTTTCCTGAAACTACTTTAAGTTTTGAGATTCTGTCGCTTGCCGCTAAACGGAGCTGGCACAAACGACATTTTTCATTCGCAGTTTCTTCATGTGTCTGTATGTGAACAGGCGTGTCGTCTGAATCAGAAACGACAATCAACGCTTCAGCATTTGAAGTATAATGAACCGCACTAATTACGGCTGGCAAATCTCTGTCAAGATGCGATGAACTTCGATATTGCAGTCTGTTAGGCAAATCAGTTGCTTCAATTTCTTCGCCTAAAATTCCCGCAACTAAAATTCTAAGCGCAGTTTCATCGGCGATGGATTCGCTAAAGAAAGCGATTTTCATAATTGCGCGGGAACGCCTCCCAGAACGCCGCTATACCAAATTTCACCCAAAGGCGCGTCTTGTAGAACTTCCTCGTAATGCGGTTTATCAATTAATCTTTCAAAATGAACCCCCTTTTCGTCCTTGCTGGCAATAATGATTTCCTCAGGATAATCTTTGTAAAGATCAAGCAAATACGGCGAATGTGTAGTGACAATAACTTGTATTGGTTTGCGTTCCTCGCCGTAGTTTTCTGGATAAGCAAGTCGATACATTGCCTCTTGAATATTTCGTAAAAGTCTTGGATGAATCCCTTTCTCAGGCTCTTCAAATGCGACGATGCTTGGAGGACTTGGTAGATATGCAATTGTTAAATAAGCCAGGGCTAATCGCGTTCCGTCTGAAAGATCTACAGCTTTAATTTTGTGTTTTCCTACTGTGGTTCGTAAAAGAAAAGATACTTTTCCATTTTCAGGTATCTCAAATATAATTCGATTAAATTCTGGAAACCATTTTTGAAGTTCACTATTTAATTCATCAAATACCTCTGGTTCTGAACTTTGTATTTGCCACAAAACTCCTGCCAAATTTTCACCGTCAGAATCAAGCTTTATATTAGGCTTTAAAGTAGTTGGTTCAGCAATTTTGTCTGCATTAAATGTGAAAACTCTAAAATCATTAAGCAATTTCATCTTTGCTTCGTGAAATCTTTTTCCTACATGACTATTAAAATTATCTGGTAAAGTAAGTTCTTCTCCATTTTTACCTACTTGCCACGTTATTTCTCTACTTATATCTTCTGCATGAATTTCAAGCACCACTGACCTTTGTTCTTCGTCAAAAAAATCAATCGAAATTAAATCTTTCCAAGAAAAGTTTTCGTAATTTTTAACTATCTCCAAAGTCTTTATTGCCGTGGTTTTACCTGTTCCATTTGCACCAACAATCAACGTAAACCGTCCAAGCGATAAGGTCGCATCGCGTAAAGCCTTAAAATTTTTGTAATGAATTTCATTAATCATAATTTTCAACCCTCGCGCAAATCTCTGCCCGTCATTTCTTCGGGTTTTTCGATTCCCATAATTCCGAGAATCGTCGGCGCAACATCTTCGAGCGCGCCGCCGTCGCGCAGCTTCATTCCGTTTACGGTTTCGTCAATCAAGTGAAAAGGGACTGGATTTGCCGTGTGCGCGTTGTTCGGCTCGCCGGTCAGAAGGTCAGCCATTTCCTCGCAGTTTCCGTGGTCGCTCGTTATCACGGCGATGCCGTTCAGCTCGCGGATTTTTTCTAAAATTCCGCCGAGACAAGTATCGACAAATTGTACGGCTTCGATTGTTTTTTCGAGATTTCCGGTGTGCGCGACCATATCGGGCGCGGCGAGATTGACGATAAAAACGTCGTTTTCGCCCGCTTCCAAACCGCGCAGAAGCTTGTCAGTAACCTTGAAACAGCCGACTTCGGGCTGAGTTTCGTATGTGTTTTGTTTCGGCGAAGGAATCAGCACGCGCTGCTCGCACGGGTGTTCGAGTTCAACGCCGCCGTTAAAAAAATATGTCAGGTGCGCGTATTTTTCGGTTTCCGTTACGCGGCAATTTAAAATTCCGTTTTCGGCAAAGACTTTTGCCAGCACGTTTTCTTCATTATCCTGTTTGAATGCGACGGGCAAATCGAAAGTCCGGTCGTATTCGGTCAGGCAGACGACCTCGATTTTCGGTTTGCCGACAGGGACAAATTCCGAATTTTCGGCAATGGCGAGAGCTTTGACGAGCTGGCGCATACGGTCGGCGCGATGATTGAAAAAGATGACGACATCGCCGTTTTTGATTGAAGCGACGGGCACGCCGGGCTTTTCTTCCAAAATGACGGGCGCGATAAATTCGTCGGAAATGCCGCGCAAAAACGAGCCGCGAATCGCCGTTACCGCGTCCTGCGACCGCTCGCCCTCCGAGTGAACAAGCATCGTGTAGGCTCGCGCCGTGCGTTCCCAGTTTTGCTCCCTGTCCATCCCGTAATAACGCCCGCAAAGCGTGGCGATTTTGCCGAGCCCGATGTCCGCCATCTTGATTTCAAGCGCTTCGGTGTAAATATCAGCCGTGCGCGGCGGCACGTCGCGCCCGTCGAGAATCGGGTGAACGAAAACGTTTTTCAAGCCTTCGTTTCGCGCAAATCGAAGCAGTGCGAAAAGATTCTGCGGCGAAGAATGAACGTCGCCGTCGCTTAATAAACCGATAAAATGAACCGACGAATTGTTTGCTTTCGCTTTTCCGAACGCTTCTTTCAAAACTTTATTTTCAAAAAATTTACCCGTTTTTATCGCGCCCGAGATTCTCGAAATATCGGTCTGCACGATTCGTCCCGCGCCGATATTAAGATGTCCGACTTCCGAGCTTCCGGGCGTGTCAGGCGTCAGACCGACGCGCAAGCCCGACGCGACGAGCGTAGTGCGCGGGTATTTCGCGCAAATTTCGTCGTAGAAAGGCGTGTGCGCGAGCGCAATCGCGTTGCCTTCCTGTTTGGGCGAATAGCCCCAGCCGTCAATGATTACGAGCGCCAGAGGGCGACGTTTTCTGTCCATATCTGTCTTGAATTTTAATTCGGATAATTGAAAATTTTCAATACGCATTGGGCGCCGTTTTCTCCATCCAGCGCGAAGGGTATCTTAGCGCGTCGAAACCGAATTTTTCATAAAGCGCGTGCGCGTCCTTCGTCGCTAAAATCCAACGCCTGAATCCCTGCAAATCGGGATGATTTACAATCACATCCATCAGCCATTTGCTCAAGCCTTTTCCGCGAAAATCTTCTAAAATAAAAACATCGCCAAGATATGCGAATGTCGCAAAATCGGTAACCACGCGCGCAAAGCCTATCTGATTTTCGCCTTTATACACGCCAAAAGGCAAGGAATTTTTTATCGCCGTCTCGGTTTGCTCTTTCGTTCGCTCTCGCGCCCAGTAAGATTCTTCCGACAAATATTTTTGAATCGCGTCGATTTGCAGACGTTTCCGGTCTGTACTGATAGTAAATTCACCGTTTTGCCACTCGTGATTTCGATTCATTATTTTCCTAAAAATCAACTTAATTCTGTTGTGAAAAAGCAGAGTATTTTCAGTTATTTCACTCATCTATTAAAATTATTCAGTCTGAAACCGCGCCTTGCAGTTCGGGCATTGGATAAATTTTTTCCTGCCGCTAATCGGAATCGTCGGGACGATAAAAAACAAAGTGATAAAATTCATTCCCGTTTTTTCGGTAAACTGCGCGAGCGCGCCGCACTGCGAACAGCGAATCATCTCGTTTGTTTTTTCCGCGCCCCACGTAAAAAATTTTGTGCCGATGATAAAAAACATATTTTCAGGAAGATTTTACTTTATCTGAGGAATTTTTGACAAAAAACTTTCGACTTCGCGGTTTGTTTTTAGCCGGATAATTGTTTTTTCGCGTCGAAATTGTTTCAGTAGAGCTTCGACTTTCGGCTTTGTGCGAGTCGGGTAATTCCAAATCCATTTAATAAATTCCAAATCAAATTTTTCGGGACACTCTTCGCCCATATCAGAACGGGTTTTTCCGTAAGAAAGAACGCTTCTTTTCAGCGCGCGCCGGACACAGGTTGTGCGCGGAAAATCCAGAAAAACCACCGTATCGCAAGCCGCAAAACGCATTTCCATTGAACCGCTGTAATTGCCGTCAATTATCCACGAATCGCCTTTCAAAAGATTTTCAACCGTTTTTTTCCATTCGACTTTGTCCGGCTCAACCCAGTTCGGCTGCCAGTAAAGCTGGTCGAGATGAATAACTTCCAAACCCGTTTTTTCGCCAAGTCTTCGCGCAAAAGTCGATTTTCCCGCGCCGCCCGAACCGATAATCAAAATTCGTTTCATCGCTCAACCGTTTAGAGTTCACGCTTTAGCGTGCCTGCGCCGAAAACAGCAAACTAAAGTTTGGACTCTAAACTTTTTCGTGCCATTTGCGAAGCAGTTCCGCTTCTCTCCCGGCGCTGATTCCGGCTTTCAGCGCGTCATTTTTTGTTTTTCGCCACGCCAGAGCGTCCCGAATCGTCTCGCTCAAAGGTCGAAATTCAATGCCCGACTGCAAAGCCCTGTCGATACTCATCGATAAAAAATGCTCCGCGTCTTTGTCGGATTCGGGCAGATAAAAAGGCATATCGCTCCACGGCTGGACGTTTTCGCGGGCTAAAAAATCTTCGTCAACCCATGTAAATTCCGCGTCGCTTCCGCTCGATTTTTTAATTTCTTCGAGCATTTTTTCCATCGTCAATTCAAACGGTTTGCCCGTCGCGTTGTAAATTCCGGTTAAATTTTGCTCGACCGCTTTGATAAGCCACGCCGCTAAATCGCTCGCGTCAATTAGCTGTACAAATCGATTCGGCGTTCCGGGCGCGAGAGCTTCGCCGCCGCGCGCAACGCGCATAACCCAATATGTGAAGCGGTCGGTCGGGTCGAATTCGCCGACAATCATGCCTGAACGCACATTCAAAACTCTCCCGGACATCGCTTTTTCGGCTTCGCGCTCGCACAAAATCTTTAATCCGCCATACATGTCGCCGAGAACCGGTCCCGTCAATTCGCCTTTCGGATTAATCTCGCCCGCGCGTTTTCGCTGGTCTTCGGTCAATTCGGCAACCGGCGTATTTTCATCGTAATTGGCTGCTTTTATATCCGTATAAACCGAACCGCTCGAAATAAAAACGTATTGACCCGCCGAATCTTTCAAAGCCTCAGCCGAAACTTTCACGCTTTGCGGCAGAAAACCGCAGGTATCAATCACCGCGTCCCAATTTCGCCCGCTCAATTTATCTAAATCGCTGTTCCGGTCGCCGTGAATCTGCCCGACATTTTCAAAAGTCTCAGACGAAAACTTCCCGCGATTAAAAAGTGTTACATCGTGCCCGCGAGCCTGCGCCGCCGTGATTAAATGCCGACCTAAAAATTTCGTTCCGCCGATGATTAAGATTTTCATAAGATTTTTTAGGCACAGAAAATTCAGAGGAAATTAACAGGGATGACAGGATAAGCAAGGATAAATCAGAGAAATAATAAATTGTTTTAATCCCTGTCTATCCTGTCATCCCTGTTAATTTCCTTTCAAAAATCCCTGTATTCTCTGTGGCTAATTTCTTTAACGTTTTATTTGATAAAAAGTTTTTGCGCCCGGATACCGCGCCGCGTCGCCCAAATCTTCTTCGATTCTGAGAAGCTGATTGTATTTCGCAATCCTGTCCGAGCGTGAAAGCGAGCCGGTTTTTATCTGTCCGGCGTTGGTCGCAACGGCTAAATCAGCGATGAATGAATCTTCCGTTTCGCCCGAACGATGCGAGATAACGGCGGTCATATTATTCGTTTTGGCAAGCTCGATAGCGTCGAGCGTTTCGGTCAAAGTGCCGATTTGATTGACTTTTATCAAAATCGAATTTGCCGCGCCAACGTCGATTCCCTTTTGCAGAAACTTGACGTTCGTAACGAATAAATCGTCGCCGACGAGCTGAACTTTATCGCCGAGCTGCGCGGTAATTTTCTTCCAGCCGTCCCAATCCGATTCGCCCATTCCGTCCTCGATGGAAATAATCGGGTATTTCGCGCACCAATCCGCCCAATACGCGACCATTTCATCGCTTGATAATTCGCGTTTGTCCGACTTTTTGAAAACGTATTTGCCGCCCGAGTAAAATTCGCTTGCCGCCGGGTCGAGCGCGAGCATTATGTTTTCGCCCGCTTTATAACCTGCTTTGTCGATGGCTTCGAGAATCGTTTCAATCGCTTCTTCGTTTGATTTCAAATTCGGCGCAAAACCGCCTTCGTCGCCGACGCTCGTTGCGTATCCGCGCGATTTCAAAACCGATTTCAGATTATGAAAAATCTCCGCGCCCGCGCGCAGAGCGTCAGAAAAGCTGCTCGCGCCGACCGGCATAATCATAAATTCCTGAAAATCGACGTTGTTGTCGGCGTGCGCGCCGCCGTTGATAATGTTCATCATCGGAACGGGCAAAGTCTTCGCATTCACGCCGCCGAGGTATCGATAAAGCGGCATTTCCTGAAACGCGGCGGCGGCGCGAGCCGTTGCCATCGAAACGGCTAAAAGCGCGTTTGCGCCCAAATTAGATTTATTTTCCGTCCCGTCCAGCGCAATCAAACTTTCATCAATCAGCGTCTGGTCGAGCGCGTCCAGACCTTCCAGTTCATAAGCGATTTTCTCGTTGATATTTTCAACCGCTTTTAAAACACCTTTGCCCGAATAGCGCGATTTGTCGCCGTCGCGCAATTCGACGGCTTCGTTCTCGCCCGTCGAAGCGCCGCTCGGCACAGCCGCTCTGCCCGTCGTTCCGTCTTCAAGAATAACTTCCGCTTCGACCGTCGGATTTCCGCGCGAATCCAAAATTTCACGCGCCCAAACTTCTTCGATTAAACTCATTTTTATAAAAGACTCCGTTAAAAAAAGATATGAAAAACTTATCTGTTAAATTTAACGTGAATCGATTGGAAAGACAAAATTAGCCACGAACAAACACGAAATTTCACGAAAAAGAAGCAAATATTATTTCGTGAAATTTCGTGTTTGTTCGTGGCTAATTTTGTCTTTCCATTCTTACCTTCAAAATCCGGCGTTTATCTACCTTTTCGACCTTAAAGATATGACCGTTAAACTTCACGCTTTCGCCTTCTTCTAAAATCTGTCCGGCTTCCGCCATCAGAAATCCGGCAATCGTCGTGTAGCCTTCCGAGACAGGCAGATTCATGTGCAGGCGGCGATTCAAATCGCGCACCGCCAAGCCGCCGTCGAGAAGACAGCTTCCGTCGGGCTGTTTTTGAATCTGCTCGTTGACTTCTTCGTCGTGCTCGTCGGAAATATCGCCGACGATTTCTTCGAGAAGGTCTTCCAAAGTTATAATTCCCTCGACGCCGCCGTGTTCGTCAACGACAAATCCGAAGTGAAATTTTTCTCTCTGCATCTGCCGGAGAACGTCTTCGAGCCGCGCCGAATCGACGACATACATCGGTTTCTGCAAGACCTTTTCGAGCTTAAATGACTTCGGGCGTAATAGAAACGGCATCAAATCCTTGCTGTGAATGACGCCGGCGATATTGTCGAGCGAGCTGTGATAGACGGGCAGGCGCGAATATGCGTGCTGGCGAAACGACCGGGCGATTTCTTCGAGCGTGCAGTCGTCGGAAACCGCGACGATTTCCGTGCGCGGAATCATCGCTTCTTTGACGGTCGTTTCGGAAAATTCGAAAACCTTGTTGATGAGCCTGCGTTCTTCTTTGTTCAAATGCCCGCTTTCTTCCGAAATTTTTACCAGTTGGCGGATTTCGTCTTCCGTATAAACCGCGCTTTCGTCCAGTGAAGCTTTCAACCCGAGCAGTTTTCCGACCGCTCCGCCCGCAAGATTAAAAAACCACAAAACGGGCGAGAAAATCTTGGCGAAAAACTCCAGCGGGCGCGAAGCAATCATCGCAAAGCTTTCCGCTTTTTCGAGCGCGAACATCTTCGGCACAAGCTCGCCGAAGGTAACGTGCATAAACGTGATGAGGATAAAGGAAATCGTAATTGCCACGACGTGAGCGATATATAAAGCCGTTCCTTCGCCGCCGATTTTGTCTGCAAGCGGTTCGAGCAGCTTAGAAATTGTCGGCTCGCCGAGCCAGCCGAGCGCAAGCGAGGCGAGCGTTACGCCGAGCTGAACGGCGGAAATAAAAAGCGTCGGATTATCCAAAAGCCGCATCGCCGCCTGTGCGCCTTTACTTCCTTCGGCGGCTTTTGCCTCGACCCGCGATTTGCGTACCGAAACCAGCGAAAACTCCGACGCGACAAAAAAACCGTTGGTTAAAACAAGCACCAGAACGGCTAATAACTTGATGATAACGAAGCCCCAGGTTTCGGGTTCGGCGGTAACGGGAGATTCAGTCGCGAAGAAAAAAAGTAAAATACCGGCAGAGTCGTCCATTGTATAAATTTATATTTCTGTTAAATCTTCAAATTGATAACAAAAATCGTTACCGCATTATAACACGAAAGATTTTGCTTGAAAATTTTCGATTTTCAGCGATATATCCGGCTGTCAATAATTTCCTGAATCAAAAACCGGCACGAACCGCATCCGCCGCCCGCATTGCAGGCGTCTGTAACTTCTTCGACATTCTGTAGAGAATTCTCTGCAATGACTTTTTCAATCGTCTCTTCCGAAACGCCGAAACAAGTGCAAATCAAAGCTTTTTCGCCCGCGAATTCTTCTATCTGAAAGGCGCGAAACTCTGAAAACGCGCGGTGCAGCGCGTCCAGACAAATTTTCGCGCAATGCCTGCGGTTTTCGGGAAACGTTTCCAATTCCGCTTCGATTTCCGCCCGCAATTCGTTTTCGTCCAGCCCGTGAAGCTCGGTCAATTTTTTTCCGCTGACTTTTTCCGCCAGAACATCCGCCGCCGCAACCAGAAATCCGCAGCCGTTGGACTTAAATTTTGCTTCCAGAATTTCCTTTGTTTTCGCGTCAATCCGCAATGAAAATCTGACGAATGCGCCGCAGACAAAGCTCGCGTCCGTGCCGGAAGCATTTGCGCTCCCGGCTTTGCCCGAATATTTCGGCGCGTGAAAGCGATTGTTGATTTTCGGCGGATAAAACTGCATAGAAATAAAAAGTAAAAAGTAAAAAGTAAAAAGTAAAGAAAGGTTTTCATTTTAACAGCTGAATTTTAATAAAATACAAATTTTTCGTTTTTTGCGTTTCGGAATAAAGTCTTTGCCTCAATTTTGTGTAAAATAAATTCGATGAAGCCGGTTTATTTTTTACTTTTTACTTTTTACTTTCTGCTTTCGCTCGCGTGCCGACCTGCCGCCGCGCCGGTTTCCATTTCGAACAAGCCGGTTTCGATAAACAATGTTCCGCAGACAAATCTGCCGATGCCGCCGTCAAAACCGCTCGGCGAAATGTCTTGGACAAGCGTTGAAGGCAAAACCGAGAAGCTCGGCGAGCTGAAAGGAAAAGTCGTCGTGCTCGATTTCTGGGCGACGAACTGCCCGCCGTGTCTCGAAGAAATTCCGCATCTCGTCAGCCTGCAAAGCAAATACGGCGCGGACAATCTGCAAATTTTCGGTCTGCACGTCGGCGACGAGGAAGACGCGAAAAGAATTCCGACTTTTGCCGAGAAATTAAAGATAAGCTACACGCTCGCCTTTCCCGAACAGGCTTGGCTTGGCTTTATGTTCGCCGAAAACAACGCCATTCCGCAAACCGCGATTTTTGACCGCGAGGGAAAACTGGTGCAAAAATTTATCGGGTTTAACGCGGATATAAAAACAAATCTGGATAAAATAATCGAGCAGACCGTAAACGAAAAATAGGAGAATATATGCCGGAAGAAACGGAAATCGATGTCGAAAAAAGCTACTCAAACCGCGAAAATGCCGCAAAATTGCGACGTTTAGCCGACGCTCTTTAACAGGGAGAAGCGTTTGAAATTCAAATCGCCGGAAATAGAATTTATGTTCCCGCCTCCGCCGAAATCGAATTCGAATACGAGCGCGAAGGCGACGAACAGGAAATTGAAATCGAGATAAAATGGAAGAAAAGCTAATTTCTCACGAAACCAAACAGGCAAAATTCGCCACAGTCGAACAAATTTCCGCCGGCGGCGTCGCGTTTCGTCAAACGGAGTCAAATTTTGAAATCGCGCTCATCAGTGTTGCGCCGGGCAATCGATGGCAGCTTCCGAAAGGCTTGGTTGACGCGGGCGAAACTCCCGAAATCGCCGCCTTGCGCGAAGTGCGCGAGGAAGCCGGAATCGACTGCGATTTAATCGATAAAATCGAAACAATCGAATACTGGTACGTCGGCGATCGGCGCGGCGAACGCGTCCGTTTTCACAAATTCGTCCATTTTTTCCTGATGAGATACGCGTCGGGCGACACGGCAAATCACGACCATGAAGTATCGGAAGCGCGTTGGGTAAAAATCGACGAAGCGATTGAGATGCTGGCTTTTAAAGCTGAAAAAGGAGTTAGCGTCAAAGCGTTTGAGAAGATAAAAAGTTTAAGACAAATGTAAAAACCGAAAACTTGTTTGCCCATCTGTTGTGCGATAGTATAAAAATTCAAATTAACGAATTTAGTTTTGAGGAATAAAAAATGATTACATTAAATGACGCGCGCCGAATTATCGCCGCCGCCGAGAAAAAAGCTGAAGAAATCGGGCAGCCGATGAATATTGCGGTCGCCGATGCGGGCGGAAATCTAATCGCGCATGTGCGAATGGATAAAGCATGGCTCGGCAGCATCGATATTTCCATCAAAAAAGCATGGACTTCGAGAGCGTTCGATATTGCGACGAAAGATTTGGCGGATAACAGCCAGTCGGGCGACCAATTTTTCGGTATTCACGCATCGAACAATGGCAAAGTGATGATTTTCGCGGGCGGTATTCCGCTAAAAAAAGACGGTCAGATTGTCGGCGCAATCGGTGTTTCGGGCGGCAGCGGCGAGCAAGACCACTCGGTTGCCGAAGCCGGGGCAGCCGCATTTGAAAAGTAAATCATTAAATTAGACTAATCAGCTGCGCTCTTTTTCAGTTTTGACATTGCTGAAAAGGAGCGTTATCTGTTTCAACTTATGCGCGATATTCCGGTCGGAAACGGCTCTTTGCTCGTCAATTTTGACGATAAATATCAAATCCGCGACATCTATTTTCCGCGCGTCGGGCAGGAAAATCACACGGAAGGCTTTCCTTCGCGATTCGGCGTCTGGGCGGACGGCGAATTTTCGTGGATTTCGTCCGATGATTGGACGCGAACGTTTAAGTATCTGCCCGAAACGCTTGTAACGGACGTTCGTTTAATTAATGAAAATCTGGGCTTGGAAATCGTCTCGAACGATACGGTGGCGAGCCATGAAAATATTTTTCTGCGCCGCGTCTCCGTCAGCAATCTGAAAGATAAAAAGCGTGAAATCCGCGTTTTTTTGCATCACGATTTTCGCATTCTCGAAACGAATATCGGCGACACGGCTTTTTACGACCCGGAGAGTTTTTCGCTGATTCATTACAAAAAAGACCGTTATTTTCTGATAAATACCGAGCCGCATTTTGACGTTTTCGCCACCGGGCGCAAGGATTTCGGTGACCAGAAAGGAACTTGGGCGGACGCTGAAGATGGCGAGCTTTCGGGCGGCGCGACGACCGAAGGCTCGGCTGATTCGACCATCGGACTGCATTTTTCGCTCGCGCCGCAGGGCAGTTTCGAATTTTTCTACTGGATTGCCGCCGCGACTTCGCACACGGAAGTGATGCGCCTGAACGAAAACGTTCTTGAGCGCGAGCCGCAGAAATATCTCGATTACACGGAAAATTACTGGCGCGTCTGGGTAAATAAAAACGAGACGGATTTTGCCGGTTTGTCGCCCGAAATCGTCGATTTTTACAAGCGTTCGCTTTTGATTGTCCGCACTCAAATCGACAACGGCGGCGCGATTTTAGCCGCCAACGATTCGGACGTTACGGAACGCGCAACCGACCATTACAGCTATCTCTGGACGCGCGACGGCGCGTTTGTCGCCAACGCTTTAGACCTCGCCAAATATCCGACTGTTACGCGCCCGTTTTATTATCTCTGCGCCAAAATCGTCCATCGCGACGGCTATTTTCTGCAAAGATACAATGCCGACGGCAGCGTCGCTTCGGGCTGGCACGCGGCTTGGGACGTTTTTGGCAAAAAGCCGATTTTTCCTATTCAGGAAGACGAAACCGCGCTCGTCATCTGGGCTTTGTGGCAGCATTACGATAAAAGCCGCGACATCGAATTCGTGCATTTTCTATATCGCAATTTAATCGTTAAATGCGCCGATTTTATGGTCGCCTTTCGCCGCGAAGATTTAAAATTGCCGCGCCCGAGCTGGAATTTATGGGAAGACCGGCGCGGAATTCATACGTTTACCTGCGCTTCGGTTGTCGGCGGGCTTCGCGCGGCGGCAAATTTTGCGCGGCTTTTCGGCGAAGCGAAACGCGCAGGCATTTACGAAAACACGGCAGACGAAATTGTCAGAGCGATGCGCCGGCATCTTTACAGCCCCGAACACGGTCGCTTTCTTCGCGCTTTGAATTTTCACGGCGACGATTTTTACGAAAAAGACGCGACCATTGACGCTTCGCTTTTCGGCGCGTTTTATTTCGGCGCGTTCGCGCCCGACGATGAAATGGTCGCAAGTACAATGAAAGCCGTCGAAGAAAAACTCTGGATAAACACGGAAATCGGAGGCGTCGCGCGTTTCGAAAATGATAATTATATGCGCGTTTCCGAAAATGCAACCGGAAACGCGTGGTTTATCTGCACGCTCTGGCTGGCAGATTATTACATCGCCCGCGCCGAAACAAAAGAAGATTTACAAAAAGCTTTAAAGCTTTTGGAATGGACAATCGAGCGCGCCCTGCCTTCGGGCGTTCTGGCTGAACAGGTCAATCCGCTGACGGGCGAACACGTTTCGGTTTCACCTTTAACGTGGTCGCACTCGACTTTTGTGGCGACGGTGATGAATTATTTACAAAAAAAATTAGCCACAGAGAACACGGAGAATGCCGAGAAAGAAAAGTCAGCCTGAAATAAATATTTATTCTGAAAATTGAAGTTTGTCCTGTTTGATTTCCTCTCTGTATTCTCTGTGCCCTCTGTGGCAAAATTGTATTTTATGAGAAGAGCGAAAATTTTAGCCACACTCGGACCGGCATCTAATTCCGCCGAAACAATCGAAGCGATGCTCAAAGCCGGATTAAATGCCGTGCGGATAAATATGTCGCACGGCACGCACGACGAACACGCCGAAACGATAAAAACGGCGCGGGCGGCGGCGAAAAAACTGGATATGCCGCTGGCAGTTCTGGTTGACCTTTCGGGACCGAAAATCCGCACCGGACTTCTACAAAACGCCAAGCCCGTTTTGCTTGAAACAGGCGCGGAATTTACCATGACTTCCCGAAATATCGAAGGAAGCGCGGCGGAAGTTTCAACCAATTTCAAAGAACTGCCGAAGCTCGTTAAAAAAGGCGATAAAATCCTGCTCGACGACGGCGCGATTGAGCTAAAGGTTAAAAAAGAGACGAAAACCGATGTCGTTACAACGGTCGTTAACGGCGATTGGCTCGGCGAGCGCAAAGGCATCAACCTGCCGAATATATCACTTCCGATTCCTTCCTTGACGCAAAAAGACCGCGACGATTTGGAGTTTGCGATTGCAAACGACGTTGATTACATTGCGCTTTCGTTTGTCCGGCGCGGCGAAGACTGTCGTGAAGTTCGTGAATTAATCAAAAAGCTCAACAAGCGCAAATGGGGCAGACCGCTTCTCGTCGCCAAAATCGAAAAGGCTGAGGCGATTACGAATCTCGACGATATAATCAAGCAAACCGACGGCGTGATGGTCGCGCGCGGCGATTTGGGCGTCGAAACGAGCGCCGAGCTTGTGCCCGTCTATCAAAAACAGATTATCGAAAAAGCCGTTCAGCACGACAGATTTGTCATCACGGCGACGCAGATGCTTCAATCGATGATTGAGAGTCCGCGCCCGACACGCGCCGAAGCCTCGGACGTGGCAAACGCCGTCTGGGACGGAACCGACGCGGTAATGCTCTCGGCTGAAACCGCCGCCGGAAAATATCCGGTGCAGGCGGTCGCGACGATGCAGAGAATCATCAACACTGCCGAAACGGTCGAAACAACTAAATTAAAACGTCCTGTAAAATTTACCGAAAAGCCGACCGGCAGAACTTCGCAGGCGCTCTGCAAAGCGGCGGCGATTTGCGCGAGAGAGATGAAAACGAATAAAATCGCCGTCTTTACCGAATCCGGCTTGATGGCGCGCAGGCTTTCGAGCGTTCGTTCCGGGCTTTCGACATTTGCACTGACCAACACGGAAGAAGTCCGCAACCAGCTCGCGCTAATCTGGGGCGTCGAACCGCTCTGCCACGACGATACGAAAACGACCGAAGCAATGCTCAAAGAAGGCGAAAAAACCCTTCTCGACGCGAAAGCGGTCGAAAAGGGCGAAACATTGGTTATGATGGCTGGACGCCTTTCGGGTTTGGGACTCTCCAGTTCCATCGTCGTCTGGACAATCGGCGAAGACGTGGCGCGAAGATAATTCAGGAATAGGTGTTAGGTTTTTGGTTTTAGGTTTTGGCAAAAACCAAAGACCTAAAACCCAACACCTATTTTTCACTTTTTACTTGCCAGAAAATCTCTCCATACATTTTCGAGCGTGTTTACGGCTTTTTCCTTTGTGTCCAACTCATCCAAATTAATCAGCTTTTTAGTCTTCAAGGCTATCAGACGGGCTGCCGCCGCCATCAATGCAGACTGAAGCGGAGAGAGCGGTTGATTAGCACAGTCCTGAAATACGGGCGGCGTATCGGGAGTAATATCGGGAGTATCAGTCCGCGGTGTTGAAAGAGACAAAACTTCGCTGACGCAATTGGCGGCGGCATCGCGCGCGGTCAAACTTTGCCCGCCGAGCCATTTTTCCGAAACCGTTTTGATGACCGACGTGTGGTCAAACTGCGTGTGGCAAATCGTGCCCGCTTCAATCCAGGGCGAAATCAGCACCGCCGGAACGCGCACTCCGAAACGCGAAAAATCGAAGTTGCTTCCTCCGTTGTGCCCGTTCTTATATGGAATCACGACGCCGTCGGGCGAAACGGCTTTTGGCGACGGCTCGACGGGAAAATGGTCAAAGGTGCCGCCGTGTTCGTCAAAAGTGATGATGAACAAGGTCTTTTCCCAGCAAGGGCTGTTGCGCAGAGTCGTGTAAACGTCGTAAATAAATTGGTCGCCATAGCGCACGTCGGTCGGCGCGCCGGTGTCGAAAACACCGTATGCCGGATGCATGTCGGTTTCAGGACCATACAGCGAGCTGCATATAAAATTAGGCTCGATGAACGTATAAGCGGGCAGATTGCCGTTTGCCGCATCAACCGCAAAGTTGTCGAATGAGGAAAAGTTGTCGAAGATAAAATCGTATAATTTTTCCTGACAAATCAGCGCATTGCAGGCGAATACCGGTCCGGCGTGATAAACCCGCCAATCGATGCCGTTATCGTAGAGCCGGTTGTAAATAGTCTCCGTATCGTTGATAAAAACCTGCGGTATGCCAATCCAGTCTTTCCAGTGGTTATAGACATTTCCGCTCGAAGTTGCCGCGTGTATAAAAGAGCGGTTGGGAAACGTCTCGGTCGGGACGGAGCAGAACCAGTTGTCGCAGACGGCGTAAGCTTGAGCTAAACCGTTGATGACGGGCAGAGATTCGGGCGCAAAACAATTCATAATCACGCCCGGCTCGGTCGGAAAAGGCGGCTTGTGTTTTTTCTCAGCCTCGGCGTTGGCTGTCGCGAGGGCATTCTCATAGTCAATAACGAAGCCCTGCATCGTGGGAGTTACGTCGGTCATCATCGGAACCGGCATCGTCGGCGGCTCGCTGAACATTTGCCGGTAAACAAATTGATACGGCTCGTTCGGATCGGGGAACGGCGCGGTCGGGTCTGTTCCCTTCGTAACATAATGCAGATTTCCATTCGAGTCAGGATTGCTCATCGAGCTATCGACGCCGCGAAAATCAGGGTTATCGGGATATAACCAGCCCAAAACATTATCGAAAGAGCGATTTTCCATCATTAATACAACGATGTGTTCAATCTTATCGAGATTATTCTGCAAAGTCATCAATTTCCTCCATCCGGTATTTTTACGTCCGGTCAATAAAAAAAGCGTTTTTAGCCGGAGCGCGCTCCCGGCAGAGCCATTTAACCGGGTTTTGCGGATTCCAGCAGAACTTCGCTGAAGCGGCGGGCGATGTCGGCAATTTTTACCGCCTGGTCGTGCCCGTTGATGATTGTTCGCGCGTTCTCGTAATCGGGCGCTGAGCCGACCTTGATAAACTGCGACAATTTCTTGCCCGTAAACCAGCCGTCTCTCATTCCCTGAATGGCGATTTCATAAGCCAGCGCCGGGTCTTTGGCAAGGTCGGGATTGGTCAGACAGTCTTTTTGCGTCAGGGTTTTCGCCTTCGTATAGTTCGCTCTGCCGGTAAGCTGAACGTAGCCGCGCCCGTGAAAGCGCGCGCCGTCGCCCGGCTGCGTGTTGCCGAGCATCTTGCCTACGCGCGTTCCGGGTCCGTAACGCTTGTTAAAATAAGCGTCGCCGCCGTGCTCGTCAATCGGCTCCATCGTGTGCGCGGTTTCCCACTTAAACGTCGCCAGACAATAAGCAAGCTGCTGACTGTCCGTATCCGTCGTGCCGAAACGCTTGTCCGCTTCTATCTGTCCGAGCAGAAACTCCAATGCGTTAACCAAATTCTGCGTCAACGCCCCGAAACGAACGCGATACGCGTCAAAAAACTTCTTGCGGTCAAATGTAAACATAATTATTTCTCCTTTAATCTAATTAGGGCTAAGAATTAACACCTGCCCATTTTCACGAAAGAGCAACCTTTTTATTATCCGAAATCTGCCCGGCTTATTAATTTTTCCGGATAAAAATTATACTTCTGCTTAATGCGGCAAAAATCCGGAAATGGTTACAGACTCTTTTTAAATCCTTCCAATTTAACAACCAACTTAACGTGAACGATGTATTTTTATAAATCTTTGTATTTTTATAAATCTTTTTTTAAAATCTTGCAAGGCTATCGCGGATAACGCCATGTTTTTGCCGTTATCCGCGACGCTGATACCAATCGTTATTAATCCCGACGTTTCCTTATTTCTCGCGTTGCTCAAGGCTGAGCGTGATTTGTCCGACCGAAATTTTGGCGTCCGAGCGAATCGGCAGCCGTTTTTCGTCCTTTGAAACCAAACCGGTCGGGATGAGCGTTACCGAGAGCTTGCCGACTCCGGCAATTTTCGAGCGTCTTATCGCGTCCGACACGTTGACGCTGAATTTGAGCGGCTCCATTTCGCCGTTTTTCATCGGCATAGTCATACCGCTCATACTGTCTGCGCCGAAAAATGAAATATTTCCCGCGTAATATTCCGATTTGTAATCCGGCTCGGTCACGTTTTCGGGCAGATTCAGGTAAACTTCGTAGAAAAATTCGACGGGTTTGTTCGCTTTCACATCCTCGAAGTTGAGCCTGAAATTCAGTTCGTCTTCCGGTTTAGCCGCCGCCTTACGCGCGTTGGCGAAGGATTCGCGGGCTTTATCGTTTAACTCAAGCTCGAAGCGCAAACGCTTGATGTCGAGCACAATCGGTTTGCGATAATAGCCGAGCAGGATGTCGATATACTTGTAGCGAATCTGCAAAACATTCCAGATGGTGTAAAACGCTTCCTCGTCGTAACACGAGCGGCAATCGCTGTAGGCGGCATCGACGATGTCCGCGCCCTTCATCTGCACCTGCGCCCCGTTTTCATTAAAGAACGTGAAATTCGTGTTTTGCCACGCCGTATCGCTCGCGGGCGGATTGGAACGCCCGCCGCCGCCTGCCAGCCATTTGTTCCAGAGGCGGTCGATATTGCAGTGATGAAGCCAGAAAATCGGGTCGAGACCGGCAGTTTGAAACGAGCCCATGTCGCCGCCGATAGAACCGTGAACCACGTTGTGCGGCGTTGACTGGACGTTATTGCTCATCGGGTAAAAAGTGGTCGGACCGGGAATTACCGAGGCGAGACTGACGGCAGCCGCCGAAAGCTGTGCCGACCCGTTGTTGAGAGCGGGGTTGCGAGTACCGTCGTAGAGCGAATTCGTCGCGTTCGCCGGATTTCTGAAGGCGGACGGCAGATAACGCGCGAGAGGGTCGGCGGCGTCGCTGTAGTTCCAATACGGCAAGCCGAAATTCGCGTTGCCGGAAGCTTTGCGCAGAATCCTTTCAAAAAAGCACAGATACATCCGGTGCCACGACAAAAAGAACGTCGTATTGTGCTGGCACGTGTTCCACGCCGTATGAACCGGGGTGTTGAAAGTTCCGTGAATGGCGGCTTGATAACCCCAACTCGTCGGGTCGGTCAACGGGCGTGATTTCATCACCGCCACGCCGTTCTTATAAGCCGTCAGTTCGGCAGCCGTCAGAGTTTTGAAACTTTTTCTGATAATAGCGCCCGCATCCTTGCACCTTTTCTGAAAAATGAATTTCGGCAGAACCTGCGCGCCGGCTGATGCGCCGAGCAGCGAAAAGCCTCCGGCGATGCCAAGTCCTTTAATAAAATCACGCCGCGAAAAATTAGAATCCGTCATAATTTCCTCCATATTTTATGGATGCTTTTCCCAAATGCCTCTTCTGTCGCCGCATCCATCTGGACAACAGCCGCAATTTATTATTATTTTCGAGCATCATTTTTATAAGTATTTTTACCGGAATTATTAATTCTCCGTGAAATCTCGGTGTTCTCTGTGTTAGAAAATAGTTTTTAACACAGAGAACGCAAAGATTTTGTATTTTTGTGCAAAGTCCGGTTTTTAGTACTCAATTTATTTTTCGTCGAGCCGGCGTATCGGGAAAAACTCCATTTTGTTGGTTTCGGCGTGAATCCGCACGCCACGGAAATTTTCCGGCATAGGCATTTTGTATTCCTTCGAAGTAATGGGCGAAAGCGCGTCACCGGCAGGACTGGAGGGCGGCGTCGCCACAAAGTCGAAATCGTAAATGCCGTCCGGCGGCGGCTGAACGTAAACATACGGCTCCAGGCGACCATTGGTCCAGCCGAGCGTTCTGACGACGCCTTCCGCAATAATCGAAACTTCCGGCGGCAGGCGTTTATTAATGGCAATCTGCGCGTCTTTAACCTCATAAACCTGTTTCTCGCGGCTCTGGCTGCCGCCGGTGCAGTGTTTCGCCATCCACGCCTCGCAGTCGCTTCTGCTCGCAGGTCCGAAAACCTGACTGTATATCGCTGGATAAACGGCATCCTCCCGGACAACCTGACAGTTCTCGTATTCCGTCTCGACCCGCGCGATGACGATATATTGCTCGCGTCTGTCGTAATCTTCGCTCTGAGTATCTTTTTCTATGTTTTCCATATTTTTTCTCCTTTAATTATTACTTTCCCTGTAAATTTGCCGCCTGAGGAATATTCAGGCGATTCGATTACCGATTTTTACCGTGTGAACACCACCTTTATAATTTTTTTCCGAAAATTCGTCAATAGCTGTTGCGGATAACGGCAAAAATAGGTTATTATCCCGACATAATCCAGATAACATCCGTTTCATCGTTATCCCGATTCTCATTTTTTGAGGAGGCTGGAACAATGTTTGAAGTATCCCGACTGATTGGACTTGTCAGGCAGGCGTCGAGAAATCGTCGATTGAGCAGAAAGACGGAAAACGCTTACGTTAATCACATCAGGCATTTTTTGGAATTCAACGCGCAGGATGATTTGTCCGAATCGAGAGCCGCCAAGATTCAACGTTTTTTACAGAATTTAGAGGAAAACGCGCAATCCGCTTCGACGCGAAATCAGGCGCGGTGCGCGCTTTTGTTTCTTTACCGCGACGTTTTGGGGCAGGAATTGCCGCCGCATTTCGGCGAAATCAAGCGCGCGCGAACGCCCGGAAAGCCTTCCGTTATTTTTACTGCGGATGAAGTTAGGCAGATTCTGTCTCGTTTGCGCGGCGCGTCTTACCTGCTTGCGGCTTTGATGTACGGTTCGGGCTTGCGCCTGTCCGAAGCCGTCGCTTTGCGCGTCGGCGACATTGATTTTGAGCGGCGGCAAATTATTGTGTTCGATGCGATTACGCGGGCTAAAAACCGCACAACCGTTTTGCCGGAATTGATTGTCCCGGCGATGCTCAGACATCTGATACGCGTTAAATTTAAGCACGAAGACGATTGTTTGTCGGGTTTCGGAAGCGTTCGCCTGCCGAAAGCGATTTTGAAAAAGTCGCCCGGCGCGGCGCGTGATTGGAAATGGCAGTATGTGTTTCCGGCGCAGAAGCTTTCACCTGCGGACAACGGCGATAAGCTTTGTCGTCATCATCTCGCCGAATCGACCGTTCAAAAGGCTGTGGCGGACGCGATTGAAAAAGCGCGAATCTTCAAGCCGGGCTGCTGTCAGACACTGCGCTACAGCTTTGCCGTGCGCCTGTTCGAAAAAAATTACAATGTTCGCACAATTCAAAATCTGCTCGGACACAAGCATCTGAAAACGACGATGAGCTATCTCAGTTCCAACGGCGGCGCGGAGAACGGCAGCGTGTTGAGCCCTTTGGACAGTGAACAGTGAATAGTGAATAGTTAAGGAAGATTTCTTAAACTATTCACTATTCACTGTTCACTGTTCACTATCTTCACTTTCTTCCGCTGAAATATACGCTCGGATAGATGTATTGCGAGAAGCCTGATTGTTCGATTAATTTTATTAAGCCCGGATGATTGGCGTAAACTTCGGCAAAGTAGGTTTTTGTCTGTTCGTCCACCGTCGAAAAAGCTTCGGAGAGTAATTTGCGGAGTTCTTTGGCGGTAAAACCGGCGTGAGCCCCGAGTTTGTTTTCAAATTTGCCTTCGATACGCGCCTTCCAGTCGGCGAGATTCCACTTTATTTTGTCGGCAAGCGATGTGTTTTTGCCGCCGATGTAACCGACGATGCGCGATTTGTTCGGCGTCCCGACCCAGTAACCGCCGCCTATTTTCAAAACGCGATGAATTTCTTTGAGCGCTTTTTGCGGGTTTTCGATGTGTTCGAGCGCGTGATAACTGAAGACGAAATCGAACGTATCGTCCGGGAAAACGAGATTTTCCGCGTTGCCTTTTCTGAGCTCGGCAAATTTTGCGGCTTCCTTGTCGAATTTGCCGTCGATGTCGATGCCGACGACTTTCGCCTTTAACTTCTGCGCCAGAATCGCCGCTTCGATTCCCTCGCCGCACCCGACAACCAGAAGATTTTTTATTTCGGTTTGATGAATCCGGCGAATAATTTCCGCGACCTTTTCGGTTTTAGAATCCATCAAAGCTGTCATATCGTAAAAATTATTCCGCGCTGAGAACCTGCGCGACAGTTTCCTTTTTCAAGCCTTTGCCGCCTTTGCGGTTGTTGTAGTCGTTCATCGAAATCTGCGGGTCGCGCCACGCGTCGAGATGCCCGACCTGATGAACGCATTGAATCGTGCAGGTCGGCGCGCACCATTTTTCAGTGATGTATTCGCGCTCCATATCTGTGTGCGTGTATTCGAGAAGCGGCGTTCCGGGCGTTCCGCGCTGCTGCGAGCACCAATGCACCAAGCCTTCTTCGCAGATGTAGAGATAACGCGCGCCGGCGCGGCAACGCCATTCGTATTCGCCGCCGTCAACGAGCTTGTCCTGAAACCAGTTCCAGCGCGCGTAGCTTCGCGTGCCTTTGGCTTTGATTTCCTTGTAAACTTCTTTTTCTCTGTCGGTCAAGCCTTTGTTCAAGCCCATTTCGTCGTGAATGACGCCGACGGTCGAAGAAAAGCCAAGCTCGACGGCGCGATTGGCGATAATCAGAGCTTCGTCGGGATTTGCCACGCCGCCGCCGACAACCGAATTGATGTTGATTTTAAATTTAGCGTGTTCGGCTAAGTTTTTTAATTTGCCGTCGAGAACTTTTAGACTTTTTTTCGAAACCTCGTCGGGATTTACGTTATCAATCGAGATTTGTAAATAGTCGAGTCCGGCTTCGTTTAATTTTTTAATCTTTTCCGGCTGAAAATAATAGCCGTTGGAAATCAGACCGGCAATCATTCCGTGATGACGGATGCGGGCGATGATTTCGTAAATTTCGGGATGCATCATCGGCTCGCCGCCGGAAATCGTGATAACCGACGAACCAAATTCAGCGAGCTTATCGATGCGCCCGAGCATTACGTCAATCGGCACAGGGTCGCTCGTTTTGTCGTATTCGTTGCAATACGCGCACGACAGATTGCATCGCCGCATCGGGACGATGTGAACCAGAACCGGATGTTTGGTCGAAGCAAATGCGCGAACCGTGTGCCGGACACCGCGCGTAAAACGACTGAAACTGCTTGCCTTTGGCATAAATCTATTTAGGGGAAAAACCTGTAAACCTCTTTTCTGTGCAAAAATCGGACGAAGATTATTTCATTTGCGACTATTTCAATTCCGATTCTGTAATCGCCTAACTTGACACGATAAAAAGTTTTGTAGCCTCGCAGCTTTTTTAACTCATTTATCCGGCGAATATCTTTCGAGTTCTTAACTTCGTCAATCGCATTTTTTATTTTTCGGAGAAGGCTCTTGTCGCGGATATTTCTCAAATCTTTCGCAAAGCTCGCTTCGTATCTGACGTTCACTTTTTATCCTTCCAGAATGCTCATAATTTTGTCTTCGCCGACGAAATCATTTTGCCTGCCTTCCGCAATCGCATTTGCCAATCCGACATCCTCAAGCGCTTCGAGAACAATTTCATAAAATACTTCGCGCTTCTGCTGAATCATTTCCACCAGAACTTCGGTCAACAATTCTTTGGTTTTTTCATCGCTGATGGTTAGTTCCATTGACATTACCTCTTTTGGCTTTCGGCACCGAATTTGAAATTATAAGATTTAAGCCGCGTCTTTTCAAATGAAAAGACTTTGACTTCTCGATTAGCCAAAGCCTTTGCGGTATTTAACTGGCTGAAACGTTTATTTAATCAGTTTTGCGTCTTTCGGGACGGGAATTGTGAAAACCGAAGCATTTATCGTTTCATTTTTCTTAATGTTCGACAGAAAGACCGTTGTTGTATCGTTGTTAGTCTCGGTTACTTTAGCCATTACCGGCATACCGTCCTTATCAACCCATATATCTGCCGTTTTGTAGCTTGTTTTGGTTTTGGGCGTAAGCTCAAGATGATACGTTGCAATACTGCCGTTAACGTCTTCCTGCCCGACATATCTTATTGTGTAATTGGCTTGAAGCTGCGCTTTCGACATATTTATGAAAGCCAGCGCGCTATTTGCTTTTCCGCTGCCTTTCGCCTGGTCGACGCTGCCTTTCATTACCTGATTCAAACGCTTACGGTAAATAACGTACTGACCGTTCGCTATCGCCAAAGATTCCTCCATAGGCTTTGTCCAGTCGATGCGAACATAAGGATTTCCTTTCTTTTGAGGGAGATAAGTTACGTTTCCTTCGTTTACATCTTTTTCGTCAATCTGTGTATTATATTTCTCCATCCTGACGTTGGCTTTCAGCGATTCCAGAGCCTTATTATGGTCGTCCATTCGCTTCAGCGCTTCCTGAAGCGGCGGACGCTTCTGCGCGTTTGTTTCCGTTACGGCAAAAACATTGAACAAAAACATCAGAGCGATTGCCGCAAATCCTAATTTAAAAAAATTTCTCATATATAACTCCTCTTATAAAAAAGATGTTAGATGCCAGATGTCAGATGTCAGTAAAACGAGGTTTCTCTAAAATCTGACATCTGACATCTAACATCTAAATTCATCGGATGTCAATTTCGTAGAAGGTTTCGCCGCTCGCGTCTTTTTTCTCGTGCCATTCCAGAACTTCCGCGTTCGGGTTGCCGCTGAGTTCTTTTATGCGCCTGTCCATCTCGATTTTATCGGGCGAAAAATCTCTGGCTTTGACGATAAGACGCGCCGTTTGGGTTGCCAGTTTTTCGCGTTTTTCAAACCAGATTTTCGGCGTCAGAAAGATAAACGCCATGATTAAAATACAAAGAACGTCCCATTGCCAGCTTGCGCGCTCGTATTTCCAAAGAATAATGTCTTTCATAAAATTACGAATTACGAATTACGAATTACGAATGTCGGAAGGTTTCTTCAATTCGTAATTCGTAATTCGTAATTGTTAATTTACTATCTGTCCGTCGCGCATCCTAATAATCCGGTGACAATTTGTCGCCGCTTCCGGGTTGTGCGTAATCATTATAATCGTCTGGTTAAATTTCTCGTTCAGCTCGCGGAACATATCCAGAACAATTTTCGAATTTTCCGTGTCGAGATTTCCCGTCGGCTCGTCCGCCAGAATAATCGCCGGATTATTGACAATCGCCCGCGCCAGCGCGACACGCTGCTGTTCGCCGCCGGAAAGCTCAAGCGGTTTGTGATGCATTTTGTTTTCCAGCTTCAAAAGCCGCAGAACTTCTCTTCTTCTATCCGAATTTTTACTGCCGTTGCCGGAATGAATTTTTTCCGCCAATTTCAGATTTCCTTCCGCCGTCAGCGTCGGGAAAAGATTAAATCTTTGAAATACAAAGCCGATTTTTCGGCGGCGAATATCGGTTCTCTGCGCGTCCGAAACCTTCGATAAATCTTCGTCGCCGATAATAATTTTTCCGGTCGAAGGGCTGAGAAGTCCGCCCAAAAGATGCAGAAGCGTCGATTTCCCGCAGCCTGAAGGTCCCATTATGGCGACAAATTCGCCTTCTTTTATATCCAAAGAGACGCCGCGCAAAGCCGGAACTTCCATTTTGCCGACCGTGTAGGTTTTGGTTAGATTTTCAGTTTTTAAGATTGTATTCATTAAAGCAAATGTGCGCGAAAGAACATTTTAAAGTAAAAAGACAAAAGTAAAAAGGCAGAAGTAAAGAAAGCCTTATGCAAAAAGGTAAAAAGTGTAATTTTCAGACGATAATTACACTTTTTACCTTTTTACCTTTTGCTTTTCTGCTTAGGGATTTCCCGTCTGGTTTTTCTGGATTACCGATGTATTTGAGCGACTTTTCACTTCCTCAAGTTTTTGATCCAAATTAACTTCCGGCAAATTTCTGTCGTTTTGCAAAACGAACGCTTTCGCGGGATAAGTTTTGCCGATTGAAACCGTTCCGGGCGTTTGATACGTCAGACTCATCTTGTATCTTTCTTTCGGGCGCGTAACTTCTATCCGCAAAGGCAGATTGTTGTATTCGCCCGTTTCGGTCAGATTTCCCGGTGTTCCGTAAACTATGTCCGATTCGATTTCGCCTTTGGCGTCGAAAATCTGCTGGCGCGCGAGCCTGATTCCGCCGACGCGGTCAAACCAGAAACGGCGCGAGAGCGTTAAAGTTCCGTCATCGTTTTTATGCATTTCGTCGAGCAGATAATAGCCGCGCAAAACCCATCTTAAAGGCGATTTTTTCTGGGCGTTGATGTCAAACTCTTCCTGAAAAATCGAGCTTTGGGTGTAGTAATTATTTGCCGTATCAATCGGGCGAACGAGAATCGCTTCAGTAAAATGCTGCGGTCGAAGATTCGAAAAAGCGTTGATATTCTGCTTCAAAACCTTAGCGTCGCCGTTTCCTATTTTCTCGACTTCGCGCTGCAAAGGCGAATAATCGGCGCTATTTGTGCCGCAGACAAATTTTTTATATTTTCCGCCCGCGCCGTCTTCCAAAACCGCGACGCAGAATTTTTCGCCGTTCGAAGTCATTTGCGCGACATCGGTTTTGATAATCGGAACCTGCACTTTGAGCAGAATATTCGCCGGACGCTGAACGACGACTTCGCCGTCGGCGGTTTTGTATTTTTCGGCGATGCCGAGTTCGGCAAATGAATTATCTTCGAATTTCAAATCCATTTTCGCCCGCATCGAATTAACTTTGGCAAAGCGATTAACTTCGTTTTGCAGAGTCTCCTGCGTCGCGTTTTCCGTTTTTAAAAGGGTTGCTCTTTCGACTTTATCCTTCGGCGAAATGCAGCCGCTCAGCAGCAAAACGGGCAAAATTAGAATAATTACAGATAAATGCAAAAGGGGTTTTTTGTATAACATCTCTGGTTTCTGATGTCGGAACGATTGTCCTTGTTGTCCTGAAAATATTTTCACAATAAAACGTTTTTAATATAAATCCAATTTATAAAACAGAAATAATAGCACGGGAAAAGCTTTTGCGCTAATAACAAAAGACGCGGCAGCGAAAGCATTTTTGCTTTTCGCGCCGCGTCTTTGTTTGGATTCACTTTCTTATTTTGGAAATATTCCCGGCGTGCGCGTCAAATAATCCTGCATCGTGTATGCAAACATTATCGCCATCCAGAAAAATCCAGCGACGGCAGTTAGCCAAATCAGGCGCGACTGCCAGCGAACGTGCATAAAATAAAGAATAACGCACGTCATTTTGAAAAAAGCAATCGCTAAGGCAAGCAATGTATTCGCGCCCGGAAAAATCCAGTCTAAATCAACTGTTGCGGCAAAATACGTTGCGATTGTGCCGACAACCAGAATTCCAAAGACAATTAAATAACCGGGAATGCCGATGTGTTCTTTATGTGCTTCCGTGTGTTCTATGTGATGTTCAGCCATTTTAGTGTCCGCCTCCGTGCATAAAGTGTCTGCCCAACAGATAAAGCAGAGGGAAAAGGAAAATCCAGACAATATCGACAAAGTGCCAGTAAAGACCGGAAATTTCTACGGGCGAATAATATTCAGGCGAGAAAGTTCCCTTCCAGGCTTTATATACAAGCCACGTCATGAGAATCAGACCGATTATCATGTGGAGCGCGTGCAAGCCGGTCATTACAAAGTAAATCCAGTAGAAAATCAGAACCTTATCGCGAAATTTATGCGCGCTAATCTCGCCGTCCGCGAAATAGCCGTTTTTTTCCGCTTCGGTCAGATAATTTCCCTTTTGCGCCTGACTGACCAGAGAAGTATCATCCCACAAAAATTCACCTTTCGGATTAACGTACTGATGCTCTTCCGTCTTTTTTTCCGTTTCGGCGGCGGAAATTTTTGTTTCCGGCGGAATGACAGTGGCGGCGTGTTCTGTCTTCTCCGTATTTGCGTGCGCGGGAGTTTTCTTGTTCCATCCGTTGACCGGAACGAGTCCATGATTATATTTGTCGGTATATTCGATGGCTTTCACGCCCAGGAACGTCGCGCCGAACAGCATTGTCAGAATAATCAGTATCACCTGCATATTCCGGTTGCCCTTTTGAGCGTAATAAACCGTCAGCGCCATAGTTAAGCTGCTGACGATAAGAACGAGCGTATTGAGCCCGCCCCAAAAGGCGTCCAGATGATTACTTCCCGCTGCAAACGCCATCGGAAATCTGGAACGAAATACGAGATAAACCGTAAACATTCCGCCGAAGAACATAATTTCCTGGACGAGAAACATCCACATCCCGATGGAAACAGATTCTTCCTGCTGTTTCATATCTTCAAACTGATGCTGAAGACCGGGCGGGTGATATTCGTGTTCGTGTGAATCTGCGTGTGTCATAATTTCATTTATCATTCATCATTTAACATTTATCATTTTGTTGAATGGTAAATGTTAAATGATAAATGCCTAGACCGTTACTCTGTCTCTATTTCTCGCGTCTTCTAAATCCAAACCGCTTTCCTCGCCGAATTCGTAGGCTTCCCATGTAACAATCGGTGTTTTTTCAAAATTTTCGGTCGGCGGCGGCGATGCTGTGCGCCATTCGAGTCCGGGCAGCATCCACGGATTTGCCGGAGCGTCTTTGCCGAAGAAAATCGAATATGTCAGGTAAATCGCCGGAAGAACCAGTCCGAGCGCGAGAATCGACGCGCCGGCGGTCGAGAAAATATTCAAAACCTGAAACTCCGGCGGATACGAAGCGTAGCGGCGCGGCATTCCCAAATATCCGAGAATAAACTGCGGGAAAAATGTTAAATTAAACCCGACGAAAACGAGCATGGCGGCGATTTTTGCCCAGAATTCCGAATAAAGCTTTCCGGTCATCTTCGACCACCAGTAATGAAGCCCGCCGAGATAACCCAAAACCTGCCCGCCGACCATTACGTAATGGAAGTGCGCGACGATAAAATAGGTGTCGGTCAGATGAACCGTCAAGCCCATCGAGCCTAAAAACACGCCGGTCAAACCGCCGATTAGAAACAAGCCGATAAAGAATAATCCATAGAGCATCGGCGTATCGTATGAAATCTGTCCTTTGTAGAGCGTCGCCGCCCAGTTAAAGACTTTAATCGCCGAAGGAATGGCGACCACCATCGTCAGGAACGAAAAGACCAGTCCGGCGTAAACCGACTGACCGCTGACGAACATGTGATGTCCCCAGACGAGAAAGCCGAAAACGGCAATCGCAATCGAGCTAAAGGCGATAAATTCATAGCCGAAAATCTTTTTGCGCGAGAAATTGGAGATAAGTTCCGAGATGACGCCCATTCCGGGCAAAACCATGATGTAAACCGCCGGATGCGAATAGAACCAGAACAAATGTTGGAACAAAATCGGGTCGCCGCCGATTGCCGGGTCGAAAATCCCGACGTGCGCGAAGCGTTCGATTGCCAAAAGCAACACGGTAATGGCGATAACCGGCGTTCCGAGAAGCATCACTAAGCTGGTCGCATAATGCGCCCAGACGAAAAGCGGCATTCTGAACCAGGTCATTCCCGGCGCGCGCATCGTGTGAATGGTAACGACAAAATTTAAGCCCGTCAGAATCGACGAAAAACCGTTGATGAAAATACCGAGTCCGGTCGCCATTACATACGTATTGGAAAACGTCGTCGAATACGGCGTGTAAAAAGTCCAGCCCGTATCGACGCCGCCCTGCATCATCGCCCAAACGGCGAGCGCCGCGCCTGCCCAGTAAAGATAAAGACTCAAAAGATTTACGCGCGGAAACGCCAAATCCTTCGCGCCAATCATAATCGGAATCAGGAAATTACCGAGAATCGCCGGAATCGACGGAATCAAAAAGAAGAAAACCATGATGATTCCGTGCTGTGTAAAGACGCGGTTGTATGTTCCCGACTCAAGAAGGTCGCTCTGCGGTGTGAGCAGTTCGAGGCGAATCAAGGAGGCATAAACTCCGCCCATCGCAAAAAATGCGGAAACCGTCAAAAGATACATAATCGCAATGCGTTTATGGTCTTTTGTCAAAAGCCACGATTTTGCGCTAAAGCCGTTGGTCAAATAATTGACCGGCTTCTCGACATTTCCAATGTTCATTGCATCTACGTTTTGCATAAATTTTACTACCTGTTTCTGTTTGTCGGCTCGCTCACATTCTTCGGAGCATTCGGATTGCTTCCCTGAGTATTTGTTTGTCCCCTGTCTGCTTTGGGCGCGACCGTGCTTGTATTCGAATTGCCGCTCATCGTCGTGCTTGTCGAGGTTGTCGAACTGCCGGTAACTCCGCTCAAAGATTTGATATAAGCGACCAGCGAGACGAGCTGTTCTTCCGTAACCTGACCTTTGAAAGTCGGCATAATCGGCTGAAATCCCTCGACGACTTGTCCCGACGGATTCAAAATTGAATTGCGAATATACTGGTCGTCGGCTTTTACCGTATCGCCGCCGACTAATTTAACGTCCTTGCCGAAAATTCCTTCGAGCTTCGCGCCGCGCTGCTGCGGTCCTCCGGCGTGGCACGACGCGCAGCCGAGTTTGTTTTCGAACAAATCCTTGCCCGCTTCGACCGGCGTTTGTCCCGAAATGTTTCCGCTCAGCCAGTTGTCAAAATCGCGCTGTTCCATTACATAAACGTAGCCGCCCATTCCCGAATGATTTAAGCCGCAGTATTCGGCGCAGAAAAGATGATATTTGCCCGGTTTCGTCGCTTCAAACCAGAGTTTTGTATAGCGTCCCGGCACAACGTCCGCTTTGGTGCGAAAAGCCGGAACATAAAGGTCGTGCAGAACGTCTTCGGTCGTCATCGTCAGCTCGATTTTCTGCCCGACCGGAATATGCAGCTCGTTGATTTCGCGCTGTCCGGTCTGGTGCTGAAACTTCCACATCCATTGCTTGCCGACCACGTAAATCTCCATCGAACCGTCCGGCACGCGATATTGATTAAAGTAAACAATCGCGCCGCCGAGAAAAATCGACATCGAAATGACAAACGGGACAAACGACCAGAATAATTCGAGCGGCACCGAACCGTGAATCTCGGCGCCCGTCGCGTATTTTTCCTTCTCGCGGAATTTGACAACGAAAACAACAACTCCGATGACAATACCGACAGTGAAAAATACGCTGATTGCAAGTATGTAAAAATACAACGCATCAACCTGCCACGCGAAGCTGGACGCTTGTTCTGGAAATATTGGAATCCACGTATTTTGTTGCATAATCTCTAAAAATCTATATCAAATTTCGCTCTTTTCTCTTGTTGCGCCGCCAAAAAATAAACAACATGCCGCCAAGTCCGAGAATAGTCGCGACAGCCGCAAGGCGCATCACTCTTAAAATCATCAGCCCGTATCGTCCGGTTGCCGGGTCGTAATGAAAACAATACAAATAAAGCTGTTCAGCCGGATTTCCGATTTTGCTCTGCGCCGATTCCATAATGCCGAATTTTAAATCTCTCGGCTGGTAATCAATGCCGTAAAAATATCTCGAAAGCCTGCCTTCCGGCGTTACAATCATTATTCCGCCCGCGTGGGCAAACTGGTTTGACTGAGCGTCGAACGAATAGTTAAACCCGACCGCCTGCGTTACCTTGTCAATCTCGCTCTGCGTTCCCGTCAGAAAATGCCAGCCGTTTTCCGTGCCCTTTCGCTCGTATCTCGCCAGATAGCTCGCCTTCTTATTTTTGGCTAATTCCGGCTTATCATTTTCGCGCGCGTCGAAGCTGATGGCGATAACGTCGAAATCCTTTCCGGCGTCAAACGTAATGCCTTTCAAGCTTCCGGTCAGACCGTTCAGAACTTCGTTGCAAAGCATCGGGCATTCGTAATAAACGAGCGCCAGAACGATTGGTCTGCCTTTGCCGAAATATTCGCCGAGCTTAACGGTTTTGCCGTTTTCGTCCTTAAATTCGGCTTCCAGAGGCAGCGACGAATCGAGCTTTTGCTCAATCCCGACCTTTTCCAGAGCGGGCGGCATACCGTTGCTCGTTCCCTGCGTCGGGTCGTATGTTCGCGGCGAGTAAAGCGGCGAATTATAATGTTCCGTCTTCTGCGCCGGAACGCCGGCAAACATCAAACAACTAACTAAAATTAAAAGCATCAGCTTCAAAACTGCTGAAATTGCTGAACTTTTTTTCATTTTCTTAAAACTCAAACTTTTCTTAAACGGAAAAAAGATTTATCTTCTTTTATCCGTCATCGTTCTTCCCGCGCTCGAATAAGATACAAACGTCTGCGATTCTTCAAGCATTTTTTGACCGTTTTCATTGGGTTTCGCCTGTGCTGAAGATTGCTCTAAAAATTTCTTTTTGGCTTCCTCAATCGGCAGACTGATAATTGTTCCCGTCTTCGCGTCCTTTTGTCCTTCAAGCCACGTTTTTTCCCACATTTTGCGCAGCTCGCGGTATTCCGCCTGCGGCTCTCTGAGTTCGAGATTGATAGGACCGTTTTCGCCCTGAACCTGAAAACCGGGCGCGACCTGCAACCGCGGTTCGGGCGGCAATTTCTCGCGCGGCTTTTCATACGCCATCGGATTCGTGTCCTTTTTCGATTCCTTCGCGTCGCTTTCCATCACGTTGAGCAAAGCCCACATCAAGCCGAAGGTTATTACAATCAAAAGAAACAGTCCGATTCCGAAAACGATAATTCCCTTCATCCCGATGAGATTCTGCTCATACGGTTTATCGAAATCAACAAAAGATTTTTCGTGCTTTGCCATAATTTTAGTGAATAGTGAATAGTGAACAGTGAATAGTGAATGATTTTAATTGTTCACTGTTCACTGTTCACTGTTCACTGTCAATGTCCCTTTCCGTGTTCGATGGCGTTTTCCAAAAACGGGTCGTTGACCGGAACGAGCGGTCGTTTTTGAAGCTCGCCGAAAAATCGCCACAACCAAAGTCCGCCAATCGCAACCGGCGCGATTATGTCCCAAATGCTGACGTGAAAACCTTCGAGCGGATAAATCCGTGGATTCGGCGCAATCAGGTAAAACATATCTACAAGTCGCAGAACCAGAATGAAAATCGCCAGCAGCGCAAGCCATTTACTGTTGCGTTTAATATCGCGCGAAAGCAGAACCAGAAACGGAAAGGCGAAATGGAAGAAAATTATAATCAAGCCAATCCAGCCCCAACCGCCGGTCGTTCGCGTGATGTACCATTCGGTTTCTTCCGGTATATTTCCCGACCAGATAATCAAATACTGCGAGAAATTAAAATACGCCCAGACCATTACCAAAGCCAGCATTAACTTGCCGAGGTCGTGAAAATGACGTTTGCCGAGCACGCGGTTCATCGGCGCTTTGTCAGCGAGCGCCGCCAGAATTACAACCACAAACGAAAAACAGCTCAAGCCCCAACCGGCGACGAAAAGCAAGCCCCACATCGTCGAAAACCAGTGCGGGTCGAGCGACATCACCCAATCGACCACCGAAAAAGTAACGACCAGAACAAAGAAAACCATCGTCGGACCTGAAAATTTCGAGGCGTCGCCCGATTGTTTCGCCGCGTCCGTGTAATTTGTCGCTTCATCCTGACGCTGTCCCCAACGGTTGAGCATAAAAGCCATTACGCCCCACAAAAGAAAATACAAAACCGTTCGAATCGTCCACCAGAGCGGCGTTTGATATATTCCGCGCTGTAGATTCGTCGGGTCGTTCGCCGGAAGATGCGTCCATTCATACATTTGCGTTACGCCAATCATAATCGGCAGAAACAATATGAATAAAAACGGAAAAATCGTCCGCGAACCGGCTTCGAGAACTCTTCTGACGACAATGCCCCACGCGCCGCTTATCAGATACTGCAAAAGCAAAACGCCGAGACAGCCGACGCCGATTCCGCCCCAGAAGATAAAACCCAAAAGCCACGAACGTAGAATCTGTTCCTTCTGCGCGGGCGCGCCGATAAAAAAGAAAATTGCAATAACTACCGTTAAAACGCCGCCGATGCCGAGCGCGAGTGTCTGCCAGCGGGCTAAATCTGCGGGTGCCTGAAAGCTTTTTTTATCTTCCATCATTTATTTAGCACCTCCCGTATTTGTATTCGCGCTGGTATTCGCCGCGGGCGTCGTTGTCGTTTTAGGAGTTGTCGTCGTATTTGTCATCGGTAAAATCGCCGTCCTGTCCGGATTCTGGCTGAGCTGCAAAGTCCTTATATAAGCGACGATTGCCCAACGGTCGGCTGCCGGAATCTGCGCCGCGTAGCTGTTCATCTTGCCCCAGCCGTTTGTCATAACGTCGAAGAAATGTCCGACGGGCGCGTTTCTGAGTCTGTCGTCGTGATAGGTCGGCGGTTTCGAAAAACCGCGCCGCACAACCATCCCGTCGCCGTTTCCGGTCGGACCGTGACAGACGATGCAGTAAATATTAAAGCGCTGCTGCCCGCGGTCAATCAGTTCCTGCGTTACCGGAACGGGAAAATCCGTAATATCGTTCGGAAAGCTTGCAACAACCGTATTTCCCGAAGCGTCGGTCGTGCTCGCCACCTGCGCGTTCGGGTCGGCATTTTCCTTTTTGCCCGTATAAAACGCTTTGTTCTCTCGCAGATGACCGCGCGGCACGGTTCCTTCCGGCAAATCTCTCATCGCTTTTTTATCGCTGAAAAAATCGCTCTTCTTAAAAGCCTTGTAACGCGGCTGGTCCTGCATATCGTAGCGACAGCCGATTGCGGATAAGGCAAAAGTAAAAAGTAAAAAGTAAAAAGTAAACCGGAAAATCCGCGTTTTTGACTTCTGACTTCTGACTTCTGACTTCTGACTTTTCATTTCCGCCTGCGGATTATTTTTCGACATCGAAAACCTCCTGCGGGTTCAGACTTTCCATAAAGCTTCTCGTTTTCTCGTAATCAAACAGCGGGTCTTTCGTCTCAATCAGTAAAAAGAATTTCTCGCGGCTGGCAAGCGCGAAACGCGGCACGTTGAAAACCGGATGATAAGGCTGCGGCAGACCATTTAGGAACAGCATTCCGAAAACAGCCGTGAAAGCCGCGAAAAGAATCGTCAGCTCATAAGCCGGAGGAACAAACGACGGCAGACTGATATAAGGACGACCGCCGATATTGAGCGGATATTCGAAATAATGAACAAATATCTCAAGGCTTATACCTGTTATTAAACCCGCAAAACCGCCGCCCAGAACCAGAAACGGCAAAATACTTCGCTTTATGCCCAGGGCTTCATCGATTTCATGAAGCGGAAAAGGTGAAAAAGCGTCGGTTTTTTTATAACCGGCGTCACGAATCTCGCGCGCCGCGTCAACCATTTCGGTCGCGGTATCAAATTCCGCCAATATTCCAAAGATTTTCTTTTCCATATCGCAATTTTTGCTTTGCAGCCAACCGGGCTTGCCGGCAGTCGGTCTGACACGGGTGAGTTGCCCTTTTACACCAACCGCGAACAGGCGCGGTCGGCTGCAAATCTAATTTTTCAAAATCCAAATCACGTAAACGACTTCTTATCCTGCATGTGCTCCGAGTCCAGAACAGTTTCGTCAAAATCCTGCTGATGCCCGTGAACGTTCGCTTCCGGCAAAAGCGTTCTGACTTCAAAAATCGAAATCATCGGCAAAAAGCGCAGGAACAAATATATCAGCGTTACGAAAAATCCGATGGTGCCGACAAACATCGACAAATCGAACATCGTCGGCGAATACATCGCCCACGATGACGGCAGAAAATCACGGTGCAGACTCGTTACGATAATCACGAAACGCTCAAGCCACATTCCGACGCTGACAATCAGCGAAATAATAAAAAGCCAGAATTCGCTTTCCCTGAATCGCTTAAACCATAAAAACTGGATTGACAAACCGTTACAGAAAATCAAAAGCCAGTAAGACCACCAGTACGGACCTTCCCAGATACGGTTTTTAATCATGAAATATTCGTATTTACTCGCGCTGTACCAGCCGAAATATGCTTCCATCGCGTAACCGTAAACCACGATTAAGCCGGTCGCCAGCATAACTTTACCCATCAAAACAAGGTGCTGATGGGTAATAAAATCCTGCATCTTATAGAAATGGCGCACCGGAATACAGAGAATCAAAACCATCGCAAAACCGGCGAAGATAGCTCCGGCAACGAAATACGGCGGAAAAATGGTTGCGTGCCAGCCCGGAACCTGTGAAACCGAGAAGTCGAAGCTGACGATGGAGTGAACCGAAAGAACAAGCGGCGTTGAAATTCCTGCCAGAAGAAGATAAGCGATTTCATATCGATGCCAGTGTCGCGCCGAACCGCGCCAGCCCATTGAAAGCAGCCCGTAAATAATTTTGAAATACTTATTTTTAGCCCGGTCGCGCAGAGTCGCCAAATCGGGAATCAAACCGGTATACCAGAAAAGGAGCGAAACCGTCGCGTAAGTTGAAACCGCAAACACGTCCCAAATCAAAGGACTGCGAAATTGAGGCCATGCTCCCATCGTATTCGGATACGGAAACATCCAAAACGCGAGCCACGGGCGACCTGTATGAAGAAGCGGAAACATTCCGGCGCAGGCTACGGCAAAAAGCGTCATTGCTTCGGCGAAACGGTTGATTGACGTTCGCCACTTTTGATTCAGCAGAAGCAAAATAGCGGAAATCAGCGTTCCGGCGTGTCCGATGCCAATCCACCAAACGAAGTTGATAATGTCGAATGCCCAACCGACCGGCTGATTGTTTCCCCAAACGCCGATGCCTTTCATGAGCAGCCACGTAATCGTCATCAGCAGTAATTGGGCAATCACAAAGGCAATTCCAAAACCGACGAACCAGTGAAACGGCGTTCTCTTTTTCAGTGGAACATCGCTAATTTTGTCCGTAACGGTCGCAAAATTATGGTCGCCTTCTAGTATCGGCGGCTTAATTCTTCTTTGAACTTCCTTTAGTTCCTCTAATCTTTCCACTTCCTGCATAAGTTTCTACCTTGTAACAAAATTAGTGTGCCGGTTCCGTTCCCGTCGGGCTTTTCTCCTGCAAATGCGCCGCTTCTACCTTCTGCTCGACATAATCGGGCATTTCTTTGTTCTGATTTTTGAGTCCCGCCAGATACGTTGTGCGCGGCTGTGTGTTCAGCTCATTGAGCAGTTTGTAATTTCGCTCGTCTCGTTTGATTTTGGAAACTTTGCTTTCCTTGTCGTTCAAATCGCCGAAAACAATCGCGTCAGCCGGGCAAACCGCCTGACAAGCCGTAACGACTTCGCCATCGCGCACTTTGCGTCCGTCTTTTTCCGCCTCGATTCTTGCCGACGCGATTCGCTGCGTACAGAACGTGCATTTTTCCATCACACCGCGACTGCGAACCGAAACTTCCGGGTTTCGCATCAATTTATACTGCGGCGTATCGTAATCCTGAAAAAGTAAAAAGTTAAAACGCCTGACTTTATACGGACAGTTGTTCGAGCAGTAACGCGTTCCGATACAGCGGTTATAAACCATATCGTTTAAGCCTTCGGCGCTGTGGACAGTCGCGCCGACCGGACAAACCGGCTCGCACGGCGCTTGCTCGCACTGCTGGCAGAGAAGCGGCTGGAAATGCGGTCCCTGCGGGTCGTTGAGTTCTCCGCTGTAATACATATCGACCCGCATCCAGTGCATTTCGCGGCTGCGCTCGACCTGTTCCTTGCCGACAACCGGAATGTTATTTTCCGACTGGCAGGCGACAACGCAGGCGTTGCAGCCGACGCAGTTGTTCAGGTCGATGGTCATTCCCCAACGATGATTTTCGTCATACTGCTTCTGATAAATCTCAGGCTCGTACATCGTTTTGTCATAGACATCTTCCTGCTCGCCCATTTTCGGGTTTTTCTCGTATGTCTCCAAATCCCAAACGCGCAGAATGTCGCGTCCTTCCATGTTGAAATGGATTTGCGTCGAGGCAATCGTCGTTTTTTCGCCTACTTTTGTTATTTCGCCCGTGCCGAAACTCATCGCGTCGGAGCGTCGAACGTCGAAAGCGTTATAACCCAAGCCTGTCCCGACGCGTCCGGCGCGCGCGCGACCGTAACCCATATAAATCGTTACAACATCGTCGGGCTGACCGGGCGTAATCCACATCGGAACGTCTTTTGAAATTTCCGCGCCCTGATATTTAAGCTTTACCAAATCGGAAAACAGATTTCCGCCTTTCGTATTGATAAAGCTCGTTCCCTGCGTTCCGCCGACGTATTCCTTCTCGTCGCCGCCTTGATTTATTCCAAGTCGCTTCGCCGTATTCGGGCTGACCAGAGCGACGTTATCCCACGTTATTTTCGTCAGCGGATTCGGCAATTCCTGAAGCCATCCGTTATTCGAATAACGCCCGTCGTAAACGCACGGGTCGGGCAAAATGGAAATTTCCAGACTGCCGTTATTTGCGACCGGCGCTTGCGGCTGACTAAGAAAAGCCGCGTTGACCGAAACCGTTTTCGCCGCCGCCGCGGTGTTCGGAATGATTCCGTCGTGAACTACTTTTTTCCAACTATCTTCAAAGCTTCTCTGCGCCGTCGTCGCTGCCGCGGTCGTCGTGTTCGTCGTTTGAACCTGTGTATTTGAAGCGTTTGAAGATGCGGTCGGATTTGCATTTGCCGTCGTATTGGCAGCCGCTGCGGGCGAAGCTTGCGGAGTTGCTTTCGGCGTCGCGGTGTTTGTCGAAGCGGTTGTCGCCATCGCCTTCGGCGCGCCCGTAAAGCCTTGTCTTTGCCACGATTCTTTGATGATGTCGTAGTCTTTCTTATCGAAATTTTCCTTGAAGAAACTCTGGACGAGTTCGTGGCTGCTCTTGCCGTCGTAAAGCGGATTAATCAGCGGCTGAACTACGGAAACCGTTCCGTCATAGGCGCGCGTGTCGCTCCACATTTCGAGAAAATGTTTTTCGGGAATGTGCCAGTGGCAAATTTCCGCCGTTTCGTCGAAATGTTGTCCGAGATGAACACGAAGCGCGATTTTATCCATTCGCTCCTTGTTCAGTTTCAAATCGGCGGGTGTATTGTAAACCGGATTTCCGCCTAAAATAACAAGCATTTTTACCGCGCCGCCGTCGATTTCGCCGACAAGCGTTTTTAACTGTTCGATTTGCGTTGTTTCGGAAAAAGGCGAAAACGGCTCGGCGTAAACAACCGTCGTTCCGACGTTTCCTAGCGCAGCGTTAATCGCGTGCCCGAGCGCGTGAACCACCGGCGGCTGATTATCTCCGACGACGACGAGCGATTTGCCTTTGTGTTCGAGCAAATCCTTTGCCATCGGCGCAATCCATTTCGTCGCCGCGTCCGACAAACCCGTACCGCTTGCGCCCGCAACGCCGAGAGCGCCGGCAATCGCTTTGGCAATTTCCGTCATCTGACTCGGCTTGACCGCGAGGCGATGGTCGGCTTTCGCGCCGGTTAAGCTGATTGTCGTTTCAACCGCGTAAAGCCGGCTGATTTGTTTTTGCTCTTCGCTGAAATTACGTTTTTTGGCGAAATCCTTTGTATATCGAACGTTGAAATCGGAAAAAATGTCTTTGTCGAGCGATAAAACTCTGTCCGCCTGGTCGAATTTATAAATCGTCTCGACGGGCGAGCCGAAAGCCAGCTTCGCGCCAGCCGTCGCGTTGTCTTTGTTGACAGGCTCGTATTGATACCAACGGGCGTTCGGAAGCTCGGTTTGAATTTGTTTGAACTGGGCGATAAGCGTCGGAGAAGTAACGGTTTCGGTCAAAAATCGAACGCCCGCGCCGCCGTCTTTGCGATTTTCTTCGATTGCGGCGTGAATCTCTTTCGAAAAATTCTCCCACGATGTCGGATTTCCGCGATATGTAACCTGCTGCGAGCGGTCAGGGTCGTACATATTTAAAATCGAAGCCTGCACCAAAACGTCGGTCGCGCCGAGGCTGCCCGGATGGTCGGGATTGCCTTCGAGCTTGGTCGGACGACCTTCGTTCGATTTGGCTAGAAGTCCTGTTGCAACGCCGCCGAGCGTCATCGCGGTTGCGAAAAACAAAGGCTTGCCCGGAATAATATCTTCCGGCTGGCGAACGTAAGGCACGATTTTTTCAGCCGGTTGAATAACGCAGCCGCTCAAGCCGGCAAGCGCAAGTCCTGCGCCCATTACCTTGATAAAATTGCGGCGGCTCAGACCGTCTTCCCAATCTTCGGCTTGACTCGGATATTCGCGCTGGACGAATTCCTCAAACTCCGGCGCGTCAACGAATTCTTCGACGCTCCGCCAATAGTCCTTCCCGTTTTTTTCGAGAATTCTATTTTTTAATAATGCAAAGTTCGCTTTACTGTCTTTGCTTGGCATTCTTTTTCCTCAATTTATTTAAGATTTAAGATTCAAAATTCAATATTTAATATTGAATCTTAAATCCGGAATCTTGAATTTCTATCTATGACATGTCGAACAACTCGTCAGCATTTCCCGGCTGCGAATTTTGTACTGCTCTTTCAAATTTTTTCTTTCGTCCGCCGTCAAATCGGCGTCCTGCCACTGCATATTGTAAATTTCGGATTTCGGACGAATAAAATTTTCGGGGTTGCGGTGGCATTGCAGACACCATTCCATCTGCAACGTATTTTCCTGATAAACGGCGGGCATATTGTCAATCTGCCCGTGGCACGTCGAACAACCGACGCCTTTGGCAACGTGTATGCTGTGATTGAAATACGCAAATTCGGGTAAATCGTGAACTCTTTCCCATTCAATCGGCTTGTTTTCGCGGTAGCTTGCGCGGACAGGCTCAAGATAAGGACTGTCTGCCCAGATTTCGCTGTGGCAGTTCATACAGGTCTGCGTCGGCGGAATTCCCGCGCTGTGCGACGTTTCGACCGTCGTATGACAATAACGGCAGTCGATTCCGTCGTCGCCGACGTGGTGTTTATGGCTAAACTGCACCGGCTGCTGCCTTTCTACATAACGTCCGGTGATATAACCCGAACGCGCAACCTGCGTAAAGACGTAAAAGGCAACACCGCCCAAAAGAATTGCTACAACGATACTTATCTTTGCAAGATTGTTCGCTCCGCGATGAAATATTTGTGCCATTTTTCTGTTCCCGAAATGATAGCCTGCCGAGCCTCAGACTTAAAAAATCCAAGCGCTCAGGCGAATTTACCCTTGATTAACAAAACTACCTACAACTTATCTTTAGATTTTACAAAATCTGTAAGATTCCGCAAATACTACAATTAAGATAATTTTTTCAAAAACTTTGTGCAAGTTTTCACTAAATAAGATTAACTGATAAGTTTGATAACATTTTCCGATTTTATAAAAATTATAACCTGCTTGAGAGAAGCGCCACGCCGACCGCCGAGGCATTTTCGCCGAGCTCGCCGACGAGAATCTCCGTTCCTTTAAATGACGGCGCGAAGGATAATTCACGCGCGCGCCGGATAATCGCGTCCAGAACGAGATGCTCCGACTGCATTATCGCGCCGCCGACGACGATTTTTTCGACATTGAGCAAATTTATAACGCTCGCAATCGCCATTCCGACATATGTTCCGGTTCGCTCCAGCATCATCTGCGCGAAGCTGTCGCCGATTTGCGCTTCGCGCACAACGTCCTTCAAGCCTATTTCGTCCTCGCCGATTTTGCCTAAACTCGATGTGTGGTCTTGATGAAAACGGCTTTTTGTGCGGCGAACGATATTGGCGGCGGAGGCAACGTCTTCAAGCTTCATTCCCTCGGAATTAATCGTTATATGCCCGAATTCTCCGGCAAAACCCGAAGCGCCGCGCCAGATGTTGCCGTCGAAAATCAGAGCGCCGCCGATTCCCGTTCCGAGCGTTACGTAGAACATATCGCGGCTTCCGCGTCCCGCGCCGAGATTATATTCGCCGTAAGCGGCGGCGTTGGCGTCGTTTTCGATAAAGATTTTCACTTTTGTAACTTTTTAAA
>JBARIW010000115.1:0-2138 GCA_049799955.1 Pyrinomonadaceae bacterium
CTCCAATACTTTTTTTCGCTGCTTCCTGTGTGCCCACAAAAAAATCGGGGCGATTCCCGACAATCCCAGAATCACCCCAATTATCGATTTCAAACTTTAGATTAAATCTAAAATCCCAAATCTAAAATCTAAAATCGATTAGGCGATCGTCGCCATCTTGACATCGCTGTTGGCCAGCAAATTTTGCAATTCATCCGCATCCACAGTTTCCTTTTCAACTAGCATATCTGCCAAAGCATTAAGGACGTGGCGGTTGCCGACGAGTACATCTTTAGCGCGGCGGTAAGCTTGCTCTACCAACAAACGCACTTCATCATCGATCGTCGCTGCGGTTTCTTCGGAGAAATCGCGTTCGGCCATGATATCGCGACCCATGAACATATTGCCTTGTTGGCGACCGAGAGCCACAGGACCTAGCCGATCGCTCATTCCGAAGCGAGTCACCATTTGGCGCGCCACTTTTGCCACTTGTTGCAAGTCGTTCGAGGCACCGGTTGTTACTTCTTCTTCGCCGAAGACAATTTCTTCAGCAATGCGGCCGCCCAAAGCTACCGCCATTTGATTTTGCAAGTAAGAGCGAGAATACAAGCCAGAATCCATCCGATCTTCGCTTGGTGTGAACCAAGTCAAACCGCCAGCGCGGCCGCGGGGGATAATGCTAATTTTCTGCACGGGGTCATAATCGGGCATCAGCGCGCCGACTAAAGCGTGACCGGCTTCGTGGTAAGCTACCAAAGTTTTGCGCTTTTCGCTCATCACGCGGTCTTTCTTTTCCGGGCCGGCGAGGACGCGGTCGATCGCATCATTGACTTCATCCATCGAGACTTCGGTCAAGTTGCGGCGGGCGGCCAAAATTGCTGCTTCGTTGAGCAGGTTGGCCAAATCCGCACCTGTGAAACCAGGTGTCCGGCGGGCAATTTTTTCCAAGTCCACGTCTTTCGACAAAGTTTTGCCGCGGGCGTGAACGTTGAGAATTTCTAGGCGACCTCCGATGTCGGGGCGATCGACTACAACTTGGCGATCGAAGCGACCCGGACGCAGCAGCGCCGCATCGAGCACATCGGGGCGGTTCGTGGCAGCAATCAGAATGATGCCAGTATTGCCCTCAAAGCCGTCCATTTCTGTCAGCAACTGGTTCAGGGTTTGTTCCCGTTCGTCGTTACCACCGCCCAAACCAGCTCCCCGCTGGCGGCCTACCGCGTCAATTTCATCGATAAATACGATACAAGGAGCGTTCGTTTTAGCTTGTTCAAACAAGTCGCGGACGCGGGAAGCACCGACACCCACGAACATTTCCACAAATTCTGAACCGGAAATCGAGAAGAAGGGAACGCCTGCTTCTCCAGCCACTGCTTTTGCGAGCAGGGTTTTGCCAGTTCCGGGAGGGCCGACCAGCAGCACGCCTTTGGGGATTTTTGCTCCGACTGCGGTGAAGCGGTCTGCATTTTTCAGGAAGTCCACGACTTCTGCGAGCTCTAGCTTGGCTTGTTCGATGCCTGCCACGTCGCCGAAAGTCACCTGAGTTTGTGGCTCCATTTGGACTCTAGCTTTGGATTTGCCGAAGTTCATGGCTTGGTTGCCGGGCCCGTTTTGCGCGCGCCGCACCAGGAAAAACAGTCCCACCAAGAGCAGGATCGGGAAGAACAGGCTGCTGAGGGCTTTTACCCAAAAGCCTTCGTCGTTTTGGGGCAGAACAGAAATGTCTACGTTGTTTTTGGTCAGGATGTTGATCAGTTCGGGGTCGTTCGGCAGGTTAACGAGTACCTTGTTGCCGTCCTGAGCTGTAACCAGAGCTTTGCTGCGGTCAGAACTGATATTTATTTTGTCTACTCTCTTGCCTTCGACTTCCTGAATGAATTGACTGTACTTCCAAACTTCCCTACTTGGGGGCTGTTTATCAAAAAATGCCGTTGCTAAGGCAATGACTACAATAGCCAGCAGTGCGTACAGGCCAGCGTTTCTCCACCGTTTATTCACCGAGGTCGATCCTCCTATTCTTTAGTCCCTGTGACTTGGGATTTTTTAATTATGTTCATCAATCTTAACGTAATTGTAACTTGTTTGCGGCCGGCAAGTATTGTGTGAAGGAATAACGGAGTTTAGTTGTCTGTCCGAGAGAGCGCTGGGCTGGGCTGGGC
>JBARIW010000116.1:0-48066 GCA_049799955.1 Pyrinomonadaceae bacterium
GAACCACGCTTTTTCAAACGTGGAAACGCGTTTATTTTAATGGCTCTCTCTTGTCGGGAATCCCCTTCAATGGAACCACGCTTTTTCAAACGTGGAAACGAGCGGCAAGATAAGCAAGCTCCCTCTACGGATAGCCCTTCAATGGAACCACGCTTTTTCAAACGTGGAAACGTCCCGGAGGCTCTTAAAAATCCGTTTGGTAGCTTTAACCTTCAATGGAACCACGCTTTTTCAAACGTGGAAACGCTTGCTCCGCCGTATTCTCATCCGGGAATCCCGTAAGCTTCAATGGAACCACGCTTTTTCAAACGTGGAAACATGACGGCGGAGGGAGCGGAGGAGCAAGCTAAGGGGAGCTTCAATGGAACCACGCTTTTTCAAACGTGGAAACGAGCGGAGATTAGATACGTAATCAGTATTAGGAGATGCTTCAATGGAACCACGCTTTTTCAAACGTGGAAACGACGGCGCGCCCGCCGAAAACGTCGGATATACCGACGCTTCAATGGAACCACGCTTTTTCAAACGTGGAAACCTGACCGTTTTTTCGTGGTCGTAAGTCTTTATAAAATGCTTCAATGGAACCACGCTTTTTCAAACGTGGAAACGATGCCGGAATTTTTCGCGTTCGAAAATCAATTAATGGCTTCAATGGAACCACGCTTTTTCAAACGTGGAAACTTTCCCGACGTCGCCGGACGAAAGCTTTTTCCTTGACGCTTCAATGGAACCACGCTTTTTCAAACGTGGAAACCGTTGTATGTCCCGGCTTCGGCGCATTCGCTTCATCGCTTCAATGGAACCACGCTTTTTCAAACGTGGAAACACAGTGAAAATTTAGACGCCCGGCACTCTAACTGCGCTTCAATGGAACCACGCTTTTTCAAACGTGGAAACAACGCGATAGTTGACGCGGGCGCGGCTGACCCTGGACGCTTCAATGGAACCACGCTTTTTCAAACGTGGAAACCGAAATCCCCGCCGATTGCTACGTCAAAAGTTCTAAGCTTCAATGGAACCACGCTTTTTCAAACGTGGAAACGTCTTCGACCGACGCGGACGCGGAATCCTGTTTTCGCGCTTCAATGGAACCACGCTTTTTCAAACGTGGAAACAAAATGTCGGGTTTGTCTCCGGCGACGGCGAGCGCCTGCTTCAATGGAACCACGCTTTTTCAAACGTGGAAACAATAACCGTAAAGGAAAACGGCTAAAAACGAAATGCGCTTCAATGGAACCACGCTTTTTCAAACGTGGAAACTCGGCGAAACGCACGCGGAGTTGAATTCGACGCAGGCTTCAATGGAACCACGCTTTTTCAAACGTGGAAACCTTTCCGCCGTCGTTTCCGTCTTGGACTTTTTGGGAAGCTTCAATGGAACCACGCTTTTTCAAACGTGGAAACCGTTCATTAACGCGATTTAGGAGGCTTTTTCTTATGGCTTCAATGGAACCACGCTTTTTCAAACGTGGAAACGGAAGCGCGAAAAGGCAAAATAAAAAAGGCGACTGGCTTCAATGGAACCACGCTTTTTCAAACGTGGAAACGGGCAACGCTTTTTTTGCAGTTCTGAAGGCTTTGGATGCTTCAATGGAACCACGCTTTTTCAAACGTGGAAACAGGTTGTAAAAAGCCTCCGGGCGTTTCCTGTATGCACGCTTCAATGGAACCACGCTTTTTCAAACGTGGAAACTGCCTAGGGCTAAACCTATTAATATGGAACTTTGCAGCAAGGTTTGCGAGAGATAGAGAGATTGGTTAACAAATACACCCAAATATTTAGTTTTCAAAAAACTAAATGCAGATTTCATTATATTTAATGGCTTCGAGAGATGTCCACGAAATTTAAAACGGTTCGTCGCTCGCAATCGCATTTTGGATTTTAGTTTAGTTAATTCTTGAATCATATTTTTTCTGGATTGTCTTTTATTTTACTACAATTGTTAGGTTTAGACAATTACAGCAAGCTGTTGTTCGCGGATTGAGAGCGCGCGTCCGAGAGTTTCCAAATTTTCAGCTCGTTGGCTCATCGAATTGCCCAGATTAACAAACAAAATTTGGTCTTCGCGATGATTGATAAGGGTATGTAGTTCGCTCCAGAGAATTGTTTTTTCGGAAGCAGTCAAATCACAGCAGAAAACCGAATACTGTAATGCTTCTCCGTAGCCGCGCATTTTCCGGTGGACTTTTTGAAGACGTTTTGAGTCTGAAATATCGTAGCAAACCAAATATCGAATTTTCATTGTTTTTATCTTGTAATAAACGATGGATATTCAGGAATTTCACCCATTAAAAACCGCGCTAAAAGTCGTGCTTGAATTTCAAAAATGCGGCGATAGCTGACTGTATAGCCGAAAATCGGATGCGTTATAGCCGTATTCAGCCGTCGTTCAAATGCTTCAATAACACGCTTCCTGCCCGAATCCGTTAGGGCGCATCCCGTTAATCGGGTAATAAAATCTTGTTTGCGAATCTCGTTGGTGTTAATTAAACCAATAACTACCGAATCCGCGACAAGCGGGCGAAACTCTTCCATTAAATCGAGCGCGAGCGCCGGACGACCGTAACGTGGTTGATGATAAAATCCCAGGTAAGGGTCAAATCCGATTCCAATCAGAGTTACCAGTAATTCTTTGGTCAGCATCGAATAAAGAAACGATAGCAGGGTGTTTATCGGGTCTTTCGGCGGTCGGCGGTTGCGCGTTGTAAAGTCGAAAATAGGCTGCTCCTCGTTTTGTTTGAACATCAGCGGAAATTTGGAAAAATATTCACGCGCCGCCGCGCCTTCCATCCCCAGAAGTTCCTGTAAATTCTCCGCGCTGCCTGCTTTACGGCGCATTTCGCGCAGGAAAACAAGTGAATCGTTCGGCAGTTCTTTCGCGTTTCGCCGAAGCAGAGTTCTTTGATTATAAATTTTGCCCGCGACGAACGAACGCGCTAATTGCAGACACTTTTCTTTATCAGTTGCCATTGCAAATTGCGCGCGGCGCAATTCTATATTTTTATGCGGCGGCGCGGTCGTTACAGCGTTCAGCCATCCGCCGTAGGAAAGATGCACGACCGGGACTTCGCGGCTTGCCAATTCCCGAATTGCCTGCGCCGAAATTTGCACGTTACCGAATAGACTCATCTGCGAGGTTTCAAAAATTTTTGCTTCCCTGACGGCTTTGCCTTTATCCCGGATTTCCAGACAATCTCCTTTCAATCCGACGCTCAAACCATATGCGCCCTGCACATATACCGGAAGTGCATCATCACGCGACGGCATCAATCGACGTGGTTCGTCGGCTTCTTCATCTTTTGTCATCAAAAGATTGATTTCGTCCGGCAGGCAAATTCCCGCCAGACTGCATCCAACGCATTTAGGCGAGTCGGTCAAAGGCGGCGGAATCTCGCCCGTTTCGGCAACGCGGCGGGCTTTCATTAATAATTCGACGGTTCGCAAAATCAAGTCCGGCGTGAATTCTACTTTTACTTTTTGCTGCGACTCAGCGAAATAAATGTAACCCGATTCACATTCAAACCCATTTTCGCGCAATATCAAACCTTGCAGGCAGAGCTGAATACGCTCCGGTTCATAAACCCCTTCGTCAATATTTTTCGGCTTTCCGCGTTTGTAATCAATCGGCGTAGCGATTTTTCCGTCGGCTTCAAGCACATCAATTTTTGCCGAAACGTTCAGGCTTTCCGCGCCGAGCCAAACGCTTCGCGCGTGAATTTCGATATTTTCTTGCGGCTTTTCAGGAAATTTTCCACTTTCCTTATCAACACGTCGATGAACGAAACTTCCATCCAGCGTTTCCGCCGATTCCGCCCATTCGCGCTGAACGTATTCGAGATAAAAAAGGCGCGGGCAGTAAGCGAATTCGTTAATCATCCGCGCCGGGATCGGTTCATTGAGTGAAACGGTCGGCTGACTTCCTTCGGCGTTTTTCAATGTCTTTTGTAAAAGATTTTCGTTCATGATTTTTAATCGTTAAGCGTGAGTTCAATTGTTTTTTCAACGGAAAACTCCGGCATCGTTTGAAAGGTCATTTTGTAATAAAGTCCACGCGCGCAAAGCACATCCTTCAAACAATATTCACGGATTTCCTCGTGTTTTCCCTCGGAATAAGCCTCAAGCAGATTTTTGCCGTTGACTGCGCCCTTTTTTGGGCAATCCAAACCGAAAGCCAAAGCTAATTCTTCCAAACTGATTTTTTCGTAATATTTTCCCATCTGCCACCTGTCCATCGTGTCGTAAACCGATTCGGCGATTTCCCATGGCTTTCCGTTCAAAATCTGCCGCGAAGGCTTGACGCCGCAAATCATCGAACGGTGATAAAGAAACGGCAAATCGAAACCCAGAATATTATGTCCGACAATCAAATCACGGCTCGCGTCGAATTTGATTCTATCCAGATGATTCCAGAATTGCGCGAGCGTTTTTGCTTCGTCCAGATGAAACGCGCCCGTGTTTTTATCCTGCCCGCAAACGCAGGGCTTCTCCGCTTTGCCTTCATTGTCAATTGCCAGCCCAATGCATAGAAGCTTTCCCAGACTTCCGTGCAAAGCCGTATCCTGAAAAGCTATTTTGGTTCTTTCGGAAATTTCCGTTTCGGTAAATTTCAAGCCTCGTCTAAAAAGGTTTTTGTGCAGTTTCCTCTCGACAAACTCTCGATTGTTTTCTTCGGTCGGCAAGGTTTCGATGTCTATAAATATTCGTTTCATAAATTTTTGACAGCCGTTTTAGACATAAAACAAACAGCGCGGAGTCTAAAAGGTTTCCATCTTTCGGCTGATAATAGATAAATGTCCGCTAAGTGGGAAAAGCGGAAATATAAAACGGAAAATTATTCGGGAAGGAAGAGTGTGAGGAAGGATTTTTATGATATTGAAAAAGTTATTGAGTTACAGGCAAAAACAAACCCAATCCGAAATGACACCCGAAACCAAGCGTCAAAGGCGTTTCGATTTTATCTAAATCTTCCGTCGCAAACTCGATTTCAAATCCTGCCAGCCCATTTCCGCTCGTGCCGTTAAAACGTCTGTAAGTAAATTCGAGCCAGCGAAATCGCGGATTTGCATCAGCAATGTTTTTAATCGGCGCAAGCCTTGGGAAAAATCCTTTGGTCGGTGTAATTGCAATGGGTTCAGGTAGTCCGCGTTTTCGCAACTCGCGGCGTAGCTGACCTTCGGGCGTATCTTTCGGACGCGCCGGTTTGCCGCCGCCGCGATTCGGGAAATTCGGCAGAGAAAACGGTGTAACCGAGCGGAATTTTGTTTTTTTATCGAAAAGCGCAACCGGATTGTCATCTCTCGCAAAATCCGATATATTTCCCAAACCGGTAAGAACCAATCTAATGCCCGTCCGACTTTCGCGCCAGTTGACCGAACTAATTCTGTTTAGCGCAGAAACATCGTCCTCATTAAAACCGCGCGGAGCAAAAATTGTTAAATGGTCAATGCGCCCGTCATTATCCTCATCGGTCGCAATATAGTGCGCATGCTGATGATTTTCAAGCGGCGTTCCATCCATCAGCTTGCCGCAAATTACTTCCGAAAATCCGTTGTCATAACGATTTCGTATCAATGCCTTTCTGACAAGCTCTGCAAACGGCAAACTACCCGTTACAAGCGGCAAAACATTCGCTGATAACGCGAAACGCGCCACCGTAATTTGTTTGATTTTCGGCTTTCTCTTCGGTGAAATACGGCGCGGTGTGAGCAAATTTGATGCGCGTTGATATGTTACCCAGCGCGAGCCGTTTGGTTCGAGTTGTTTATCTTTGCCGCGCATTTGAGAAGTTTCAATTCTCAGTGTTTTGAGCAGATTTCCATCTTTTTCGTTCGGAAGCAAAAGGCGAATTGTTTCCTTTCCGGCGAACGAAGAATTTTCTGAAACAGGCACACTATTCGTTTCAAAAACTTCACTTTCCGCATTAACTAATTCGGCTTCACACCATGATTCGGAACGTCCGAAAGTTCCCAGATTTCGTAAAAGCTTTATCAGATTTATGCGGTCTGATTCTTCTAAATTTTCATCACGCCAGAGCCAAATAATTTCATCGTCAGGTTTAATCGAAACGAAAGCATCAAAGAATTTCACGCCGCCATTTGCCTGGTCGTAATGGCGAGTGTGTGCTACGGAAGCATTCGGCAGTTTGAATTCAGGCGCGCTTGAAAGCGAGTTTAGAATTCGCTCTAAGCTCGCTTCGTCAAAATTTTCAGATGCCGTGCGGTGATAAGTTGCGACAAGCGAACGCAGAAGCCGCCACAACGAAGGCGGATACTCGACCGCACCTTCGTTAACGTGATGTCCCCAGGGAGTAGCGTGAAAACGCCCGACAAGAAAACGCATTTTTATTGCAATCATCGATTTTCTCCTTAATCTGCGTCTGATTCGTCAGTTGCGGGTGTCGAATCGTCTGTTTTGTCTTTCTTTTTCGCAGGCATTTTACCTTGTAGCTGCAAAGGCTGTTCGCCAAAATCACAGGCTTGAATAAGTCCGGGCAGTTGCGTTTCAATTTCCGACAAAAGCGCGTCAGTATCTTCAATCGAGAGAGTTTTCGGGCGCGTTACTTTCAAATTTTCCAATTCAAAATCGCAAGCTGTCCGCAACCGCAGCCCAGTATTCAAAAAGCGCAAAATTTTGAACAGGCTGAGCGCAATCAAAAGCTTCTCCGCCGCTTCGCCCAAACCATAACCGCGCATCGTCGCCAAATCAAGATTGAAAAATGCAGAGGTTTTGTCGGCGACAAATTCCGTGCGTGCAAACGGCACATTACCGTAGCCTTCTTTTGCTCCATCCTTGACTGAAGGTGCAATTCTGTCTAGCTTCACGCCTCCGGAAGCGACCGTGTTCGCGCCTTCGGCTTCGATAAACGCCGAAAGAAGTCTTTGTAGACGAAGCCGTCCGGCGATTTTTTCCAAGAAAACGCCGTGCAGAACTGAACCGGCATCAAGTTTGAAAACCGTTCGCGCTAATTCACGAATATTCAAAACGCCGCTTTCAGCGTTGCCAACCTTTTCGTTAACTTTATCCTTTATCAAACTATTAGTTGTTTGAGCTATTATATAAGGTGAGTTCAAACGGTGTGCTTCAAGCAGTGAATTAGTCATTTGCCCGTTGTCTAAATCAACGACGACGTGCGATAGTCCGCCGAGTTTTTCTTCAATTTTGTCGTCAGCTTTGTTCCAGCAAACTTCTTCCAAACGATTCGCCATTGACTGCGCCGATTCGACGAGTAGCATAGATGTTCCATCAGGACGTTTGTAAGTCGCCGCGCCCAAATCGGGAAATCCAGTCGGCTGAAAACGCGAGCCTTGAACGGGCTTGAGTTCGGCTTCGATTAAAAGACGCGGTTCGTTCTGCAATGTAGAAAAGATATTTTCAAGTGTCATAATATTATTCTCCAAATAGTTAAAAGTTTGTAATTTCATTTGCCTGCTCCCGCAGGCGATTGCCAGCCTAAATTTCTTCGCCTTTGGGTAAAATCAAATCGGCAATCTCTTCAATCGCCGCTTGGTTAATCGGAATCAAAAGCGCGGCTGCGAGCCGTGCGCTGTCTTCTTCCGGGTAATAAAAATCTCGCGTCAAAGGTACAACGCCCGACGATTTCAAACGCCTTTCGGCAATTTCCAGCGCGTCGGGAATTCTTCCGGCGCGAAGCAGTGGAACAATTGACGGTTCGTGTTTAATCTTTATTTCTTCGCGGTCTTTACGTTTAAATTTGCCTTCGGGTAAAAATAAAAGTTTGAGCAAAGCATAAATGCGCGGCAGATTGTGAGTTGCTTTTGTAGCTTTTCGCGGCTCGGATTGTTCGGCTTTCTGCCAGTTAATTAAACTCAGCGCAAACAAATATTCTTCGAACCGTTCGTCATCGGTTTCATCGTTCAAAAACGCAGCGACGCATTCGAGCGAAGCAAAGCGTTTGGCGTCTAACGGGGGATGCGAGTTTTTACCATTTTTGCGAGCGTCAATCGAACGCCGGTTTAGAACATTCGACAAATTTTCCGCCAAATTGCCCGTGCTCCAAACCGCGCTTGTCGAATTGCCCGACCATTCTAAAACCCGGTTTTTGTCGTTGTATTTGACTGATTCGAGATTTTCGCGCAATGAATTTTTCCCGTCCGCATCAATTACAGAAGCTAACGCCTGCGCGATTTGAAATTCGTTGAAATAATGAGTAGTTTCCTTTGTTTCTTTCGCCCATCGAGTTGACAAATTTGTCAAAGGCGAGAGAAATTTTTCATCACGAAATCTTGCTCCGTTCGATATCTCTCTTTCCGCCATTCCGAGCGCGATGAAAACCTCGCGTAAAGAATCTTCTGAGCCGTCGGCGCACAATTTGAAACTCGCTTCTTCAATATTTTTTGCGGCGCGGACGAAACGCGGCGGGGTTTTCTTCGCGTCGCCCGTTGCTCGGCGAAAATTATCAAGCCAACGGTCAAATTCAAATAATAATGACGCAAGTGGTCGGTCTTCGACTTGAAAAACATTTACCGGTGTCGCTAGAAAACTCTTTCCAACGCGATTGGCGAAAACGTAGCGTTGAAAAGCATCAATTCCCCGGTCAACGCCGAAATCGGCGATGGCGCGGGCGAAATCAAATCCTGAAAAAACCTTCTTTTGGCTCTGCCGAAACTGAACGCGACCTTCTTTGAAAATTTGCGCAATTTCAGTATAAGCAGCGGAACGAGACCAGAGCGGCAACCAAATCTCTCCACGCGTGTCTTCACTTTTGGTCGCCGTGCCGTAACCGATTGCCGAACTTCGCGCCATAAACGGAAATGAAGCCTTTGACCTGGCGCCTGCTGCGAGTTGACGAACGGTTGCGCTGGCAAGCACCAACGCGCCTTCGATTCCTAAAATATAATCCCAAGAATTAACAAATGAATTCCCGGAAACGCCTTCGCTCGAATTAACGCCGCCGTAACCTGCCGGATGATATTGACCGATTAAAGCGTTTTCCAGTTTCACCGGATTACCCGCAAACAAAGACGCACGAAGTCGTTTTTCGGCTAAATCAATAGATTCGTTTTTCTTCACGTCGGAAAGTTTCTCACTTAAAAAATCCGGCAAAACTTTTTCCAAATGAAGCATAAACGCTTTGGTAAAATCAGTTCTTCCGTCGTTGCCACCTGAACCTAACAACGGCGATTCGGCGTTCGATTCGCTCAACACGACCGCCGCGTCAATCCAATGAACGCATTCTTCGCTCAAACGATTTCGACAGGCTTGCACGATAATGTCTTTACCCGAGGAACGCTCAAACTTTTTAGTGATTGTCCTTAATTTCTTCAAAGGTTGAAGCAAATCGGAAAGGATTTTTGTAATTTCTTTCTGCCCGATGCTGCTTTTTATTTCGTCTATCTGCGGAATTCTTTTTGTCCCTAACTCCAACGAACTAACTTCCTGCCGCGCAGTCGAATTGAGTTTTCTCAAAACATCTCTGATTTTATCAACCGTCTCTTGCCATGTTTGGACTTCTTTACCGTCTTTGTTCGGCGATTTTTCTATTTCCGTTTCAATTCGATGCAGAAAATCATTCAGCGTCAAATTTGTCACCGACGGTAATTCCGGCAAAGCAAAAATCTGGTTGATAGTTTCCCGATAGTTTTTGATTCTATCGTTTTTGGTGGAAAGAATAGCATCAATGCCGGAAGTGTCGTCGCCGTCATAAAAACCGCTTCCGCCGTTCCAAGGCGCGACAATCGGCGTTGGTTCATACTTATTGAGAAAAAAATCAATCAAATCATCTTCCGTCGCCGTCGTTTCAAGTAGGAAACCATCAGCCGTCCACGCGCCGCGCACGTTTTTGTCGAGTTGTTCGGCGACGAGACGCATTACGCCGAGGGCTTTTAGATAATGAATTAAAGGTTCGGGCGCACATCCGCGCAAAAGAATTTTACTTGTCATTTTCTGCATCTCCTTTTTCTTTATAATCCTGCGGAAATGCGCTCGCTTGAACATCGGCGGCGCGAACGATGGCTTCGAGATATGCGAGCCGGAAAACGCCTAATTCATCACGCAGGTTTATCATTCGTTCGAGCCAAGATTCTCCGCCATTCACATTTTTGCCAAGTTGCATTGCATTGAGATTCAGCGATATTTTAGGAATTTTTACTTCATCCCCCAAATCTGTTTCGGGCAATTCATCGTCATCCCAAATTCCGCGGGCGTATTTTTTATTGAGCGGTTTGTAGTTTTCGTTTTCGTCCAGTTCAAATGGTTTCGTTTCGTCAGGCAAGGCGCGAATCGAAAGGCGAACTTTGCCGTGGTGCGAAGCCGCGAGATAAATTTCCAGATTGCTTCGATTCATTTCAAGCAAAGCCAACGCGCTGGCTAATTCGTGGCGAAACTTTTTGCGAGAATGTTTGCCTCCCGACTTTGCTTTCGCGAGTGGTTCAGCAAGATTTATCTCGCCGGTTTCATTATTTCTTTGCACTGTTGCCTGAAAAACCGGATGCGCTTTTCCTAAATCGTGATGATGCGCGGCAAAGATTATTTGTTCGGAAAATTCGGCTAGTTCCGGTAAATTAAGCTCTTTCAAAATCTTTTCGACGGCTTGTTTTACTTCGCGTGAATGTGCCTGCAAAGTTTGCGTATAACGAAAATATTTATTCATCGGGGAAGGCTCAAATGTCATAATATCATCAAGGTATGACTCGTTAATTAAATTTTCATTTTCATCTTTTTTTGATTCGGGCGGAACGATTTCGACTTTTTTGCTTTTTGGATTCCAACCGATTTTATCGTAGCCACCGCTGGTTGCATCAAGCAGGATAATTATTCCCGTCCGCAGATTATCCGATTTAATCTCGCGCCATTCGCCGTTCAGCGGGTCGAAAGTCCACGCTTTTTTCTTATCAATAAAACTTTTCGCATCATAAATCGGGACAGGACAAAGTTCGTCTCGATGCGGCGTGAATAGCTTTGCCAATTCCTTTTTCTCTTTTTTTGTTCCTTTGATCGGCTTGATATTTTCTTCAACATTTTCGCGCCAGTAAACGGAAATATCGCGTTCTTCGCCACCGCGCACAAAGCGCGAAACATCCAAATCGAAACCCGACAGATCGGCGGTCGTGTCGAATAAATCAATCAAATCACGCTGACGTAAGACGTGATTCGGTGTGTAACCTTCCTTGTAATCAATTTTGCGCAAATCGTTTGGCGAAGCCGAATCAATTGCTTCGAGAATTGCCAGCGATTTTTCCAGATTTTCCCATTCATACGGCTTAACGATTTTGGAAATTTCCGCAAGCGTTTTGTCGTCGAGTCTCGCCAAATCTGTAGTAGCGTATTTTTCTCTGTTTTTCGTCAATGGCAAATCAATCCAGAAGATTTCCGATGAATCGAATTCGCCTTTGCGATTAACGCGACCGAAACGCTGAATCAAACTCGGAAACGGTGCGATGTCGGTCAGCAGAAGTTTGGCGGAAATATCAACACCTGCTTCGATAACCTGCGTGGCGATAATAATTCTGCCTGCGCTTGAATCATTTATTGTTTTATCAAAAAGTTTCTGCCATTGTTTGCGCTCTGCCGGACGAAACCGTGAATGAAGCAGTTCAATATCAGGTTTCTCAGTTTCATTTTTATAATTCCTTTCAATTTCGGCGTAAACCTCCTGTGCTCTGGCAACCGTGTTAACGACAATCAAAGTCTGCGTTCCGCGTTCGTGTTTGCTGAAAGCAAAGTCAGCCAAACCTTTCGGCAGACGACACTCATCTTCGGCTTTCCGTAAAGACTTTACGGCGTTTAGTCGTTTTTTTAAGTCGGGGTTTTCGCGGTCTTGTTCGGAAAGTTCAAGCCTATTTAAATCAGCAACTTTTCCGGCAAAATCCACCGTTTTCAGCCAATCTTCATTTAGCGTTGCTGACATCCAAAGCGAATTTGATTTGCCAAACGTTCCAAATTTTTCTTTATTTTCTCTAAATGCTTGAAGTTGTGCCGTCGTTGCTAAACCATCGCCAAAAAGCTGAACTTCATCGAAAACCCAAAGACAATCATTATTAAAAAGTCCGAAATGAAACGCCCAGCGGAAACGATTCATCGCATAGCCTCGATTTAAGGCGCGTGAAAGTAGCAAATCCTGTGTTCCAATAATGATTTGCTCACATTCGGGATAAATGTCCCAATCGTCGCTCACGTCGCCGCCGTAGAGCGTGTGAACGGAAAATCTGCTTTTTAATTTAGGATATTCATCTTCAAGGTTTTTAATTGCGGCTTTCGCAACTTCTCGTGTTTGCTCGACCAAAGTTCGCATCGGTAGGCAGTAAATTAAACGTCGTCCGACGCTTTCGGGATTATTCAATCTGCGCCATAACCATGCGCCGATAATTGCGGCGGTTTTGCCCGTGCCAGTCGGTACGTTGAGTAGCTCAGGCAATATTTCATTAGCTAGACGCTTTTGATAATTGAACGGCTGAAGCGAATCTTCCGTCCTTTTCGCAAAAGCAATGCGGAAAAAATCTTCGTAAGATGAAATTTCTATTGTCATAACAATTCTATTTGTAAATTAAAACCTGTTTCCTTTACCATTTGGCAAAATTGTCGTTCAGAGCCTAGTCGTTTAAGAAAATTTCAATATCGAGTTTGAGCCACGAGTCGTTCCATTGCTTGGCGACGAGCTTGGCGGAAAGACTTTTGCCTGCGTCGAGCAGTCGCGCCGGGACTTCGTTTTTGGTTTTTGGAACGTAGCCTAGATGATATTCCTGCGATGTATAAATGGCAATTGCTGATTCGTCAAACTCGTTGTTCGGTTCGCGCTGTAATTTTAATTGTGCGCCGACGGTTAAATCCGGTTCGATTTCGATAATGTCAGGACGAAAATTTGTTCCCGCAATATAGCAATTAAGCAGAAATATCTCTCGCGTAAAAGGCATTGACAGGCTGGAATTTCCGTTTGCAATATGAAACAGTGACGGAAAATTCGTGTTTGTCGGTATTAAAGTTTTGCTTATACTCATATTTAATCTAAATGGTAAAAATCGATAAATTGCTGCAACTACTTCCGTTTATAGGTCATAAATTATTTCCGCCCAATCATCGCTGCCGGCGAAAATGTCTGCTGGTTCTTCGGGCAAAACAACCAGTTCGCGGTCTTCGGCAAAACGCATAATCTCCGCCCAATGTTTCGTCAATTGCAATCGCTTTTCGCGCAAATCGGCGATTTGTTCACGTAGAGTATTTTGTCGTCGCTCAAGTTCCGGCTCGTCGTCCAGGATTTTGTACCAGACGAAAGGCTCGCTGGTTTTTATTTCAGAGATTTCGTCAAACAGCTTCTCGCAGGATTGTTTTAATTCGATTTACCGGGTTTCCAGAATTTCCAAAATGCTCAAACTTCTATCGGCGAAATAATTTAATGGTGTTTCAATATCAGTTTCGACTAATAGGCGAATTGTTCTTAAAGTTTGCAAATCTCCGCATTGATACGCATCGGCGGCTTGCAGCCAGAGTTTTTGCAATCTTCCATCGGAATTTTTATTAATATCCGGGTGCAGCAGAAAGGCAAGTTTGCGATAAAGCATTTGCAGTTTGCGGTTTTCAGCGCGACTTAAAACTGGGAGATTTCCGCGCTCTTTTGCGGCTTTGATTTCCCGCGCATGTTGTTTGATTTTTTCGCGCCAGGCTGAGAATTCCGTTTCGATTTCGATTTCAATGCTTTTATAGCAAGGTTTTTCATCGCGATTAAGTTTCGCCTGCGCCATCTCGATTCTGCGAATCATCGCTCGCTTTTCGCAGTCCATCTGAAAAACGCTGCACTCCAACGCGCCCAGTTTAATTTGATATTCCGTCTTGATGTGCGGCACGACTGAATATTTTAATTCATCGCGCTCAACGATTAAACGCGCTAATTCTGCCTGTAGCTGCCGATTTTGATTACGGCATTTTTCGGCTTGCGGATGAACGGTTAAACTTAAACTCACGCCTCTTTTCATTTTGAAATCTATTCCTCAAGCATATAAATGTCGCGGTTTTGGCAAAAGCGGAAAGGAAAAAGAAAATTATTTTTGAGTTTCGTCTGTGGTTTCCTTACAATACATTTGTTTTCCGAAATTTTTCAGAAAAATATTTCCGCTTTTTTCTCTGACTCGACATTTAGTAAAGCGAGGGCTAAGGGTTTTGACCGATAATCTCTCAAATAATACAACGCAACGAATTTTCAGTGCGGAAACTCCGCCGAAATTAAGCGCAAATTATGAACGCCTGCCGGAAATTGAAAGACAAATCGAAGAATGTTTGCGGCTTTCCAAAGCCGATTTTACAGAGCGATTATCAATTATCGACCGTCAAGCCGAAAATTTTCTGCGTGAGGAAACATTGATTTGTCTTTTAAGTCTGGCGCATTCGGAAAAACTGTTTCGGATTGAAAATTTGATTTGCGAACGTCTGTTTGCCGCTTGCGAAAAGCGTATCGGGAAAGTTTTGCGAAACGACTCTTTTGATGCGAATTTTATCGAGGACGCCGTAGGCGAAATTCGAATTCAGATGCTGAGACAAGTTTTTGAGCGCACAGAAAAAAGCTATGATTTCTGGGAAGTTCTTTTTTACAAAGCGTTGAGCGCGTTGATTTCCGCATACCGGCGAAAACACGCGGAAAAATACCACGCTACTGCGCTTTTCAGCGAACTTTCAAATGATGATGGAACGGATTATGAGAATCGTCTGATTGACGATGAAGATTTTTTCGACAAAAAGGAAAAACTGTTGACGAGTCGCCAAATTTTAGCGCAGATGCCGAAGGATTTACGACAAATTTGCATTCTATATTATCAGGATGAAGAAACACAGGGAGCAATCGCCGAAATTTTAGGTGTCACCGCTCGTACGGTGCGAAATAAATTGCGGCACATCGAAGAACTTTTCGAAGCGCACCGCAAGCCGTAGGGAGATACAAAATGATCCGGGAAGAGTCAAACGATTTACAAATTATTTTGAACGAAATGTTCGCCTCGAAGAAAGATTTATCGCTTGGAGATGTGCGCGCGTTTCAGGAAAAATATCCCGAATACAAGCGCGAGATTGCCGAAGCTTATACCGACTGGCGCGAGTTTGAGTTTTTCGTTTTAGCGGACGAAGAAGCGGCAACGATTGACGAGACGCTTTCCGAGTCGAAAAAAAAAACAATCGAAAATGTGCTCGCCCAGTTTTACGCGCAATCCGACGAAACGATTAATGATTTACGCGAGCTGGCTGAAAAACGCGGCGTGACGCGTGAAGTTTTGCTAAACGTGCTCGGCGTTTCGGAAACCTTGATGCGAAAGCTGGACCGCCGGAATCTGAAGGGAATTCCGCGCTTTATCGAAGAAAAACTAGCTGATGTTTTACGCGTTTCAACCGAAAGCCTGCAAGCGTTTTTCGCTTTGCCGTCTCAACTGCCGAAAGCCGCCAGATACAAATCCAAAAACGCGCCGCACACTTTACCGAAACAACCTTTTGCTGAAGCTGTCAAACAAGATATGGAGCTGACTGCCGAGCAAAAGCGGGAATTGTTGAAATTAGAATAAGCGATTAAATTCTTATAAGTCCAGAATCTGAAATCCAAAATTGTTATGTCTCACTTTGATTTAATCCGTCAGCAAGCCCGCGATTTTCGTCGTCAGATTTGCGGCGAAAATTTTGGCGAGCTGTTCTCCGCCGAAACTCTTTTGCAGATGACGGAAGATTTTACGACGATTAAGCGTTTCGCGGCGGAAAAGGGCGACGTGATTTTATGCGGCGCGTCGGCGGTTTTGGATGAAGACCGTATCTATTTTGATAAAACCCTTCCGAAAAATTACGCGCTTTATTGCCAGGCACACGAATACGCTCATTTGCGCCTGCACGAACTTTCCGCGCACTGCACACCTGAAGAAATCAATTTTTCAGTCGCGGAAACCGAAAGTTTCGATGCCGAAAGCCGGGTTCTAGGCTACGGGCAAAGCGAGAAAACCGAACGTGAAGCTAACGCCTTTGCCGCAGAATTTCTTCTACCCTGCATTTTGGCGTGGAAAGCGTTTTCGGAAGAAAAATTAAACGCTTCATCAGTCGCGCGAAAAAGTGGTCTGCCCGTCAGTCTGGTTTATTCGCAACTCACGCAATCGCTTATTACAACGGAAAGCAAACAATGGAAAACGGAAACGGAAAATGAAGAAAATCCAGAATCCAGAATCCAGAATCCAGAATCGAACGACCGGACTCAAATAAATGCCTCGCAAACCGAGATTTGCCCGACACTTCTTGAAGCCGCGCCCGGGACGGGAAAAACGCGAACGCTTGTCGAAAGAATTTGTTATTTGCTGAAAGAAAAATTGGTCGCGCCCGAAAGCATTCTGGCTTTGACATTCTCAAACAAAGCCGCCGAAGAAATGCGCGAAAGAATCGCTGTAGCAGTCGATAAGGAAACCGCGACGCGCATTTATATGACGACATTTCACGCTTTTGGGCTGAATCTTTTGCGGAAATATCACAATGCCGCCAAACTGTCCAACAATGCGCCGATTATTGACCGCATCACTGCGATTGAGCTTTTGGAAGAAAAACTGGTTTCGCTCGAACTGAAACATTTTCAAAATCTGCGCGAACCGCTCGGGAATTTGCCCGCGATTTTAGCGACAATTTCGCGCGCCAAAGACGAACTCATCTCCAAAGAAGATTTCCAAAAACTGGCTGAGGTGCAGGCGTCAAAAGCCGAAACCGCCAAAGAAGTGGAAATCGCCGAAAAATGTCTGGAAACTGCGCGTGTTTATCGAATTTACGATGAATTTTTAAGGGAAAGAAATTTGCTCGATTACGGTGATTTAATATTTCGCTCCGTTTGCCTGCTTCGTGAAAATAAGGCGATTCGTGATTGGGTCAACGAAGAATTTCAGCACGTTTTGGTTGACGAATATCAAGACGTTAATCGCGCCGGCGCGGAGTTGCTGCGTCTTGTTTCAAACAACGGAAACGGCGTTTGGGCGGTTGGAGATGCGCGGCAGGCGATTTACCGCTGGCGCGGCGCGGCGGCTTCGCGTAATCTGAGAGATTTTGCAAAGGATTTTCCCAAATCGCAAAATCTTTTTCTCGGTAAAAATTATCGCTCGCGTCCCCATATTGTTGCCGCTGTTAGTACCTTTGCCAAAGAACTTGACGAGAACGGCGAAAATGAAAGTTTTACGGATTGGCAGACGCACCGGGAAGAAGAAACCGGCGAAATTCGTTTAGCCGTCACCGAAAATTTAGCGGAAGAGGCGACATGGATGGCGGAACAAATGAGTGACCTACGCAAAAGGGGAATTGCGGCTTGGCACGAGCAAGCGGTGATTGCGCGAACTCACAAAACACTGCAAAAAATTGCCTTAGAACTCGAAAAACATAATATTCCTATTTTATATGTCGGCAACTGGCTTGAATCGGAAACTGTACGCGATTTGCTTTCGTGGCTGGCGTTCGTTAGCGACGATAAATACGCGATTGTTCGCGTTGCTAACTTTGCAGCTTACAAAATTCCTTTCGCGGATGTTCAGCGAATTATTATCTATTCGGTGGAAAATAAAACTTCGATTACAGAGGCGATAAATTTTCCGGCAACAATAAATGATTTTGATGAAACCGTAAAAGAGAATTTTTTGAAATTGGCAAAAGATTTTGCTTCCGCGCCGCCAGAGGCTTCAATCTGGAATCTTTTGACAAATTATTTGTTTGAAAACGGCTCGTACTTGGTTGATTGGCAAAGCGAATTAAATGCCTCTGCCCGGCTTGCTTTGTATCAGCTTTTGCAGCTTGCGCAAGCCTTCGACTCGAAAAATACTACAAAAATTCTCTCGCGTGAAGCGGCGATACGAGAATTTTTGCGCTATGCTCGCCGCTTGAAAATGTTTGGTGAAGAACAATCATTGCAACAGCTTCCCACATCAATGCAGGAAACAGACGCCGTAAGGCTGCTGACGATTCACGCTTGCAAGGGACTGGAATTTGAAGCGGTTTTTATTCCATTTTTGGGCGGTAGATATTACCCGAAAGCGAGCAAAGGAAATATTTGTCCGCTGCCCGAGGGCATAACGGATTTAGACGAAAAAGCCGAACATACGCAAGAAGAAAAATGCCTTTTCTTTGTGGCAATTTCACGCGCTCGCCAAATTTTATGCTTATCTCGTTCAACGCGCTACGGCAAACAAACGAGTAACGCTTCACCCTTCTTGAAATCTCTGGCGGAACATCTGCCGTTCTCGCCCGAAAGCGGAGCAACCTGGTACAGTAAGGATTTTCAGCCCAAACCGGAAGAATTAATTGAAATCTCTTCAGCCGAAAATTTACAAAAACCGGAGTTCTTTCTGCGCGAATTGAAAGATTACGAAACTTGTCCGCGGCGCTATTTTTATCAAACGCAACTGAAAAGGGAAAAAACTTCGGATGCTGTTTATCTCGAATTTCATCGCGCTCTGCACGCGACCTTAAATTATTATTTGGACGAAATTGCGGCAAAGCGTGAAGTTTCGCTTGAGAAATTGAAGGGAAATTTTCTGATGCGTTGGACGAAATCAACACACGCCGAGCACGCTTACGCCCAACTTTACAAGACCGAAGCAATCGAAGTTTTGCACAATGCTTTTGCGCGGATGTCTGCCGTTTCAACTGGTAATTTCAAGAGAAAAATCTGGCATTTCGATTTACCGAATGGAAGAGTTTTATTTTCGTCCGACTTTTTCCATGAATTCGAAAATGAAGCAGGCAAAAAACAAATTTCAATTGAGCATTGGCGAAACGGAAAATTGCGCAAAAAGGAGTCTGACGAAATGCTTTATCAACTGCTTCATGAAAGTGCGAAGCAGAATAATACCGAAGCACAAATAAATGTTGCATCTTTGAAGACTGGAGAAGAGGTTTTTGTCCCTCGAAAACTTCGACGCGGTAAGGAAGTCCCGCTTCAAGAAAAATTCTCATCACTTATTGAAGCCATTGACGGTATAATACGTCGTGATTTTTCACCTAGACCAAATGAGGATTGTCCTGCCTGCAAGTTTTATTTTATATGTTCGAAGGTAAATATCTGAGGTATCAGATAGCGAGTAAAAAATTAAGTGAAAACTAAACATTTGCCCGAGCAAGCAGAAGTGGAGGCTTATTTATTAATGGTAAATTAGTTGCTTCATTCAGAAAAGCAAATAATTGGAAATACAAAACGAATAGCACTAATTTGGAACATTTATAAGTCGCTGATGAGAAAATAGATTGAAATGACGATTGGAGAAATTACTAAGTTTTTTATTAAGAAAATTCTTACGACTAGTCTTAGCAGATTCAAATGGGGTAATATTAAGGAGAATATTGCCTAAATTGAGTCGAGAACTCAAAGATAGATATTTAGAATATAAAGAAAATTTATATAACAGTCGGTGGCAAATAGAACAAATTTATTAGTTATTTTTTTTCTCCTCAAAAAAATAACCAATCGATTGTCAGAAGGCAATTATGACCCATCGAGTGTCTAAATCGGACAAACGATAGTTCCCATTACATAAACAAATGCACGACCGCGAAAATCACTCGAAAAATAATTCTTGTAATTTCTTAAGTTATAGTGTATAAATCATAGCGGACAAACTATTTCTAGTTTTTTGATATTAGGAGGATAAATGAAGCTAACCAGAAGTTTTTTAGCTATTTTTCTTAGTCTTTCTCTCGTTTCCGTATCTTTCCTGAGCTTAGCAATCCAAAGCGCGTCAGCCCAAGACACAAAAATCGCATTACAACGCGGCTACCGAACCGGATATTCCGACGGTTATATGTCGGGCTACCGCGATGTGATTGACAATACGGCGAAAAGTTACGAAAGACACAGCGAATATTCCAAAGCCGACCGTGCCTACAACAAGGAATACGGCACTTTAAACGATTACCGCGACGGTTATCAGCAGGGTTTTGAAATCGGTTACAACACCGGATTTGAAAAACGCTCGTTCGACGCGACAATTCCGGCTGATTTGAATAAACGCGGCGTTTTGCAGGTAAGAACAACTACTGAAACGACCGTTACGACGCCGGTTGCGACGACAACGACGCCGACCGAAACCGTTACGAATTCGACAATAATTACAACGCCGACTGAAACAAATACTCAGCCGGTTTCCGAAAACACGACGACCGTTGCGACGACAATGCCGTCCGAAACAATGTCGAGTTCGAGCAATCAGCAGCCGGTAACGTCAAACAGAACTGAAAATACGATTAACACGCCGGTTTATGATACGCAGTCGGTTGTCATTGCGACCGATACCGAACTGATTGTCGAGCTGCTCGACGATATAAACACCGACAGAAATCGCGAAGGCGATAAATTTACGGCAAAAGTCATCTCGCCGTATGAGCTGAGCGGCGCGATTATCGAAGGCAGAGTCAGCAAAATCCAGAAACCCGGCAGAATCAAACGCCGCTCGCAGCTTCTTCTTTCGTTTGACCGCATCGTCATGCTGGAAAATCGCTGGAGCAATTTCAACGCGATTTTGACGGAAGTTTTACCGACCAAAGGCGACAACGTAAAAATGGTTGACACCGAAGGCACAGCCCTCGGCAAAAGCTCTTACAAAGACGATTCAATCAAAGTCGGAGCAACGACCGGAACGGGTTTGGTCATCGGCGCAATCGCCGGCGGACCTGTCGGCGCGGCAGTCGGCGCGGGTGTCGGCGCGGCTTTCGGCGTCGGCGCTGTTGTCATGGAGCGCGGAAAACACATCCGTCTCAACAAAAATCAACAGCTTCGTATCAAGACTGTTTACGAAACGCAAATCAGGTAATCAATTACGAATTACTAATTGGAAAGCAATTGACCTTTGAGCTTTGAGCTTCGACCTTTGAAATTGAGTAAAATCAAAGGTCAAAAATCAAAGGTCAAAGGTCTTCTTATCATTCGTAATTCGTAATTGATAATTCGTAATTGATTTTCTAATGGTTATCGCTTTATTAACGGATTTCGGCACGCAGGATTATTTTGCCGGCGCGATGAAAGGCGTGATTCTGTCGATTAATCCAAACGCTAAAATTGTCGATATTACACACGAAATTCCGCCGCAGGACATTCGCGCCGCTGCTTTTACGCTTCGAGCCTGCTGCAAAGATTTTCCCGAAAAAACGATTTTCGTCGCAGTCGTCGACCCCGGCGTCGGCTCAAATCGCAAAGCGATTCTGGTTGAAACCGGACGATATTACTTTATCGCGCCCGACAACGGGTTGCTGAGTTTTATTTCTGATAAAGAAAAAGATTTCCGCGTTTTTGAACTTGCGAACGAAAAACTCTTTCACCATCCAATCAGCCGAACATTTCACGGGCGCGACATTTTCGCGCCCGTCGCCGCGCATCTGTCTGTCGGCGTAAAGCCAAATGAATGCGGCAGGGAACTCGAAGATTTTATCCGTTTTGAAACTGCAAAGCCGAAAAAGATTTCCGGCGAAAAAATCGAAGCCGAAGTTATTCACATCGACCGTTTCGGTAATTTGATAACGAATTTGAAAAGGGAAGATTTACCTGAAAATTTTTCCGTCGAAATTAACGGGAAGATAATCGACAAACTGCAAAATTTTTATGTCGAAGCGAAAAACGGCGAAATTTTTATGATTTTCGGCAGCGCGGGCTTTCTGGAGATAGCCGCGTCGCAAGATTCCGCATCTAAATTATTGAACACGACCGTCGGCGAGCGCGTTTCGGTGAGTATTATAAAGCCGAAAAAATCGGCGTAACTTGTCAGTTGTAAGCCGTTTTGTTAAATTTTAAACAAGAGAATAATTTAATAGATTTTAAGGAAAAATATAATGAGTACAGCAACAGAACCAACCGCCGCGACCGCCGGACTGAGAGGCGTGGTTGCCGCGTCGAGCGCAATCAGCGATGTCAACGGCGAGCAGGGAATTTTAATTTATCAGGGTTATGACATTCACGATTTAGCCAATAATTCGACATTTGAAGAAGTCGTCTTTTTGCTCTGGAATGCTCGTCTGCCGAAAAAAGATGAGCTCGAAGATTTACAAAATCAGCTTCGCGCAAACTACAATGCGCCCACGGAAGTCATCGAATTGATGAAGCAGTTTCCGAAGGATTCAGACCCGATGGACGTTCTGCGCACGTCGGTTTCGATGCTCGATTTTTACGACAGCGAAGGACACGGCACAGACCGCGAGCACGCGCTCAAAGCGTCAATCAAGCTGACCGCGCAAATCGGAACGCTCGTCGCGGCGTGGGAAAGAATCCGCAGCGGAAAAGATATTATCGCGCCGGACAGCAGTTTGAGCATCGCCGAAAACTTTTTGTATATGATGCGCGGCGAGCGCGCGGAAGCGGAAGAAGCGAGAATGTTCGACATCGGACTTATCTTGCACGCCGACCACGAGCTTAACGCATCGACCTTTACGTGCCGCGTCATCGCCGGAACACTGGCAGACGTTTACGGCGCTGTAACGGGCGGCATCGCGGCGCTTTCGGGACCGCTTCACGGCGGCGCGAATACAGCCGTGATGAAAATGCTCAAGGAAATCGGCGGCGAAGAAGAAATCGATTCGTGGCTCGACAAAGCTTTGGAAGAAAAGCGCAAGATTATGGGCATCGGGCACGCCGTTTACAAAACCGAAGACCCGCGCGCGACGTGGCTTCGCAAATTCTCGCAGCAATTAGGCGAGAAAAAAGGCGAGATGAAATGGTTTAATATGTCGCAGAAAATCGAAAAAGCGATGCTCGAAAAGAAAGGAATGTATCCGAACGTCGATTTCTATTCCGCGTCCGCCTATTACATGATGGACATTCCGCTCGACCAATACACGCCGATTTTCGCCGTCTCGCGCATTTCCGGCTGGACGGGACACATTCTCGAACAATACGGCAATAACAAACTCATTCGCCCGCGCGCCGAATACATCGGCGAACGCGATTTGAAATACACGCCGATTGACGAACGTTAAAAGGCAGAAATACGACCGTCAGGGAGTGTGTAAATTCTAAAAAGTAATAAAGGCAAAGGGATTTTTCCTCTTGCCTTTTTTATTTACTGATTTGGCGTCGGATTTTTCGATTTATTCTCACTGTTTCCTCTCGGAGCGCGTTCGATGTGCGAGGCGACGAGCCATTCGGCAAGGACTTGCGGATTGTCTCGAAAATGCATTTTCACAATCGGGTCTAAATCATCAATCACATTTTTGCACGTTTTAGCGGGCGCGTCGAAAGCCGCGTTCGTTCCGACCTTTTCGCGCTTCGCCGTATCCGCTTCGCCGACGGTTTGCGAAAATGTCGTCGTTGCTTTTTGTAGAGTCTCGATAAAATCGCCCGGAAAAGCGCGTTTTGTAAACTCGGCTTTTACGGGTTCGGCTTGGTCGGCGTAGCTTCCGGCAGTAGCGATAATGTCTTGGTCTCCGCCGCGAGGCATCCGAAACCGGTTGACATCGCCGCCGATTTTCGGGGCGATACGCCGCCACATATCGGTAATCGCCTGCATTAAATCAATCAGGTGTTGCCGCGCGTCGCCGCGATGAATCGTTTTATCTTTCGCCGCGCCGATTTTCGTTACCTTTTCCGTGCCGAGACCCGTCAGCGTTTCGGTTGCCGCCGCGAGTTCGGTTTTTATTTCGACTACTATCGGATAAACCTTTAAAACGTCGTAATACGCGATAATAAAAGCCAAAACCCTTAGCGCCGCTTCGTAAATACGTCTGTGCCTGTCGTTCATCTGTTTTTCTCCTTAAAGATAAAATTTGAAAGTTAAAAAAGAAAAATAATTGCCCGAAATTTAGATTTTTACGCCGTAGATAGACTTTGTACGCCATAGATGGACTTTTTCACGCGTAGACGGACTTTGTACAGCGTAGATGGACTTAGTACAACTTAGATAGACTTTGTACGGCGTAGATGAACTTTTCCGCTCGTCGATGGACTTAGCACGTCGTAGATAGACTTTGTACGCGGTAGATGAACTTTGCGCGACTGTAGATAGAGTTTGCACGGCGCAGACGGAGTTATCACCGCTTAGATAAACATTGCGCGCTCGTTATTAAAGTTTTTCGCGTGTTTTCAAACTTTTCATAAGCTGATTTCAGATATCAAGCGCTCTGCGGATAATACAACGAAAATCTCTCGCGGATTCCTTATATATCCATATAGGAGCAGACAAACAGCGGCTGCCGAGCGGAATCCGGGAGAGATTTCGTGTCAAATTATCAAACGGCTAAGACCGCTCCGTTAACCGGTATATCCGCCTTTGTACCACTTGTTCGTATCCCAGCAGTATTCGGTTACCGACCCGTCGGAATTTCTGACGTAAACGCGAATATGAACCTGCCCGCCGTCATACCATGACGACGCCGAAGCTCCTGTGCCTTTAGCGTTAGTCTGACTTGCGAAAGCGCCGTCATACCACTTGTCTTTATCCCAGCATTTCTCGACAATTTGCCCGGCGGGATTGCAAACGTAGATGCGCAGATGAATCTGACCTCCACTATCCAACCAGCCTGTACCGCCGACCGCCGACCCTTCAGCCGAAAAAGCGCCGGTATACCATTTGTCCTTATCCCAACACCTTTCGGTTATTTTAGTTCCCGTACTGGTGTAAACGCGAAGGTATATTTGTCCCTTCAAAAACCACGAAACACTTGAAACGTAGCCTGCCATTATTTTTTCCTCTTTTTTAATTGGGATAATGCACTTTTGGAAGAATCAAACGAACGCCGCCGCATTATGTAACGACATCCGCTCTTAATTTTTAAGGATAAATGACGCACTTGCGGAAGAATGAAACAAACGTCGCCGCGTCACATAACGACATCGTTTTTTTTGACAGGTTAATGCACTTTTGGAAGAATCGAGTAAACATCGCCGCATTGTATAACGACATCTGCTCTCAGCGTAATCTGCAATTACGCGAGTATTATCGAAATAGGCAGGATAATTCCCGTTAAGGAATCTATCCGCCAGCCAATCATGATTGATGCGGAGCACTGTAACAGGTGTTATTTCAAAAGTCAAACGAAAATGCAATAAATTTACCGGATAATATATTTGTAGAGCCAAGCGTGTGAAGCTGTACCGGTTTGAAGGCGAGCCGCTGAAAATTATCTTAACGGCAAACCGCGCAAAACCGCCGAATAATTTAAAAGGCAAAAGGCAAAAGGAAAATCAAACTTTCCTTTTGCCTTTTGCCTTTTTATCTTTTTGAAGAAGGGAAGCTTTTCGAATCAGTCAGGGAGCTTTCGTTTTTTCTTTGTCATCGTCTTTATCGTCGTCTTTGTCCTCGGTAATCGTTACCTTTTTTGGCGATTTCTTTTCATTGTCGTCGCTTAAAGAGATGCCGAAGATTTTCGGGTCGTTCATAAAATCTGCCAATTTATCGGGGCTGAACGTGGCGCGGATGACTGCCGCCTGTTCTTTGTCGATTGTTACGAGCGTGATTTTTACGACGTTTTTATCCTCGCGCATATACATGTAAGCCTGCTGCCCTTCGCGCGAGCGGACGTGGAAAATCGGACTCCAGTTTTCGTCGAAAGAGCTGCGCATCGCCGACTGCATTTCCTTGTCGAGCGAATCGCGCGAAAATTGCAATCCTTCGAAAAGCGTTATGCTGAAGCTTTTGACGCCTGCCGGGCGAACCATGCTGACCGCAGCACGGGCGAGCCAGATAAAGGGAATCTTGACCTTTTTCGCTTTATATTTAGTTTTCAGATGCTTGACGAGCATTTGATATTCGCTCGGCTTCGCGCTCGCCGCCGGAGCGGTAAAGGTGAAGACCAGCATCAAAAAAACAAACGCGATGATAATTTTCTTTTTAATTAGCATTGTCCTGCGCTCCTTTTTAATTTTTCGGTTTCGTGTCCGAGTCTTTTTCGATGTCCATACGCGGAATGTTCATCTTGCCGCCGAGTTCCGCCAGAAGGTCGATGTCGATTGTGCCGACGACGTTGATGACGGCGATGCTTTTCGATTCGCTCACGACGACCGCCGCGCCGCTCATCATATCGCCGGTAAACATCGTAAAGATATCTACCTTTTGATTGTTTTTCTTGCTGCGAACATTTGCCAGACGTTCCCAGCCCGGCGCTGAAAGCTGCGAGCGGATTTCTTCAACGTCGGCGATGTTGTATTCGTTTTCGTTGGCGAAGGTGTAAACCCGCACGTAGATGCCTTTCAGACCGCTGATTGCCTCGCCGACTTTCTTCGCGTCGGCGTCCTTATTTTTAGCCAGAACGCGCTTTGCCAAATCGAGCAGCTTGCCTTCGATGGTAACTTCGACCACGTCCTGCGCTCTCGTTTCAAGCCCGTTCAGCTTTTCAAAATGAAGCCGCGCCGCGTCCTGAGCGTTTGTCGCTAATGTTCCCGCAAGCAGAACGAGCGACAGTAAAATAAATTTTAATGAATGATTAATGTATGATTTCATAGTTTTTCTCCTATTTATTGCGAAAACCCGCGCGAAATAAGTGTGTTTTTGCGTCCTTAATTTGCGCGCGTCTTCTGCATTATTGTTTATTAATGGAATTCAGTTTTTCCGTGCCTTCAATCTTGTCCGTAACCAGACGCAGTTTCGAGCCGGTTATCGAAAGCGCGAGCACTAGCTGGTTATACGCGTATTTTTCTTCGGTTGTAAGCTCGTCCGGTCTAGTTTTTTTAGCGTTTCGCGCCAGTAATTTATTTTGTGCCGCTCTTGGCGAAACGGCTTTTTTAATCTTTACAATTTTTGGCTTTAAATCCTCTTTCGACGTTTTGGATTTTTCGATGAGCGGCAAAAAGGTTTCCGTCGGCGTTTCGAAACTTGTTTGAGGCGTATAAATAGCCGTTACATCGGCGGCAATTTCGCCGGTTTTATTCGAAAGCTGCGACAGAACGCCGAGCGAAATCGCCGCAAACAGAGCGCAGGCTGCCGCCGCATAAGCGTAGCGGATAAAGCTGCGCGGCGCGTCTTTCTTTTTGAAAGGCAGAACTTTCGCCGGAAGCTCGGGCGGCGCGGTTTCCTTATATCGAAACACGGCGAGCGCGTTTTCCAGTTTTTCTATTTCGGGGTCTTCGCCCGTTTTGTCCCAAAGATAATCTTCGTTCATCACTTTTTACTACTCCGTTTTGGAAGGATGAAGACGTAATACGTAATACGCAATACGTGATACGTTTTGATTTTGCGTACTACGTATTGCGTATCACGTATTACGTATTACTTTTTCTTATTCATCTTTCACCCCTAGTTTCTGGCGCAGAAGCTTCATTCCCCGGTGCAGGTTGACGCGAACCGATTCGGGCGTCAAGCCTGTTCGTTCGGCGATTTCCTGTCCCGTCATTCCTTCGACCAGACGCAGAACCAGAGTTTCTCGATAAGCGTCGGGCAAAGCGCGAATCGCCGCTAAAATTTCCTGCGCTTCGGTTCGCGGCGCGTCGTTTCCTTTCAAATCTTCCGGGAGTTCCTCGGTCGGCTTCGCCTGGCGATAATATTCGGTCGCGCGATTTCGCGCAATCATCGAAAGCCACGCGCCGACGGCGTTTCTGTCCCGAAGCGAATTTATATTTTTATAAGCCGACAAAAACACTTCCTGCGCCAAATCGTCAACTTCGTCGCGCGGAACTCTTGCCAGAATTATGCCGTGAACAAGCGGCGCGAAAATCCCGTAAAGCTCGCCGAAAGCTTCGCGGTCGCCGGCGCAGATGCGCTCGACAATCACCGCTTCCGCCTTAATCGTTTCCGTTTGCGGCGCGGTCGCTGTCGAGAATAAAAGTATGTTTCCGGTCATTTCGCTTTCCGACATTTTTTTATAAAAATTGATGAGTGATGATAAATATAAATCAATTATGAACGAATATAAAAGGGCTTCCGTCGCTCATCAAAAAACGGCTTTTAATATCTTGCCGCTAATATAGACGAAGCAGAGAGAAAAGTGTTAACTGCAAGCGGAGATATTTGTTAAATTTTTTCGATAACCAGCGAAAGTAAGCGGCGCTTTGATAATTGTTTGATAAAATTTCATAAAATTTCACAACACTTTTACCCGAAATCGGCGACAATAAAACGCGGATTGATGTATAATTCCAACAAATCTTTCCTGTTTTAAACAATTATAAGGAGTTTGGCAAAGTGAGAGAATCAATTTTTATTCTGGCATTCGCATTTATTATTATAGTTATAGGCAACACCGTGATTGTCGCCCAGACAGATATGAAACCACCCGTCGCACGAAAGGAAACGCGCATTACAAAGATAAACGGCTATGAGCTAAAAGACGATTATTTCTGGCTTCGAGACCGGAACGAAAAAAAAAATCCCGAAATAATCAAGTATCTCGAAGATGAAAACGCCTACACAGAGGCTTTTATGAAGCCGCATACGGCGTTTGTCGATAATCTATACAAGGAAATGCTCGGACGCATCAAGCAGGATGATACGAGCGTGCCTTATCATCTCGGCGAATACTGGTATTTCAACAAAACTCTCGAAGGCAAACAGTATCCCGTCTATCTCCGAAGCAAATCGAAAGACGGCAAAGACGCCGAAACGCTGCTCGACCAGAACGAGATGGCGAAGGATTATAAATTTTTCTCCGTCGGAAACTTCTCCGTCAGCGACGACGGAAATATTCTCGCATTTTCCACCGACACGACCGGCTATCGCCAGTACACGCTCCAATTCAAAGATTTAAGAACCGGAAAAATTCTGCCCGATAAAATCGAGCGCGTAACTTCAGTCGTTTGGGCGAACGATAATAAAACCGTCTTCGTCGTTACCGAAGATGCGGAAGACAAACGCTCGGACAAATTCTGGCGGCATGAACTCGGCTCGGACAAAAACGATTTGCTTTATGACGAAAAAGATTTGCTTTTCGACATCGGCGTCAGCCGCTCGCGCGATAAAAAGATGATTTTTCTCGCGTCTTTCGCCAAGACGATGACCGAATTTCGTTATCTCCCGGCTGACCAGCCGAACGGCGAATGGAAGCTGATTCTGCCGCGCGAGAAAGACCACGAGTTCTCGGTCGATTATTACAACGGCGAGTTTTATATCACGACCAACAAAAACGCCGAGAATTTTCGCGTCGTCCGCGCGCCGGTCGATAATCCGTCGGAAAAAAACTGGAAGGAATTTATCCCGCACAATCCGAATATAAAAATCGACGACATAAGCTTTTTCAAAGATTACGCCGTCGTTTCCGAACGCGAAAACGGTCTGGAATATTTAAAGGTAATTAATACAAAACCGAAAGGCGCGACAAAGCGGATTCCGACCGCCGAAGAAGTTTACACGATGAGCATCAGCTCAAATCCCGAATTCGATACGGATATTATTCGCTACAGCTACGCTTCGATGACCACGCCGAATTCGGTTTATGAATACAATTTAGCCACAGGCAAAAGCGAGCTTGTCAAACAGCTTGAAATTCCGAGCGGCTACGACAAAACGCAGTATGAAACGAAAAGACTTTGGGCGACGGCGCGCGACGGCGTGAAAGTTCCGATTTCGGTTGTGATGAAAAAGGGAACTAAGCTCGACGGCACAGCGCCGATGCTGCTTTACGCTTACGGCTCTTACGGTTTTTCGATGACGCCGGGCTTTTCGACGGCGCGTTTAAGTCTGGTTGACCGTGGAATGATTTACGCCATCGCGCACATTCGCGGCGGCTCCGAGCTCGGCGAAAAATGGCGGCAGGACGGCAGAATGTTTAAGAAAATGAACACGTTCAACGATTTTGTCGATTCCGCCAAATACCTGATTGACAATAAATACACTTCGCCTGACCGTTTGGTAATTCAGGGCGGCAGCGCGGGCGGGCTTTTGATGGGCGCGGTCGTCAATATGAATCCAGAGCTTTTCAAAGCCGCAATCGCGCAGGTTCCGTTTGTCGATGTGATGAACACGATGCTCGACGCGGATTTGCCTTTGACGACTTCGGAATGGATTGAATGGGGAAATCCGAACGAGAAGGAAGCGTTCGAATATATGATGAAATATTCGCCGTATGACAACATCAAAGCGCAGAATTATCCGAATATGCTAATCGAAACCTCGCTCAACGATTCGCAGGTAATGTACTGGGAAGCCGCAAAATACGCGGCAAAGCTTCGCGCGACGAAAACCGGCGACAACGTTCTGCTGCTCAAAACAAATATGGGCGCGGGACACGGCGGCGCGTCCGGCAGATACGACCGTCTGAAAGAAATAGCTTTTGACTACGCTTATGCTTTGAGTCAAGTGGGAATTAATAAGTGAAAAGTGAATAGTGAACAGTGAAGAAAAGATTCTTAAACTATTCACTATTCACTGTTCACTGTTCACTATCTTCGGTCAGGCTGAATAATCATTCATTCAGTCTGACCGATTTTCTTTTTATAAAAAGCCTGTGTTTTGCCTTTTATAATTTTATAAGCCTGAAAACATTAGTGTTATTGAAAAATGCCAATTAATGGCACGCTCATTGCCAATTCCTGAATGGAATAATTTCCACAAATACTCGTATATAGGAAACAGGACAAATGAGACGACACAAAATAACACATTTTATTTCCGGTTTAATCACCGCGTCCATGTTCATTACTTCAATCGGTTTTGGACAAACCAGTAACCTCCCAAAAAACGATGTTCAGGTTTCAACTTCTAATAAGGAAAAAACTCAAACATCGAAATATTTGCAGGATTACACCCGGCTTGCAAAAGAAGGACAAATCGCGTGGCTCGAAGGCATCGATACGGAAGTTGAAAAAATCATTCAGATTCTGGCATCGCCGGCAAAGAAAAATGCGGTTCTTATTGACGAATACTCGGATAAACGTCAATTCGTCATCGGAAATCTTGCTGTCAAGCTGCTTTCTGCCGACGCTCCGGCAAAATTGCGCGGCAAACAAATTCTGAAAATGGATTTGGGCGCGATTCTGGTGGATTCCGCCAACGAACAGGAAGTCGAAGCGCTTGCAAAAAGCGTTTTGAGCGAAATCGAAAAAGCGAATGACATTATTATCATTACCGACAGCATCGCCGCTTTTGCTAAAAACAATCCTTTATACGGAGCGCAAATAGCCGAAAGCCTGCGCGAGTCCGTTATCAAGGGCAAAATTCAGGTTCTGAGCGCCGGAAGCTCGACGGATTACAACGAACTGGTCGCGCTCGATACGCAGTTAAAGAATAAATTTCAAAGAGTCGATGTCGGCACGACGGCTGATTTTGACGATTCGTTTGTCGGCGATAAAATCTCGCCAGATTTACGTGAGCTGATGGCAAGCGGCAACGACAAACAGAAAGTAAAAGTCATTTTGCAGTCGGACGACATCAATAATCAGCAGCTTCTTTCAATCCTGAAAGAAAACAATGCAGCAATCGAAAGCCGCGCCGAAAATCTGAACATGATGGTTGTCGAGCTGCCGGTTTCAGCCGCCGAAGCGGTTTCTAAAGTTCGGGGCGCGAAACATCTTTCGCTCGACCGTCAAATGAAAACTCTCGGTCATATCGAAACTACAACCGGCGCATCGATGGTTCGCACCTCTTTGACATCAGCCGCGTCTTTGACGCCGATTTTATCATTGCCGATTCTATCAAGCGCTTCAAATTTGCTTGACGGAAGCGGTATCGGCATTGCGGTCGTCGATTCGGGCATTCGTTCCGACCACCGTTCGTTTATCGATTATACCGGAGCAAACCGAATCGTTAAGCACATCGATTTTACGGGCGAAGACAAAACCGATAAAGATGAATATGGTCATGGCAGCCACGTAGCGACGCTCGCCGCCGGCGGAATCGGTAAATTCCTCGACCCCAACGACGCAAACTATGTGGCGAAATATAGCGGTATCGCGCCGAACGCAAAAATTCTTAACGTCCGCGTTTTGAACGATGTCGGCGTCGGCTCATCCGCCAAATTAATCAGCGCTCTGGATTGGATTTTCACTAATCGCGCGACCTATAACATCAAAGTTGTCAATATGAGCCTCGGCGCTCCGGCAATCGAATCGTGGCGTAACGACCCGCTCTGCCGCGCAGTCAGAAAATTGACGGCAGCCGGAATCGTTGTTGTCGCCGCCGCCGGAAACACGGGCAAAGACGCTAACGGACAGAAAATCTACGGCGCGATTCACTCGCCCGGCAACGACCCGTCCGTAATCACCGTCGGCGCTGCAAATACTTTCGGCACGGACGTGAGAAGCGATGACGGCATTGCGACTTACAGCTCACGCGGTCCGACGCGTTCGTATTACACGGATACGGCAGGCAATAAACGTTATGACAATCTCGTCAAACCCGATTTGGTAGCTCCGGGCAATAAAATTATCGGCGCGCAGTCGAAAGAAAATGAGCTTATTGAAACGAATCCGCAGTTGGCGCTGGCAAATAATGCCGACGAAAAGCGCAGAATGATGTATCTCTCGGGAACATCGATGGCGACGCCGGTTGTCAGCGGCGCGGCTGCTCTGCTCATGCAGGCAAACCCGAAGCTTACGCCGAATATGGTCAAAATGATTTTGATGTATACCGCTCAGCCGCTTGCCGGATTTAATCATCTGGAACAGGGCGCGGGAGAACTCAACATCGAAGGCGCGGTTCGCCTGGCAAGATTGGTTCGACAGGATTTGAACAGCTCGACTCCGCTCGGAGCGCGTATGCTGACGACGACCGGAAATCCGACGCCGAATTCGGTAATCGCCGGGCAAACCGTCAAATGGTCGCAGGGCATTATTCTTGACTACGGCTATGCGCAGGGAACGAAGCTTATCACCGACTATCAGAAAGTTTACGCAAATGGACTTTTAATGAGCGATGGTCTTTTGATGAGCGACGGTCTTCTGATGAGCGACGGTTTATTAATGAGCGACGGTTTATTGATGAGCGACGGACTTTTGATGAGCGACGGTTTATTGATGAGCGACGGAACGCCGTTTATGGACTACAGCTCGACTTTCGGAAACGGATTGCTGATGAGCGACGGGCTTTTGATGAGCGACGGCTTATTAATGAGCGACGGGCTTTTGATGAGCGACGGTTTGCTGATGAGCGATTCGACATTCAGCAGCAGTTCTCCGCTGGTCGGCGGGGATAATACCAACTCTATGCAGTAATAAACATCGAGTTTTCCATAAAATTATGCGTCGCCTGAAAAAAAAAGTTCAGACGACGCATTTTTTTGTGGAAATTTTCTAAAGTTTAATCTATACTAACAATGACTAACAATAATGTTGTTAGTTTTCTTAAAAAGCTCGTTACCGAATTCCAAAGTATCACCCGTTCATATCTTCCAAATAATCTGTGAAATTAAGCGATAAAACAATTCAAATCGTTAGGTGGACTCTGCTGTCAGTAGCAGGGATAATTGTTTTTTACATAACCTATAATTTTCCTGTTTACAGCACAAACACACACCTCGTGGCGATTGTTTTTACGACCATCTTTCTCAGCCCATACCTTCAGATTCAGCTTCCGCGCACAAAAGTTCACCTGACAATTTCAGAAGCGCTGATTTTTATTACATTGATGATGTATGGAGTAGAAATCGGCGTCTGTCTTGCCGTTCTGGAAGTAATTTTAACCTGCATATCCTTCCGGCGGAAAAACATTAACATAAAACCCCAAACGATTGCCCTGAATGTTGCCTCGATGGTGATTGCCACCTTCGTAACCGGGCTGGCGGCAATGGGCGTTTTCGGTTCTTTGACCGACGCCGTCAACAGCAGTAATTTTATCACAATCGTCTTGATGCTCAGCCTGATGACGGTCGTGCAGTTTACAATCAATTCGGGTTTTGTCGCATTTTTCATGTCGAACAAAACCGGAAAATCAATCTGGCAGGTTTGGAACGATACGTGTCTGAACACGCTTGTCATATACATCTTCAACGCGGTCGTCGCCGGTGTTTTCGTTAAAGCCTTTATGCGCATCGACGCATTTATGGTGCTGGTTTCGGCGATAATTTTTGCGGTCGTCTTTTTAACTTATCGCCGGTACGTAAACGACATCAAAGATACAGCCGCGAAAGCCGAGCAAGCCGAGCGCGAGCGCGCCGAGCAGGCTGAAAATCACGTCAAGGAGTTGCAGCATTACGTTGCCGAGCTTGAAAAAAGCGGGCACGCTCTGCGCGAAAGCCGCGAAAAATTCAAACACGCCGCTTATCACGATGCTTTAACACAGCTTCCGAACCGAAATCTTTTCTCCGACACCTTAAAATTTCTGCTTGAAAAAACCAAGCAAAAGGCTGATTTCAATTTCGCCGTTCTTTTTCTCGACCTCAATCGCTTCAAGACGATGAACGACAGTCTCGGACACGCGATGGGCGACAAACTGATTCTTCACGTCGGCAAGCGTCTTTCGAATATGATGCGCGAAGGCGACCTCGTCGGGCGTTTCAGCGGCGACGAATTCGCCATTATCTTAAACGACATTAAAAGCCTCGACGACGCGACCGCTTTCGCGCATCGCGTCGCCAAACGTATTGCCGAGCCTTTTACGCTCAACGGCAGACAGGTTTTCACCAGCGTCAGCATCGGCATCGCTCTCGGCAATCCGAAATACAAGGACGCGCAGGACATTTTGCGCGACGCCGATATTGCGATGTATTACGCGAAGGAAAACCAGAAGGAATTTATTATCTTCGACCAGAAAATGCACACGCGCGCCGTTACGCTTCTTCAGCTCGAAACGGATTTGCGCTACGCCGTCGAACGCGACGAGCTGGAAATGTATTACCAGCCGATAATCGGTCTGGACGAAGTGAAACTCGAAGGCTTCGAGGCGCTTGTTCGCTGGAATCATCCGACGCGCGGGCTTGTTCCGCCAAACGAATTTATTCCGGTCAGCGAAGAAACGGGCTTGATTATCCCGATGACTTTGTGGATTTTGCGAACCGCCTGCCTACAGCTTGCCGAATGGCAGCGCCGCTCGCCGGACAACGAAAAATTATTGATGAGCGTTAATCTTTCCGGCAAACATTTCGCGCATCCTGACCTTGTCCAGCAAATAAAAACGATTTTGAAGGAAAGCCAGGTAAATCCCGCGTGTCTAAAGCTTGAAATTACAGAAAGCGCGGTAATGGAAAACGCCGAAAACGCGATTGCGATGCTCAAACAAATCAGGGAACTCGGCGCGCAGCTTTCGATTGACGATTTCGGAACGGGTTATTCATCGCTCAGCTACCTGCACCGTTTCCCGATTGACACGCTCAAGGTTGACCGCTCGTTCGTCAGCGCGATGGAAGACGGCACGGAAAACGGCGAAATCGTTCGCACCGTCATCGCGCTTGCCAAAACTCTGAATCTCGATGTTGTCGCCGAAGGCATCGAAACGATTCACCAGCTTCACCAACTGCGAATCTTAGGCTGCGAATACGGTCAGGGCTATCTTTTCTCGCGTCCCGTTCCCGCCAAAGAAATCGAAATGATTCTTGAAGACAAAACGCGCTGGCAGAATATTCTGCCCGCCGGAAACTTCGGCGTCGTCGCCCAAAACCGCGAATTTTCGCATCTGAGATTAGCGAAATAAAATTAGCCACGAACAAACACGAATGGACACGAAAAAGAGATAAATAATTTTCGTGTCCATTCGTGTTTGTTCGTGGCTAATAATCTTATCTATTTTGCGTAAATTTCCGGCTTTTCTTCAAATGGAAACGCTTTTTCGTAAGCGTTTGAGAAATTCAGCAAAACGTCTTCCGACCAAGCGCGACCGACGAGCTGAAATCCAATCGGCAAGCCTTCGTTTGACAATCCGCAGGGAATCGAGATGCCCGGAATGCTCGCCAGATTTGCCGAAACCGTGTAAATATCGTTCAGGTACATCGCCAGCGGGTCGTCCGATTTTTCGCCGATTTTAAAAGCTGTCGAAGGCGAAGTCGGCGTCAGAATCGCGTCGCACGCAGAAAAAGCTTTTTCGTAATCCTGTTTGACGAGCGCGCGCACCTTTTGCGCTTTGGCGTAATATGCGTCGTAATAGCCGCTCGATAAAACGTATGTGCCGAGCATAATCCGGCGTTTTACTTCCGCGCCGAAACCTTCCTCGCGCGTTTTCATATACATCTCGCGCAGCTCGTGCGCTTCTTCGGCGCGAAAACCGTAACGCACGCCGTCAAAACGCGCCAGATTTGAAGAAGCTTCAGCCGTTGCCAGAATATAATAAACGGCGATGCCGTATTTCGCGTGCGGCAATTCGATATCGATGATTTCCGCGCCGAGAGATTTATAATTTTCGATTGCCTTTTCGACCGATTCACGAATTTCATCAACGAGACCTTCGCCGAAAAGCGCTCGCGGAACGCCGATTCGCCTGTCTTTAATGTCATTTTCGAGCATTTCCGCATAATCGGGAACTTCAACGCCGGCGGTCGTCGCGTCGTTGTTATCGCGTCCGGCAATCGCGCCGAGAACGTCGGCGACATCTTTTGTCGTCTGACCGAAAATCCCGATTTGGTCGAGCGAAGACGCAAACGCGACCAGACCGAAACGCGAAATTCTGCCGTAAGTCGGTTTCAAACCGAAAATGCCGCAAAGCGAAGCAGGCTGGCGAACCGAGCCGCCCGTTTCCGAGCCTAAAGATGCGCGAACGACGTTTGACGCGACCGCGACCGCCGAGCCGCCCGAGCTTCCGCCCGGAACGCGCGTCGTGTCCCATGGATTTTTCGCCGCGCCGAAAGCCGAAGATTCGTTCGACGAACCCATCGCAAACTCGTCCATATTCGTCTTTCCGATGATAACCGCGCCCGCGTCAATCAATCTTTCAACCGCCGTCGCGTTATACTGCGGCTTGTAATTTCCCAGAATCCGCGAGCCGCACGAAGTTTGCGAAAAGCTCGTACAAATATTGTCTTTAACGGCGATTGCCACGCCTTTCAGAGGCATTTCGGCGGAATTATTGTCCAATTCTCCGGCGCGGCTCAATGCATATTCGCGCTCGATTTTCAGAAAAGAATTCAATGTTTCGTTGAGCTTTTCCGCGTTGTCTAAAACTTTTTTAATGTTTGAACTAATTGTCATAAAAATCTATCGTTTTATTTATTTTCAACCTTATCAATCAGCCACTTTTCGTTTTCCTTTATCGCTTCGACTTTAATCGGTCGCTGTTCGCTTCGTGTCGTATCTTTCCAGAACAACAGAACTTCAAAAATCGTCTTTTGCGGCGAAACGACTTCACATCTGCCGATGCGGAAAGCCTTCGGATAATCTTCCGTTATAGTGAAATAATCTTTCGCCTTCTCACTTGTCGCCGAAAGCGTTTTGAACAATTCTTTCGACAAAAACTTTTCGCGCAATTTCAGATTTTCCGCCGAAGGCTTCATATCGTTGCCGAGATGAAACGAATAAAATTCTCTGACCGCATTGCTCGCTTCGCTGCATTCGGGCGATTCGAGATTCGGAATGCTGCACGAAATGGAAAATGCAAAATGGAAAATGCAAAATAAAATCAGCAAGTTTTGAATTTTGAATTTTGAATTTTTCATTTCAAAGCACTTTCGGCACGCGGAAATGTCCCGAATGCGCGTCGGTCGCCTGGTCGAGCGCGAGTTTTTGCCCGAGAGATTCGTGCGGAATATCGGCGCGAGTTGTTTTGGTCGCTTCGCCTTCGGGCGTCAAACCGCCGATTGCCGGTTCGATTGCTTCGGTGTCAAGCTCGTTTAACTGCTCGACATACGCCACGATGTCTTCCATCTGCGGCGCAAACAGCGCGACTTCTTCGTCGGTAATTTCCAAATGCGCGAGTTTTGCTACTTTTCTTACGTCCATAATACGTGATACGTGATACGTGATACGTGATACGTAATACGATTTTCCTGCGTATTACGTATCGCGTATCACGTATCACGATTTCATTTTCTTCTTCCTTGCCAGACAGCTTCCCGCAGCGAGCAGGAATTGGTAACGGAGATTATCATCTTTTATCGCGTCTGCCGAATGCCTGAGCTTCGGTGTAACTTCATCGAGCGCGATTTCTTCATATTCTGCGTCTGAAATGTTTGATTTCGGATGTTTTGCGCGTTCCTGCAAGACTGTCTGTTCGTCAACACGAAATTCGATAAATGTAACGGCGGCTTGCTGGAGCGATGAATTGAGCTTGAAAATCATCTGCCCGCTTAAAGATTCGAGATGTTTTTTCCACGTCGCGCTTGTTACGGCGATAATCAGATGTTTCTGGAAAAGACGAAGCGGAACGGCGTGTCCGCGCAGGCTTTCGCCCGCGACTTTTCGCCAGACAGCGAAAACGACGGCTTCACGCACCGCTTCATTTTCGTCAAATTCCTTTAAAAGCGCAGGCAGAGCGCGAATCAAATCTTCCATTGGTCATTTACCATTGAACATTTATCATTTATCATTCAGAACTTATAAATGTTAAATGTTAAATGATAAATGTTCAATGTTAAGTCTTCCAAAACTCATTTTAGCTTCCGGCAGCCCTCGACGCGCGGAAATTCTGAATTTTGTCGGCTGGGAATTTGAAAAACGCGTCGCCGACGTGGACGAAACGGAATTTCCCGGCGAAAAGCCTGACGCATACGTGCAGCGTCTGGCGCTGGAAAAAGCCGAAGCGGTTGCCGTTAATTACGAAAACGCTCTGGTTTTAGGCGCGGACACAATCGTCGTGATTGAAAATCAAATCATCGGAAAGCCAAAAGATTTGGACGACGCGCGAAGAATGTTAAGAATTTTGTCGGGAAAACGGCACGAAGTTTTTACGGGCGTCGCACTAGTCGAAAAAGATTCAAAATTCAAAATTCAAAATTCAAAATCACTGGTTGGTTTGCAGAAAACAGCCGTAAAATTTGCCGAATTATCGGATGAAGAAATCGAATTTCTGGTCGAAAAAGGCGAGCCGCTCGACAAAGCGGGCGCGTATGCCGTTCAGGCGCAGGCGGCGCTGTTTATCGAAAAAATCGAAGGCGATTACTGGAACGTCGTCGGTTTGCCGGTCAATCTGGTTTATCGCTTGATGCAGGAAATTACTTCTCGATAACGAACGGAACGCTTTTCCATTTGCCGCGAACTTTTTTGAAACTGTATGCCAGAGCCTCGTTACAGTTGCCGAACGAAACCGTAACAATCTTGCCCGTAACGGAAAATCTGCCGAATTCAAAAGGGCAAACGGTCGAATCCGACGCGCCTTCGGGAACAAATTGAGTTTTTACGTTTTTAATTTGCGGGAAATTATTTTTAATTCCTGACGGAAGATTTTTCGTCGAGATAATAATTGTCCCGACCGGCTCGGTTTTCGAGGTTTTTTCCAACAGAATCTTGATAATCTCGCGTTTATCGGCAAGCGTCGGCGCGGCTTTTTGCGCGTGCGCTTCAAAAGTAAAACAGAAAAAGAGGCTAAGTATGAGACAAAGCAAACTGCGCTTTTTAAAAGTTAACATCACTTTTTACTTATACAACAAATGGAAGACATTTCCAAAAAAAAATAACGAGCCGATTTTTTTGACCCGTTATTTTTTTATTTGAATTATTTTTACAACAGCTTGTCGATTTTCGCCGAAAGCGGAATTGAAATGTCGCTGTTCGGGTCGAGACCCGTAAAAGGTCCGTCGGCTAATTTACCGTTCTTGTCGAGAATGATAAAAGCCGGAAGCTGGTCAACTTTATACTGCTTGATAGTCGCCGTTCCGTCCGAATCGCGCAAAATTGAAATCGTCAGTTTATTGCTCTCGGCAAATTTGCGAATCGCGTCGTCGCTCGCATAGTTTTTCGATTTCTGAACGCTCGAATCGGTCGCGATAAAGTAAAAAGCTACGTCGCGACCTTTATATTTGGTCGATAATTTGTTGATGGCGGACGCCTGGTTCTTCGAAAGCGGCAGCCAGCTCGCGCCGATTGCCAGAACTACGACCTTGCCTTTATCCTGCGCGATGTCAATCTTTTCGCCGCCGAGCGACGTAAAGGTGATGTCCTGCGCCGCGACACTGAAAACAAATGCAAATACAAGACCTAAGCTCAGGAAAAGTAATTTTATGTTTTTCATATATTTGTTGAAAAGTCATTTCGAACTTCTCGCTATTTTAGATGCAAGTTTGGTGCCGTTTACTGCTTTCGGTTGATAATTGTGTTATCAATCAGGCGCACTTTTCCGAAGCTCGCGGCAACCGCAATCAATACGGCGCTTTCGCCGATTTTTTCGATTGGGTCAAGCGTTTCATTATCGACGACGGCAACGTAATCGACCTGCGCGAGCGGTTCGCTCTCAATCGTTTTACGCACTATTTCGGCTAAATCCAGCGCATCTCGTTCACCGTTTTTGGCGGCAATTTTCGCCTCGCGCAAAGCCTTGTAAATGATTGCGGCTTTTTGTCTTTCTTCATCGCCGAGACGCGCGTTGCGCGACGACATTGCCAAGCCGGATTCTTCGCGCACAATCGGCACGACGACGATTTCCGTATCAAAACCCAAATCGCGCGTCAGGCGTTTTATGACCGAAACCTGCTGCGCGTCCTTTTGCCCGAAAAAAGCAAAATCGGGACGCATTGTGTTAAAAAGAATCGTTACAACGGTCGCCACGCCGCGAAAATGCCCGGGACGCGACGCGCCTTCCAGCGTTTCGGTCAAATTTTCGACGTAAACATAAGTAGAAAAACCTTCGGGATAAATTTCTTCGCGGTCGGGCGCGAAAATATAATCGACCTGATATTCGGTCAAAAGCGCGGCGTCGGCGGTCAAATCGCGCGGGTATTTCGCAAAATCTTCCTTTTGGTTGAACTGCGCCGGATTAACAAAAATCGAGACAATCACGACATCGCACATCTGCCGCGCTTCTTCGACGAGCTTCAGATGTCCTTCGTGCAGCGCGCCCATCGTCGGCACAAAACCGATGGTTTTATTCTCGCGCCGAAGTTTTCGGGCGAGCGATGCCATTCTCGGTCGTCGATTGATTATTTCCATAGAAGCCTAACTTTCGTCCGGTAATCTCAGCTCTTTTTTAGTTTCTTCCGTCAAACCGTAAGATTCCTTTTCGTTCGGATATTCGCCGTTCTTCACGTCTTTCGTCCAATTTTGAATCGCTTCGGTCATCACGCTGCGGATGTTCGCGTATTGACGCACAAAACGCGGCTGCCGCCCGAAAGTCATACCGACAAGGTCGTGCAGAACGAGAACCTGTATATCGCAATCTGTTCCCGCGCCGATGCCGATGGTCGAAATTTCCAGATTTCGCGTAATGATTTCGGCGACTTCGCGCGGAACGAGTTCGAGAACGATGGCAAAAGCGCCCGCGTCTTCGAGCATTTTCGCGTCTTCTATCAAACGTTTTGCCGCATCAGCCGTGCGTCCCTGAACGCGATAGCCGCCGAGCTTGTAAACCGACTGCGGCGTGAGTCCGATATGCGCGACGACCGGAATTTCTTCGTCAACCAATCTTTTTACCAAATTGACGCGATGGCGTCCGCCTTCTAATTTCACGGCTTCCGCGCCGCCGTATTTCATCAATTTCAAAGCGTTTCTTATGGTTTCTTCTTCGGAGACGTGATAAGTTCCGTAAGGCATATCGGCGACGACCATCGCTCTTTCGGTGGCGCGTTTGACGGCGATTAATGCGGATAAAATTTCTTCGAGCGAAACGGGAATCGTGTTGCCGTAGCCGTGAATGACGTTTCCGATGCTGTCGCCGACCAGAATCATATCGACGCCCGCTTCATCGACAATTCGCGCCGTCGGATAATCGTAAGCCGTCAGGCAAACGAGCTTTTCGCCTTTTTCTTTCGCCGCGCGTATCGCGGGCAGATAAACCTTTTCGGGTTTATCTGGTTGTAAATATGCCATAAAGTTAATTGATAATTGATAATTGATAATTGATAATTGATAATTAAGAAAGAGTCTTCCAATTATCAATTATCAATTATCAATTATTCATTATTATTCCATCATCTCGCTTTTTAGAAATACCTTCAATTCTTCGTTTTCGAACGCGGCGCGCGCGTTCGGGTTCCAGCGTTTGACGATTGCAAAGTCGCCGCATTCGTTTGATAATTCCTGAACGCTTTTCTGCAAAACCGGGTGAACCAGATGCGGCGCAATCTCGCACAAAGGAACTAAAACAAAGCGGCGTTCGTGCATTCGCGGGTGCGGCAAAGTCAGAAATTCCGTGTCGCACTGGTAATCGCCGAACATCAGCAAATCCAAATCGACCGTGCGCGGTTTTTTCAAATTTTTATCGCGCCGACCGAGCAGATATTCTATCCGCAGCATTCGCGCCATCATCTGCGAGGCGGAAATGCTTTTGATTTGAATTTCGGCAACCATATTTAAATATGTCCCGTGATTTTCGACATCGAACGGCTCGGTTTCATAAATTGCGGAAAGCTTATTGACGACGAAGCTCGCCTCCAATAACCCGCGAACGGCAAGCAGCAGATTGCCCGCGCGATTGCCCAAATTTGAGCCGAGACTGACGTAAGCTGTCGTGAATTCTGTTTCCACTGTCTTTTATGTTTCGGTTTGAAAAGAAAGAATGCAATAAGTTTGCGAAAAAATCTCAGAAAGCGCAAATAATTCTTCGTATTTTACAATATCTTTTACTTTTTTGCGCTGAAATGTTTCAATTAAAGTGTTGAAACTTTAGATTCCAGTAATGCGTTTCACTTTTCACGGAAACCATTCGGGCGGCTTAAAGCGTGTGCCGTCCTGACATAAATTACACGAATAACCGATGCCGCGCAGAAAATTCCGCAACAGTCAAAGATTTGAACCTCAAGGCGACCGCTCGTTTCAGGAATACATCCTGAACCAGCCCGCGCCGCAAACCACACGGACGGAGCTTATCCGTCTGATTCGCGGCGGCGAAGACACGTATCTCGAACTGAAAATTAAGCTTTCCAACCCGGAAAGAATCGCGCAGGGAATCGTCGCGCTCGCCAATACGGCGGGCGGAACGATGATTTTCGGCGTCTCAGACCAGCTTCGCGTCGAAGGCGTCAACAATCCCGAAGGCGTGCAGGAAGAGCTTGTCAGAATCTGCCGCGAAGAGATTTTTCCGCCGATTCTGCCGCTGATTGATTCAATCTCTTTCGACAACGCAAGGCGCGTCGTCGTTCTCGACATCGACGGCAAACGCCCGCCGTACCGGACGCGCGACGGCAGATTTTACATCCGCACCGGCGAAGAAAAACGCGAGATTTCGAGACGCGAGTTATCCGATTGGCTCGACGAAGTTCGCCCGCTCACGTATGAAAATATTCCGCTTGCGGACGCGGACGAAAATGATTTTGACGACGCGCTTTTGTGGAGCTTTGCCAACGCGTTTGAAGAAGACGTTCTGGGAAATAATCTTTATCAAACCTCGGAATTTTTGAAAAAAGATTTGCTTCTGGCGGTCGGAAGCTCCGATGATTTTTTACCGACCGTCGCCGGTATTTTGCTTTTCGGAAAGAACGAAAAAGCCGCCGCGCTCGTGCCGCGCTCAAAAGTTACCGTCGCGCGTTATTCCGGCGACAACGGCAACGCGCAAATCGTCGAAAAAGTCGAGCTTCAGGGAAATCTTCTGACGCTTTACGAATCGATTCTGCATTTCGTCATGCGTTACTGTGATTTGTTTTTAGACAAGCCGCGCAAATCGTCAAACGGAGAAAACGCGCCGGTTCAGGCGCGCGGAAATTATCATCTGCACGCGATTCAGGAAGCCGTTGCAAATGCTCTGATTCACCGCGATTTAGCCTTGCGCGATATTCCGACGCGCATTTTGATTTACGACAACGCCGTCGAAATCATTAATCCGCGCCGCACAAACGGCTTTGCGCCGCCTGCCTCGCGCGCGATTCGATACGGCATCACGCAGAGAATCAACCCGCAAATCGCCGCGATTTTTTCAAAACGCGAATACGGCACGAACATTCCAAACGGCGGCTTGCCGATGCTCCTTCGAGAGTCGCGCCTTTTTTCCGGCAAACGCTCGGAAATTTACACTTCAAACGATGAATTTAAATTAAAGATTTACGGGGCTTGAACAATCCGGTCATTACATTAATTCCATTCTAATTTCGATTGTTTCAGGGCTAAAGTCCTGCCCGTGCGCCCAACAAATCGTTCCGTATTCGAGCTTTGCGTTTCTGAAATAATTATAGTCTTTCAGTTCCGTGAAGATTCCTTTGTCGAGATATGGTTTGACGGAAAACACTCCGGTCTTTCCATTTGAAAGAGCTACCTTAATTTTATAATCCGGGAGAATCTCAAATTTTATAACATCTGGAATCATATTTATTTCAACGGGTCGATTCTAAACGGAGTGTTTCCTTCAAGCGCAAGAAGCCAGTTTGCCAACAACTCGTCCCTGTGAATTTCAATCCACGCCTGAACTAATTTTAGCTGTTTGTTTGGAAAATCTCCAGCAAGTATTTCTCCGGTTTCAATGTTAATAGATGCCTTGAATTCAGCATATCTTACGTGAATATGAGGCAGATTGTGCCTGTCATTATCAAAAAAGAAAAGCTGAACGATGATTCCGTAAAACATCGAGATAACAGGCATCTGATAACTCCTTATTTGCTTTCTTTCGGCGTCGTGTAAAACGGTCGGTGCTGAACTTCGAATTGTTTATCGTCGTAAATGCCGTCGCCATTGACATCGACTTTTACTTCCAAATTGAATTTTTTGCCCGCCGGACGGTCTTCGCCCGCGTCGTAGGCGATGCTGTATTGATTCCGCAGAAGCGCGTTGATTGACTGCAAAACGCCGGGAATTTCGCCCGGAAAAGTTATCGGGAAGACCGCGCCGCCCGATTCTTTGGCGAAAGTTTTCATCGCGTTTTGCGCCTGCAAAAACGTCAGTCTGCCGGGCGAGCCGTTGATTCCGTCCATATCGGGAATCTGGCTTTCATACATTTTAAAGAAAAGATTTCCTGTGCTGACCACATAAATCGGGATGCCCGAATTTTGAATAATCTTGCGAACCGCGTCGTAGTTCGTACGGCTGAATGTATCGATGCCGGATGCGACGAGAATTATGGCGCGGCGCTTGGATTTGACATCGACCATTCCGCCGAAATCCGTCGTTTTTTCTTTGCTTTTTTCCAGCACGACCGCGTCGCCTTTGCCGCCGACGAGCGCAAATTTTACGGCGTCGAAAAGATTGCTTTCGCGGAAAGCGGGCGAGTTTCTGAGCAAAAGATTAACAGTTTGCTCAAGTCGGTTCGGGTCGTTCGTAAAATCCGTAATCGTCGTCGGGCGCATATCGAAGGCGATGACCGAGGCGTAATCGTCGGGCGGTTTGATAAATTTCGAGAGAAAATAAGCGACCGGGCGGATGACTTCCAGCGTTCCCTGTTCCTGCCCGCGACTTCCGGCGTAACCGAAAATCTCCGACCACCGGCTGTATTCGGCGACGAGCGTAACGGTAATCGGCGCTTCAGGCGTAGAAAACTGCGAAATTTCCTGCTTCACGCCGTTTTCAAAGACGGCAAAGTTTTCCTTTTTCAAACCCGTGATGATTGCCTTCGTCTTTTTGTCGATAACGACGGCATCGACGTTGACGATATTGGTTTTGATTTTCAAAACTTCCTTATCGACTTCGGCATTTGCTTCTTCCTCTTCCTGCTTGCGCTGTTCCTCGGTTTTCTTCGCGTCGGTTCGCTCGTTTTTTTTCTGGTCGCCTTTCGGTTTCTCGGATTTCTGCGTTTTCGACTGCGCGAAAAGTGTCGCGTTAAAAGCGAATGAAAGCAGAATCAAAATTGTAATAATGCCCGAAAAACGCCGGGAAATACTGGATTGCATAGATTTTAATCCTTTCAAGAGAATTTAACTTTTAGATACCGATTTTCTGCTTTTAGTTGGAAGAAATCAAGAAAGGCGAGAAATGAGATGTGAGATGTGAGAAAGATTTTAATTCTCACATCTCACATCTCATTTCTCATTTAACTTATTAATTTGGCATTATCTCGATAGAAACTTCAAACGCGCCGGAATTATCGTCTAAATTTCCTTCGTTGATGCCTAAAAAGAGCGAGCCGTCGCGGGCGGCGACAAATTCGGTGCTTTCGCCGACAAAAATAAAGGCGTTATTATCGTCGCCGATAACGGCAATCAGCGCGCCCGTCGGTTTGTCCTGCATCAGCTTTTCTTTGTCGGCGATGGAAGAAAGACCGTTCGCCGTCGAATAATTTCCGTTGCCGAGAGAAACGCTGCCTTTGCCTGAGACTTTTATTTTCTGACCTTTTTTTACAACCCATCCCGTGTTCGTCCAGCCGTTTGCCGTATTGTCAGCCAGAACTTTGACGCTGAGCTGAACCGGTTTCGGAAGCTCCGTCGGAGTTTTGTTTGTGTAAGGCGGATTTGTAGTCGTGGATGTGTTTGTCGTCGGCGGAATTATGACCGGATTGTTCGTGTCGGTTTTTGGCGAATTCGTGACAGGGTTATTATTTATCTGCGGATTCGATTTTATGGGCAGTTGAGTCGTCGTTTTGACGACTGAAACCGGCATTGAAGTGCCGTCAAATTCGATGGATTCGATTTCGTCGGCATAAAAATTCATCTTCCGCTGGCGCGAGCCGTCGCCGAAAACAACGGTAAATTGCCCGCCGCTGAAATTGACGATTTTACCTTTGATAATACTGCCGTCTTTCAGGCGAATCGTATCGGCAGCGACGAGCGCGGCGAGCGAAAAAACTAAACACAAAGAACAGACGATGCGGATAAATTTGGATTTTAAAAGCATACTACCTCCAAAGATTTTTAAAGTTTCGGGATGTTTTGGCAATCGGACGCAAATTTTACAAACACAACGGATAAATTCTTCGGGGAAAGCGGCAGCCGATTCGCTGAATAGATGCCGTGCCGAATTAAAAGGATTGCAGAAATTTACAAGAAACAAAAACAAGTGGATTATACACAAATTTTTTGAAGTTGTTAATCCAAATGAGGGAGAAGTAAAAAGTAAAAAGTAAAAAGTAAAAAGTGAAGAACAAGAAACCGGGTTTCCTGAGTCTTCACTTTTGCCTTTTTACTTTTTACTTTTTACTTATTTTACTTGCTTTACTCCGCTTCGGTGATGCTCGCCGGACTCAGATTCAGAACATTTTGTCCGGGCGTGATTACAACCGGCGAACTCCAGATGGCAAAGCCGGTTTTCGTCTTTGTAATGCCGAAAAGATAATAGCTGTCCGGCTTGATGTCTTTTATCGATGCTTTGCCGTTCGAATCGGTCAGCGCCGAATATTTCGTGTGTTTGCCGATGGCGCTCAAGGCTTTCTGCTTCGTATCGCCGTAACGGTCGGGATATAAAATCGCCAGACCGAAAGCGTTTCGCAAGCCGCCGCCCGTCGCGTCGTCAATGCCCGCGTCGTCCAGAATATCTTCCAAATCTTTATCCAGAAGATAAAACTTTTCGTTCCTGACAGGCTGAACCGTTCCTGTTTTGGTCGAAATTTTCGCATCGACGACGACTGTGCCTTTATCGGCGTTAATGTTTTCGCCCGGAACGGTCGTAACGCTGCTCGACTGCGGAACGGTCGTCGTCGATGACGGCGGCGCGGTCGTTACGGTCGTCGTATCGCTCGGCGGAATCGTTACCTGATTCGGCGGCTCATTGCGAACGGTCGTCTCGCGCGTATTGCCTGTCGTCGTTCTTCTTTGAGAATTGACGTTTACGTTTACCTCGGTCGGTTCGTTGCTGTTTCGCATCCAGGCAAACAAAACAAATAAAAGCACAACGCCGAGCACGGCAATCGGAATAAAAATCCACTTCGGAAATTCTTCGCGCACCGGCGGCGGAACTTCCGTTATAACCACATTTCGCTCAATCGTCGGGTCGATAAGCGGGCGACCGCAATTCGCGCAGGCGGCGGCGGCTGTTGAAACTTCGTGCCCGCAATCGGGGCAAATCATTAAAGACATAAAAAAAATCCCTCCCATGTTCGCAATTAATACACTTTTATTCTTTTTCAGCGAAAAAGAATATATATTTTTAATAAGTGCAAGTTTAGTGCCGATACGGAAGTTGTTTCTGTGATAAATTTATAAAACGATTTTCATAAATTTAATTTCCGATTAAAGTTAAACTTCCAAACAGCTAAAATTTTTCTTTTATGCCTCTGCTCGAAATGAAAGAAATCACCAAGGAATTTCCGGGCGTAAAGGCTCTGGACGGCGTTACGTTCGACCTTGCTGCGGGCGAGTTTCACGCGCTCGTCGGCGAAAACGGCGCGGGAAAATCGACTTTGATGAAAGTTCTTTCGGGCGTTTACGGG
>JBARIW010000117.1:0-77109 GCA_049799955.1 Pyrinomonadaceae bacterium
AACCTGTTCAGGGCGATTACACGGGTGATGGAAAGGCTGATGTAGCAATCTACAGACCATCTTCGGGAGAATGGTTTATCTTGAGAAGCAATGATTTCAGCTATTATTCATTTCCCTTTGGAACAAACGGAGATGTGCCTGCGCCGGGAGATTACGACGGCGACGGACGGTTTGACGCAACTGTCTTTCGTCCATCGCAATCGACTTGGTATGTGCAGAGGTCAACGGCTGGAACTTTGATTCAGCAATTCGGCATTGCAGGCGATTTGCCTGTTTCCAATGCTTTTGTATATTAAGCTAAAATCCCATTCGAATAATTCGTTAATAAAAGGCAGGCTCACGGCTTGCCTTTTATTTTTTGCTTCCAACTCTTTACTAAAATTCGTTTTTATGTCCAAATATTTAACGAGATATGGACAATCCTGACCTGATTATTCGCAGCCGTAGAGTTGTCAATTCGGAGAGAACGGCTCCGGCTTCGGTGCATATTCGTGACGGCAAAATTGCGGCTTTGCGCGAATGGACGGAAGTTTTTTCAGAAATTCCGCTCATTGACGCCGGTGATGCGGTCGTGATGCCGGGACTTGTTGACGCGCACGTTCACGTCAACGAGCCGGGACGCACCGAATGGGAAGGCTTTCGGACGGCGACGCGGGCGGCGGCGGCGGGCGGCGTAACGACGCTCGTAGATATGCCGCTAAACAGTATTCCGCCGACTACGACGGTTGAAGGATTTGCGGAAAAGCTTGCGGCGGCGCAATCGAAATGTTTGATTGACGTGGCTTTTTGGGGCGGGGTCGTGCCGGGCAATACGCGCGAGTTAAAACCGCTTTTGAACGCGGGCGTGCGCGGCTTCAAATGTTTTCTGGTGCATTCCGGCGTCGATGAATTTCCGAATGTCGATGAAGCAAATCTGCTCGAAGCGATGCCCGAACTGGAACGCTCAGGCGCGGTTTTGCTCGTTCACGCCGAAGTTCCCGAACCAATTGAAAATGCCGCCGAACAGTTAAAGAACGAGAATCCGAAGGATTATCAGACTTTTCTGAAATCGCGTCCGAGAGCGTCGGAAAATCTAGCCGTCGAATTAATGGTGCGATTGTGCCGTGAAACGGGCGCGCGCGTTCATATCGTTCATCATTCTTCGTCGGACGCGCTGCCTTTGCTGAAATCCGCGCGCGCCGAAGGCTTGCCGCTGACGGTCGAAACGTGCCCGCATTATCTGACCTTCGCGGCGGAAGAAATTCCCGAAGGCGCGACGCATTTCAAATGCTGCCCGCCGGTGCGCGAGCGCGAAAATCGCGAAAAATTGTGGGAAGCGCTCGCTGACGGCACGATTGATATGATTGTCTCCGACCATTCGCCCTGCACGCCGAATCTGAAACTGTTGGAAACAGGCGATTTTCTCGAAGCCTGGGGCGGCATCGCGGCGCTGCAATTCAGCCTGCCGGTCATCTGGACGCAAATTGAAAAGCGAGGTTTCAGCTTGCGCGAGCTGACCCGGTGGATGTCTGCCGCGCCCGCAAAATTAGCCGGATTGGATAATCGCAAAGGCAAAATCGCAGCCGGTTTTGATGCCGACATCGTGATTTGGAATCCCGAAAAAGAATTCAAAGTCGTGCCGGAAATTATTCATTTTAAGAATAAAATCACGCCGTATTCGGGAATGAACCTGCGCGGCGTGGTCGAAGCGACATACGTGCGCGGCACGAAAGTTTATGAAAATGGAGTGTTTGCCGCGAGAACTGAGGGCAAATTGATAATCGAATAATTTATTATGGATTTTACCGAATTGATTGATTTAGCTTCTGAAAAGCTTGGCGGCGCTGTTCTTTACGCTAACGACGATTTTTTTGCGCCGAAAGAAAATCTTCTCAAGCCGTCAGCGCCGATTTTTATCGAAGGAAAATATACGGATTTGGGCAAATGGATGGACGGCTGGGAAACGCGCCGACGCCGTTCTCCGCGACTGGATGAAACTTTTGACTGGTGCGTTATTCGCCTGGGATTAACCGGAATCGTTCACGGCGTCGTCGTCGATACGAGCTTTTTTCGCGGCAATTTCCCCTCGCATTGTTCGATTGAAGCCTGCGCGGTTGACGCTTCGCCGAATGTCGAAAAATTGCTCGGCGCAGACACCGAATGGTTTGAGATTTTGCCGCAATCGGAGCTTGAAGGCGATTCGCAAAATCGTTTTACGATAAATTACGATAGACGCGTAACGCATTTGAGATTAAAGATTTATCCCGACGGCGGCGTTGCGCGCCTGCGCGTCTTCGGCGTTGTCGTGCCGGATTGGAAAGCTCTGCGGCGGCGCGACAGCGAACTTGATTTGGCGGCGGTCGAACACGGCGGAACGGTTCTGGAAGCGAGCGATATGTTTTTCGGGCACAAGCACAATTTGATTATGCCCGGTCAAGCGCAGGATATGAGCGACGGCTGGGAAACAAAGCGGCGGCGCGGCGAAGGTTACGATTGGTGCGTCGTAAAGCTCGGCGCAGCCGGAACGATTAAGCGCGTCGAAGTCGATACGTCGCATTTTAAAGGTAATTATCCCGAAAGCTGTTCGATAGAAGTCGGAAACGGGACAAATATTGATGAAATCGTCTGGCAGCAGCTTTTGCCGGACGCGAAGCTTCAGGCGCACACGCGGCACATTTTTGTCGATGAAATTAACGATTGCGGCACGGCGACGCACGCGCGTTTCAATATTTATCCCGACGGCGGCGTCAGCCGTTTGCGGCTTTTCGGGAGAATTGCGGAATGAGCGAAAAATTAGAACAACTCAACAATGCTTCGACGGAAATCGCAAAATCAAGCTTTCTCGATTGCTGCGGCTCAAATAATTGGGCGCGGAAGATGACTCAAGCGCGACCTTTCGCCGGTGTTTCCGTTTTGTTAGAAAAAGCCGAAAAAATCTGGCAAGGTCTCGACGCTCAGGATTGGCTCGAAGCATTTGCCGCTCATCCGAAAATCGGCGCGAAAAAAGCCGCCCCGACACAGCAGGCGCAGTCGGCTAAATGGTCGGGCAGCGAGCAATCGGGCACAAACACCGCCGCCGAATCCGTTTTGAAACGGTTAGGCGAAGCTAATCGTTTGTATGAAAATAGGTTCGGGTTTATATTTATTGTCTGCGCGACGGGAAAAAGCGCGGAAGAAATGCTCGAACTTTGCCGAGCGCGTTTGAGCAACGAAGCGGACGCGGAAATTCGCATCGCGGCTGACGAGCAGAGAAAAATTACCGAAATCAGGTTGAAAAAACTTTTAGAATCTTAAAATGAGCGCAATCACGACACATATTTTGGACGTTTCAACGGGCTTTCCGGCGCGCGGCGTTTCGGTTACGCTGGAATGGCAGGCTGACGATAATTGGGAAATAGTCGGAAAAGGCGCAACGGACAACGACGGAAGACTGCGCGATTTGCTCGCTTCGGACGCCGATTTCCGGGCGGGAAATTATCGCCTGACTTTTGACACGGAAACGTATTTCGCAAATCAAAAAATAGAGGGATTCTACCCGTCGGTAACGATTGTATTTAATGTGCGCGAAGCGGCGCAGCATTATCATGTTCCTTTGCTTCTGAGTCCGTTCGGTTATTCGACCTATCGCGGAAGCTAAATTAAGTCTCAAGCCTCAAGTCCAAAGTCCAAAGTCGGAAGCTTTGCGACTTGCGACTCGGGACTCGGGACTCGGGACTAAAATTTATGCCAGTTAAAATTATCGACAACAATTACGGAAAGGCGCGTGTGCGTTTGATGAAAGTCGCGCGCGAAGGCGAGCGGCACGAGATGCAGAATCTGACCGTCAAAATCGCGTTTGAAGGCAATTTCGACGACGTTCACATCACCGGCGACAACAGCCTTGTTTTGCCGACCGATACGATGAAGAACACGGTTTACACGCTGGCGCGGCAGACGCGGGAAATCGAAGAAGTCGAGGCTTTCGCGCAGCGTCTGGCAAATCATTTTCTGACAAATAACGCTCAGGTTACGCGGGTTGTCATCGAAATTTCCGAACACGACTGGACGCGCATAAATCTCGGCGGCGAGCCGCATCAACATTCTTTTATAAAAGGCGGCGACGAAAAACGCACAACGACCGTCAACGCGACGCGCGACACTGTAAAGATTGAATCGGGCATCAAGGATTTGATTGTCCTGAAGACGACGAAATCGGCGTTTGTCGGCTTTATGAAAGATTGTTACACGAGTCTGCCGGAAGCGACGGACAGGATTTTCTGCACTTCGGTGAAAGCCGACTGGCGCTACAAAAGCACGGAATCGGCGACGGGCGAAGCGTGGCGCGACATCCGGCAGACGATTATCGATACTTTTGCCGAACACGACAGTCTTTCCGTCCAGCATACGCTTTACGCAATGGGCGAAGCCGTGCTGGAAAATTTTGCCGAAGTTGAGGAAATTGCCTTCTCGCTGCCGAACATTCATTGTCTGCCGGTAGATTTTACGCGCTTCGGTTTGGAGAATGACAACCGAATTTTTATGCCGACGGACGAACCGCACGGCTTGATTGAAGCGCGACTCAGCCGGTAGCGATTAAAAAATAATTTAACCGCAGATAAGCGCAGATGACGCGGATAATATTTTATTGATTTAATCTGCGTCCATCCGCGTTTATCTGCGGTTAAAAAACATTTTGAATTATTATGAAAACAACAATTTCTCAGGAATCAATGCAGGAAATCACGCGCTCTCTGAAAACGACTTTTGATAATTTCGCCGCGCGTTATCCGGGCGAATCCGGTCGCCGCCAGCCGGTTCATACGGTTTACGGCGGCGCGCATCTCTTTAAATCGGACACCGCGCCGCGTCTCGGAACTTTGGCGGTTCGCTCGTTCGAAACATACGCGCCGGACGCAAAAACTTTTGCGCAGGCGCTGGAACTGCCGGAAAATCTAGCCGGTACGATTTACGAGCGCGTACGCGAAAAAATTGAAAGAGAAGCGGTCGAAGATTTTCGCATCGATTTTGAAGACGGCTACGGCACGCGTCCCGACGCGGAAGAAGACGGACACGCCGTTTCAGCCGCGCAGGAAGTTGCGAAAGGTCTCGAAGCGGCAACTCTGCCGCCGTTTATAGGCATCCGCATCAAAACTTTTTCGGAAGAATTGCACGCGCGAAGCATTCGCACGCTCGATTTGTTTTTAACGACGCTGGTTGAGTCTGCGGAGAAATTGCCGGAAAATTTCGTTGTTACCTTGCCGAAAATCGTCAATCCGGCGCAGGTTGCGGCGCTTGCGGATATTTTCGATTCGATGGAGCCGAAGCTTAATTTGCCTGCGAATTCGCTCAAAATGGAGATGATGATTGAAACCACTCAGGCAATCATCAACGAGCGCGGCGAGACGAATCTTCCGCAGATGCTCGACGCCGCTCGCGGTCGCTGCACGGCGGCGCATTTCGGGACTTACGACTACACGGCGAGCTGTTCGATTACCGCCGCTTATCAAGATATGCTTCATCCGGCGTGCGATTTCGCGCGACATATGATGCAGGTCGCTTTCGGCGGAACCGGCATCTGGCTGTCCGACGGCGCGACCAATATTATGCCCGTCGCGCCGCATCGCGGAGAATTGACGGCGCAGCAGGAAGAAGAAAATCGTACGGTCGTTCACCGCGCGTGGCGGCTTCATTACGAACACACCAGACATTCGCTCGCCAACGCTTTTTATCAAGGCTGGGATTTGCATCCGGCGCAGCTTCCGACGCGCTACGCGGCGGTTTACACATTTTTTCTCGAAGGCTTGGACGCGGCGAGCGAGCGGCTCAGAAACTTTGTCGAAAAAGCGGCGCAGGCAACGCTCGTCGGCGATGTTTTCGACGACGCGGCGACCGGTCAGGGACTTCTCAATTATTTCCTGCGCGCAATAAACTGCAAAGCTCTGACCGAACAGGAAGCGCTGGATTTGACGAGCCTGACGCTCGACGAACTGCGCTCCGGCTCGTTCGTGAAGATTTTGAAGAACCGGCAGAAGTAAATCAATTACGAATTACGAATTAGAAGAATATCTTTGACATTCGCAATTCGTAATTTGTAATTCGTAATTCGTAATTGATTATTGACTTTCCCGTCGTTTTGGCGGATATTATTGGGCGGAAGAAAATTTATCAGCTAAGGATACAGGAAAGCTATGAACTGGCTTTGGATTGGAACAATCTGTATTTACGCGAATTTTACGGTTTTTTTATTAACCGATTATTCGCTCTGGTATTTTTTCGGCGTAATCGTCTGTATCTGCCTGTTGCTCCAGGTATTGCTTAATCTGCAAAAACGTAAAAGATAGTTTTAAAAAACTATTTTGCGTTCATCCAATTTTCGCCCGCGCCGATTTCGACCAGCAAAGGAACGTCAATCTCGACCGCATTTTCCATCTCGCGCTTGATAATTTCCATCGCTTTTTCCGTTTCAGCTTCGGGCGATTCGAACAAAAGCTCGTCGTGAACCTGCATAATCATCACGGTTTTGAGATTTTCGCGCCGCAAAGCTTCTTCGACCTTGAGCATCCCGATTTTGACAATATCGCTTGCCAAGCCCTGAATCGGCATATTTATCGCTTCGCGCTCGGCGCGTGTGCGAACGTTAAAATTCCGGTCGTTTATCGAAGGCAGATAACGCCGCCTGCCGTAAGCGGACGAAACGAAGCCTTGCTCGCGCGCAAGTTCGGGCGTCTCGTCCATAAATTTTTTCACGCCTTTATATGTGTCGTAATAATCTTCGATAACTTTTTTCGCTTCGGCGCGTGAAATCCCGACGCGCTGCGAAAGACCGTAAGGCTCAATCGCGTAGGCAATCGCAAAATTGACGATTTTTGCCAATCGACGCGCGACTTTCAGTTCCGCGTCGGTTTTCGCGCCGAAAACGAGTCTTGCCGTCGCCGCGTGAATGTCTTCGTTATTTTGAAACGCTTTAAGCATAACTTCGTCGCGCGTGATGTGCGCCAGAAGCCGCAGTTCAAGCTGCGAATAATCGGCGGAAATCAGTTTATTTCCCGGTTCGGGAATAAACGCGCGGCGGATTTGCTGACCGAGCTCGGTGCGGATAGGAATATTTTGCAGATTCGGGTCGGTCGAAGAAAGCCGTCCGGTCGTCGCGACGGTTTGATTGAGATTCCCGTGAATTCGCCCGTCGTCGTCAATCATTTTCGGCAGAGCGTCCGAATAAGTCGCTTTTAATTTATCGATTTCGCGGTAATCGATAATCAGCTTGGCGATTTCGTATTTTTCGGCAAGCTCAATCAAAATGTCTTTGCTCGTCGAAACCTGTCCCGTCGCGGTTTTTTTCGTTCCGGCGATATTGAGTTCCTGCAAAACTTCGCCGACCTGTTTCGGCGAGCCGATGTTAAATTCTCTACCGGAAATCGCGTAAATCTTTTCGCGCAAATCTTCCAGCTCGGTCGAAACAAAATCCGAAAAGCCTTTCAGCGCCTTCTCGTCAACCTTCATTCCGGCAATTTCGATGCGATAGAGAAGCGGCACGAGCGGAAGCTCGATTTCCTTGTAAATTTTTTCCAGCCCGTCTTCCTGAATTTTTTTTCGAAGTATCGGCGCGAGCTGGAAAACAAAATCGGCGCGTTCAACGGTTCGATATTGATTTTCCTCCCAGCCTTCGGGAATTTCGTTTATTTGGTCTGTGCCGAGAAATTGAAACGCGAGCAGCGAAACGTCGTAGCTCGAACGGCTCGAATCAATCAGATAAGCGGCGAGCATCGTGTCGTCTTCGACCGCTTCCGGCTCGATGCCGAGTTTTTTCAAAACTCCGAGATTGCATTTGTAATCGTGCGTAACTTTTTCGAGAAAACCGTTTGAAAGAATGTCTCTGAGCGGCTCGATTGCCGCGTCGCGTCCTTCGGCGAAATTTTCCAAATCGATATAAAAGCTTGCGCCCGCGCCGGTCGCAATCGCCATTCCGAGCGGCGGCTGTTTCGCGTAAGAATCGGCTTTTGCGGGCGAATTCGTATCGTCGACCTGAAAACTCCAATGCTCGATTTCCCAGAGACGGCGAACAAGCGCGTCCAAATCTTCACGCGTTTTGATGATTTTGTATCGTCTTTCGATTTCGACAACCGGCGCGCCAAGCCCGTCGAAAAGCGGCATCGAATCGGCAAATTCGCGTGTCAGGGAAGTAAATTCCAGCTCGCGGAAAAGCGCGTAAGCCAGTTGACGATTCGGCTCGCGATGTTTGAGCGCGTCCAAATCAAGCTCAATATCCATCGTTGTGTGAACGGTGGCAAGCTCGATTGACTGGCGAATAATGTCCTGATTATTTTTCAAACTTTCACGATAAGTTTTATGCGTGATTTCGTCGGCGCGCTTCATCGCTTCTTCCGCCGAACCGTATTGCTGGATAATTTTCGTCGCGCCTTTTTCGCCGATTCCGGGCGCGCCGGGAATATTGTCAATCGCGTCGCCCATCAAGCCGAGAAGGTCAACAATTTTCGTTGGCGGAACGCCGAATTTATTCAAAACCCAAGCTTCGTCGCACCATTCAATCGGCGGAACGGCGACTTTGCGCTTCACGTTTTGCGAATTCTGCCGCATACAGACGATGTGCGGGTCGCTGACCAGTTGGCACAAATCTTTATCGTTGGAAACGACGACCGCGTGCATTCCTTTTTTCGCAATTTTGTGCGCCAGAGTTCCGATAATATCGTCGGCTTCATAGCCCGGCATTTTCAGAATCGGGATGTTAAAAGCTTCGCAAACCTTGATGATATAAGGCATTTGCGAAGATAAATCGTCGGGCATCGCGGCGCGGTTCGCCTTGTAATCGGCAAAACTGTCGTGACGAAAAGTTTTTTCAGCCGTATCGAAAACGGCGGCGATATATTCCGGCTTTTCGTCGTTTAAAAGCTTTCGAAGCATATTCGTAAAAACGAAAACAGCCTGCGTAACCTGCCCTTTACTGTTTCGCAGAGGCTCCTGCCGCATTCCCATCGGCGCGAAAAATGCGCGGAAAATATGCGACATCGTGTCAATCAAAAATACTCGTTCGGGTTTTTTCTCACTCATCGGTTTATTTATTTTGAATGATAGATAAACATTTTCATAGTTACAAGGCGCAAAATTTTTTCGCGAGAAATTTTCGGGAAGGCGTTTGACAGAGAAAAAGTCGTGCGTTATCCTAATCATTCGTTTTTATACGGGACGTGCGTTGTTTGAGAATAGAAAGATTTTTTAAGTGGCTGAAAACGCTTAATCATAAGACCGGTTCGTCTAGGGGTCTAGGACACCGCCCTTTCACGGCGGCAACACGGGTTCAAATCCCGTACCGGTTACCATCTTTTTTATACTTTATCGCATCAAACCTTTACTACATTCGCTTTCATATAGGCGAATTTTTTATTTTTATAAAGGGAAAAATGCTAAAAAGGCTTTTATTTACAATTTTTATACTCGCGCTCGCCGCTGTTTCAGCGGGAGCGCAGACGACGCAAAGTTCCGATACGGTGATGGTTCTGCCGTTTGAAAATATTTCGAATAAACCGGAATTTAACTGGGTCGGCGAGAGCTTTGCCGACGCGCTTTCGGATTTGTTAAGCTCGAAAGAGGTCAAATCGACAAAGCTCGAAGTTGTTTCAAATCAGGAGCGCAAAATCATCCAGCAGCGCCTGCGCGTGCCTTTGACGACTTTGCCGAGTCTTGCAACTTCTTTGAAACTGGCGCGTGAAGGAAAAGCAACGCTTTTGATTGCCGGAAAATACAGCATCGTTCCCGCGCAGGGCGACACGGCGGCGGTTATAAACGTAACGACAAAGATTATTCGCGTCAACGAAGGCAGATTTTTGAGTGAGGAATTTGACGGCAAGCGCATAACGCGCGACATCAGCGTCAGCGACGCGCTGGGAAATCTGCAAACCGTTCAAGGGCAAATCGCTTATCAGGTTTTGTACCAGCGCGACAAGGCTCTGCCGTTTTCGCAGAATCAGTTCATTGAATCGGCAAATAAAGTTCCTTCGCGCGCTTTTGAAGCGTATATCAAAGGCTTGCTGACGCCCGAAGCCGACATTCAAAGCCGCGAGAATTTCTTGAAAAACGCGATGCGGATTTACGCCGAGGACGAAAGAACGAAAGGCGGAATATATTCCGATGCGGCGCTCGAACTCGGGCATTTTTATTTGAATCAAAAGAAATTTCCCGAAGCGATTGACTATTTTTCGCGCGTTCCGCAGGAAAGCGGGCAATACGCCGAAGCCGCGTTTTATACCGGTTTGATTCACTGGCAGCAGGAAAATTACGAGCAGGCTCTGGCAGTTTTGCGACCGCTCGCGGATGATTTGAAATTAACGAGCGTCTATAACACTCTGGGCGCAATCGCGGTTCAGGCTTCGCGCGCGGAAAAGAAAAACAAAGGCAAATCCGACGCTCTGATGCAGGAAGGCATCGAATTTTTGAAAAAAGCTTCGGATTCTTCGCCGGACGAATCGATTGCCAGATTTAATTACGGTTTTGCGCTGATTTTGAATAATAATTTTACCGAAGGCGCAAAACAGCTTCGACCCGTTCTGGCAAACAACTCGCGCGACGGCGAATCTTATTTTCTGCTGGCGAAAGCTCTGGAAAAAAACGGCGACACGACAGCCGCCGATTTTGACAATCAGGCGCGAAGATTTTTGTCGGATAACAATCGTTACGCAAAACTCGAAACCGATTGGAAAGCCGGAAAGCTCGACGCTATCAATTTGCGCGTCGAACAGCCCGCGAGAAAAGATTTTGTCAGCGTCGTTTTGATTAAACGTCAGGCAACGCCGATTCAAACGCCTCTGAGCGAAACCGAATCACTACTCGCTCAGGCGCAGACGCTTTATAAAGCAGGCAACGATGACGAGGCAATGACCGTCTTAAGAAAAATCCTGGTTAGCGAACCGATGAGCGCGCAGGCGTATCTTCTTCTCGGAATGATTCACCTGCGGCGCGGAGATTCCGACCAATCAATCAGCAGTTTGAAAACCGCGCTTTTCTGGGACAATCGTTTGATTGAAGCGCACGTCGCTCTCGGACGCATCTTTATTCAGAAAGGCGATTGCCTTCAGGCAAAAAATTACGCGGCTTCGGCTGCCGCAATCGACGCGGAAAATCAGGATTCAGCCGCATTGCAGCGACAGGTAGAAAGATGTTCTACCAAATAGTGTAACTTTTAATTGAAAAGCGAAGAGCGAAAAGAGAAAAGTTACCTTGTTTGAAAATTTTGAAAAAATATTTGATTTGACTGAAGTGCCGTAAACGCGGCGTTTTATAAGCAAAATTCAAATTTAGAACGTCTGTTTTTAAGTTTGAATCCCTTCTGGCACGAAACGTGCAATAGAGATGGCGGCTAGCTTGATGAAGTTTATCGAGACCCCGCCGCCAACTCTTCTCCGAGCGCAGCTTGCCGTTGCGCTTGACCACCTTCCGAGCGTTCCTTCAGTTGTCCTTCCGATTATGAGCCCGGTTAGAAATAACCGGGCTCACCTACTTTTAAAGTCATTTTCCAGTAAATTCAAGCGTTTCGTTCATTTTGAATCAAATCGGCAAACAATTTCGGGCAAAATTTCTCAATCTGACGGATAAATGTAAGTTTTCGACCGCAATTACAAAAACTGTCACATCGGGCGTGACAAATATTGTGCAGTCATTCATTTTGACCGTTCAATCTGAACGATACGATTCAAATAGATTTGTGAGGCGTTTGTCTGTGGACTTTTGCCGCATTAAAAGGGAATCGCACCGAAAAAAAATATTTAGTCAGGTTAAAAATATCGTGTTTCTGCATTTATTAAATTAAACTGTCCCGTTACTAAAAAATTCAAAATTCAACCCTGCGGAGATTTTTTGCTAAACTAAACCAAATGAAAATCTCTTCATTCAAAAATATCTTCCCGTCGGCGACGAACGCCTTTTTAGCTTTGCTTTCGGCAATTTTATTAATTTTATCTTTTCCCGATTTTGAATTCTGGATTCTGGCGTGGGTCGCGCTCGTTCCGCTTTTTTCGGCAATCGGGCGCGAAAAAGAATTCTGGCGAAAATCTTTTTTTCTCGGCTGGATTTTTGGAACGATATTTTTCTTCGGCACTTGCTGGTGGCTGACCTTCGCGCCGATAACCTACGCGCAATTTCCGCCGCTTCTGGCTTATATTTTAATGTTTTGCGTGGCTTTAACCGTCGGGATTTTTCCGGCAATTTTCAGCGCGCTTTTTTCGATTCTGCTGAAAAGGCTTGGAAGTTATGCGACTCTTGCCGCGCCGTTTCTCTGGACGGCAATCGAATTTTTGCGCTTTTCGATAACGGGAAACAACTGGAACGCGATTGGATATTCTCACGCATTTCAGCCAATTCTACTGTCATTTGCCGCTTTCGGCGGAGTTTATCTGACGGGTTTCTTTATTATCCTTTTTAACTCGGTTGTAACTTTTGAATTTTTGCAAAGATATAACCGGGAAAAACCTTCTAAATTCGTCTCAATTGCAGGTTATTTATTAGCTTTTTCGGCTATTTTTGCGCCTGTTTTTTTGTCTCTTGGCAACAACTCGCAAAACAGCGCATTACCTGTGTCAAACGTCGTCGCCGTTCAGCCGAATGTGCCGATGAGCGGCATAAAATATGACGATTGGACAAAATTGCGCGACCGGCATGTTCAGCTTGCTGAAAGCGCTCTGCAAAAATTTAACGAGCAGCGAACAACGAGCAACGAACAGCCGGCAATTATAATCTTTCCCGAATCGCCGATGATTTTTATGTATTCGGAAGACTCGGAATTTCGGGAGTTTTTAACAAATTTCGCTTCCCGGAATAACGCTTACATTCTTTTCAACGCCGCCGAGCCTGACGCGCAGAGCAAACATAATTTCAATTCAGCCGTGATGATTAATCCGAAAGGCGAGAAAATCGCGCAGTATGATAAAATTCATCTTCTGCCGTTTGGCGAATTTCAGCCGCTGCCGGATTTTCTGGCAAGCGAGATTCCGGCTTTTGTCGGGAGTTTTTCCTTCGGAAACGAATTCGATTTAATTCCGTTCGGCGAAGCGAAAGGCGGCGTGATGATTTGTTTCGAGTCGCATTTCGCTTCGCTTTCGCGCGAATACGCAGGGCGCGGCGCGGATTTTCTGATTGAGATGACGAACGATGGTTATTTAGGCAACACGCCTGTTTTGCGCCAGCATCTGGCAAATTCCGTCTTTCGCGCCGTTGAAACGAATCGCCCGCTTTTGCGCGTAACAAATGTCGGCGTTACGGCTTACATAAACGAGCGCGGCGAAGTTCTGGACGCGGCGGATGTTTACACGGAAGCTACGCGCGTCTGGACGGTTGCAAAATCCGACGCTAAATCGACTTTTTACGTTAAATACGGCGATTGGTTCGCGTGGCTTTGTTCGATTGTCAGTTTAGCGTTATTATTTTTAAGTTTTCGGAAAAGGAAAATAAATGAACAAACCAATCCAGAGAACATCATTTCGTAGTGTTCCGCGAATAGAGTATTTACGAGTGAAAAACTTTCGTGCTTTAAAAGACTTGGAACTCAAAAACATTAAGCCTTTAACTGTCTTGCTTGGGCAAAATGGAAGCGGAAAGTCCACAGTTTTTGATGTTTTTGCTTTTCTTGCTGAATGTTTTTCAATTGGTTTAAGAAAAGCTGTTGATAAACGCGGACGGTTTCGAGAACTTAGAACACGTGGCTCTAATGAATCAATAGTAATTGAAATTAAATATCGAGAAAATAAAAATTCATCACCTATTACATATCATTTAGCTATAAACGAAAATTTAACAGGAGCTTATGTTGAGGAAGAGTGGTTGAGTTGGCGACGTGGAAAAAGTTTTGGACAGCCTTTTAGATTCTTGAATTTTAATTTAGGAAAAGGACAGGTGATTTCAGGAGAAGAGCCTGACGAATCTGCTCAAAGAATTGATGAAAATCTTTCTGCTCCTGACATTTTGGCTGTTAATACTTTAGGACAATTGGCAAGCCATCCCCGTATTAGCGCATTACGCCAATTTATTACAGGTTGGTATCTGTCATATTTAACAGCGGAAACTTCCCGTAATCAGCCTGAGGCAGGTCCACAAGAAAAACTTTCCGAAACAGGGAATAATCTTGCCAATGTTATTCAATATCTCAAAGAACAACATTCAGAGATATTAGAAAAAGTTTTGTTAACGCTTTCCAAACGAATTCCACATTTAGAGAAAGTGGAAGCTACAATGATGCCGGACGGAAGACTGCTTTTGCAGATTAAAGATGCGCCTTTTGCAGAACCTATTCAAGCCAAATATGCTTCTGATGGAACATTAAAAATGTTAGCTTATTTAACCGTGTTATATGACCCCGACCCACCACAATTTATCGGGATTGAAGAACCTGAAAATCACTTATATCCACATCTGTTACCTGAATTAGCTGAAGAATGTAAGATTGCTTCGGCAAAAACGCAGCTAATGGTTTCAACGCATTCTCCTTTTTTTGTCAATGATTTACGACCGGATGAGGTTTTTGTGCTTTATCGTGACGAAAAAGGCTACACGAAGGCTGAAAAACCTATTGAAATGAAAGGCGTTAAAGAGATGATTGATGCGGGGGCGAAGCTCGGTGATTTATGGATGGAAAATTATTTTTCACAGCAAACATCGGAGGTGCAAAAATAAGTGCATATTGAAATTTTAGTTGAAGAAGCCTCTGCTGAAATTGTTTTGAATGAAATTATGCCGAAAATAATTGGAGACGATGCAACTTTTAAAATTCATGATTTCAGAGGTAAAAGTAATCTTATCAAAAAATTACCTGATAGAATGAGAGGTTATAGCAGTATACTTAGAGATCAAAAAGACTGGCGAATTGTTGTTTTGATTGATGAAGATCGTCAAGATTGCCAAGAATTAAAGAAAACTCTTGAAGAAATAGCTATTCAGGCAGGCTTATCAACTCGTTCAAGCTCAGATAATTTTCAGGTTTTGAATCGCATCGCAGTTGAAGAACTTGAAGCATGGTTTTTTGGTGATATTGAAGCTTTAAGAGGAGCATATCCAAGAGTTCCTCCAAGCCTAATGCAAAGGAGAAGTTATAGGAATCCTGACGAAATCAGAGGTGGAACTTATGAAGCATTAGAAAGAGTTCTGTCCACCGCAGGTTATTATTCAAAAGGCTTTATGCCTAAATCTGAGGTTGCTAGAAATATTGCTCCATTTATGAGTTCTGAGATAAATTCTTCAAAGAGTTTTCAAGTGTTTCGAGATGGATTGAAATTATTTTTAGATTAAATTATGGAATTAACAGATTTACAAACAAAATACGAAGAATTAAAAGAAAAAGTTACCCAACTTGGGAGGTTTCTTTGACGCGCCTCGCAAACAAACTGAGCTTGAAAATTTAGAGAAACAAATCTCCAAGCCTGATTTTTGGGACGATTCGGAAAAAGCGCAGAAAATCGTTCAGCAGAGAAGCCGGATTGAAAAGGCTTTGGAGCGGCAGGAAAATTTTGAAACGGGAATTTCCGATTCGGAAGTGCTCTTTGAATTTGCCGGCGCGGACGCAGATTCGAAAAAGGACTTGCAGGAATTGATTTTGCGTCTTGAACGAGAAGTCGGCGAAGCCGAAACGAAAAGCCTGCTTTCCGGTGAAACCGACGCGAACAACGCGATTTGCTCGATTCAGGCGGGCGCGGGCGGAACCGACGCGCAGGATTTCGCGCAGATGCTTCTGCGAATGTATCTGCGCTGGGCTGAGCGAAAAGGTTTTAAGGTCGAAATTCTCGACGAGCAGTCGGGCAGCGAAGCCGGAATAAAATCGGCGACGTTTCGCGTCGAAGGCGAATACGCTTACGGGCTTTTGTCGGCGGAAGCGGGCGTTCACCGGCTTGTTCGCATCTCGCCGTTTAATTCGGGCGGAAGCCGCGAAACTTCGTTCGCATCGCTTTTCGTTTCGCCGGAAATCGACGAAAATATCGAGGTCGAGATAAACGACAAGGATTTGCGCGTCGATACATATCGCTCGTCAGGCGCGGGCGGTCAGCACGTCAACGTTACGGATTCAGCCGTGCGCATTACGCATCTTCCGACCAATATTGTCGTAACGTGCCAGAATCAGCGCTCGCAGCTTCAAAATCGCGCCGTTGCGATGCAGGTTTTGCGCTCAAAGCTTTATGAACTGGAATTAGAAAAACGGCTTGCCAATTCCGCCGAACTGGAAGCTACAAAACAGGATATAGCTTTCGGCTCGCAGATTCGCAACTACGTTTTGCACCCGTATCGTCTGGCGAAAGACACGCGGACAAAGTTCGAGATTACGGACGTTGACGCGGTTCTCGACGGCGCGATTGACGAATTTATAAAAGAATTTTTATTGTTTAAGAAAAGCCTATAAATGATAAGAGAAAAACAATCGGATTTTGCAATAACTTGATGGCATCCAGAATAAAAAGACCACTTTCAAAGCCAGAACCTAGAAGCAACGAAATTATCGCATTAGTTGTGCTAGCTTTGGCAATTTTAATCTCATTATGTCTGCTTACATTTAGCTTGGATGATTGGTCGCGCAATTCTACTGGTTGGGCATTTAATGTAAAGAGTAACTGGATTGGAATTGTCGGCGCAGTTATTGCCGATTGGATGTTTCAATGGATTGGCTGGGCAGTTTATATCGTTCCTATATTATTGTTTTTAATCGCATGGCGTGTTCTTCGTTCTAAGAATTTACGTCCGTCATTAAGTCAAATTCTCGGGTATTTATTCCTTATTGCCTCGACTTCAGGGTTGCTCAGACTCTTCTTTTTTTATAATAGAGGTGGAATGATAGGGACATTTTTAGCAACAACTATTCTAGAATCATTTGTTAGCAAAATCGGCGCAGTAATTGTATTGATAACAATTTTTTTGATTTCGCTTTTAGTTATTACAAGTCTTTCTTTTGTGTCATTTGTCGGTGATTTTCGGTTTGGCTGGGAAAACTTCTTTATTCGTTTTAATGAATGGCGCGGCAAGCGTCGCGAACGTCAAGAGACAGACAATACAGAAGTTGTTGAGAAAACGGACAATCATCACGAGGTTTCCGCACAGAAATCTCCAACCATTTCAATCGGCGACGTTGTTCCGGTGGTGTCTAATGAAAAAGCGGCTGCGAAAAAAGTCTCTGAAGTTTTTAATAATCTGAAAAATCTGCCGGTTCAGGAAAAAGTTGAGACGCCGGAGATTATTGAAGAAGTCAAAGCCGAAGAAGAAGAAACGGTTCCGACGATTTCCGCCTCGGATTCCGGCGAAATAAGCTGGGATGAAATCGCCCAAAAAGAAGAACCAACTCAAAAAGAATCCAAGCCGGTTGATTTGGTTGCCGAAGGCGAGCTGATTCCGATTACGCCGATGAAGGAAACGGGCGATTTGGACGCTGAATTTCTGGACGAAATCGTAGAGCCTGAACCTTTGAAAAAGGCGCAGAGCTTTGAAGATTACGTTTTGCCGATGCACGAATTTTTGTCCGCGTCGCCGCCGCGCATCGAGCAGAAAGATGAAGAACTGCTGGCAATCGCGCAGGAATTGACCGATAAAACGAAAGAATTTAACGTTACGGGACGCGTGATGCACATTTGCCAGGGTCCGGTCGTAACAACTTACGAATTTAAGCCCGACCCGGGCGTAAAATATTCGCGCGTTACAGGACTTTCGGACGATTTGTGTCTTGCCTTGAAAGCCGAATCAATCCGCATCGACCGCATTCCGGGAAAAGCGTTTGTCGGCATCGAAGTCCCGAATCGCGAGCGCGAAACGATTCACCTGCGCGAAGTTATCGAATCGAAAAAATTTCAGGGCTCGGAATCGCTTCTTTCAATCGCGCTCGGAAAAACGATTGACGGTTTAAATTACGTCGCCGATTTGGCAAAAATGCCGCATCTTCTTATCGCCGGCTCGACCGGCGCGGGAAAATCCGTCGGCGTCAATACGCTCGTAGTTTCGATTCTTTATAAGGCAAAACCGGACGAAGTAAAATTCATCATGGTTGACCCGAAGCGTCTGGAACTCGGACTTTACGCCGATATTCCTCATCTTGCGACGCCGATTATCACCGACCCGAAGCGCGCCGCGATTTCGCTGAAATGGGCTGTCTCGGAAATGGAACGCCGTTATAAAGAGCTTGCCGGCTGGGGCGTTCGCAACATCGACGGCTACAACTCGGAAATCAAGAAGCGCAATTCGAATGAAGAATTCGACGACAACGGCGAGCCGTACAAAACTTTGCCTTACATCGTTATTATCATCGACGAGCTTGCCGATTTGATGATGGTCGCGGGCAAGGAAGTCGAAGAATCTATAACGAGGCTTGCGCAGATGGCTCGCGCCGTCGGCATTCACCTTGTTTTAGCGACGCAAAGACCTTCGGTCGACGTTATAACGGGCTTAATCAAGGCGAATTTTCCGGCGCGAATTTCCTTCCGCGTTTCTACAAAGGTCGATTCGCGTACGATTATCGATTCAAACGGCGCAGAGCAGCTTCTCGGCAAAGGCGATATGCTTTTCCTGCCGCCCGCGACATCGCAAATCATCCGTGTTCACGGCGCTTTTGTCGACGAAAAGGAAATCTCGAAAATCGTCGAACACATCAAGAAACAGGGAAATCCCGAATACGATACGACCATCACCAAATCCGAGGACGAGCTGATTGACTCGGACGATTTGCCGGGTAAAAAAGATGCGCTTTATCTCGACGCTTTGAAAACCGTCGTCAGCTACAAGCGCGCCTCGACTTCGCTTCTTCAGCGCCAGTTGCGCATCGGCTACGGACGCGCCGCCGCGATTCTCGACGCAATGGTTCACGACGGCTACATCGGCGAAATGGACGGAAGCAGCCGCGCGCGCCCGATTCTGCAAAAAGCATACGAAGATTTGCAGGAAGCCGAAGAAGGCAGGGAAATTTAAGTGAAAAGTGAAAAGTGAAAAGTGAAAAATCTATAATTCAATGCTTAGTTTTCCTTTGTGTGCTTTGCGCCTTTGCGGGAAAATATATCTAAAATAAAGGTTTCCACAGTTTTCCACAGATTTCGGTGGAAAAGTCTGTGGAAAACCACTTTACGGAAATGTTAAATGCTTATTTTCAAATAACTTTTAGCATTTTGCACATTGAATATGCAGGAAAATTCCCAAAATTATAAACCTCGATATTTCAACATTTGCAGATTCTTTATTAAGCTTATTCTTTTAGTTCTTTATGGTTGTTTGCTGGTATGTTGCGGGCAAAAGGATGCAAAACAAGTTTTTCCCGGTTCGTCTGCAATAAAAATCTCCGGGACGGCAATAAATATTAATACGGCTTCCGCATCAGAACTCGAAAAACTCCCGCACATCGGCGCAAAAACAGCGCGGGAAATCATCAAGTATCGTGATAATTTCGGAGGCTTTCGCAAGCCCGAACACCTTATGCTCGTTCGCGGAATCAGCGACGAACGCTTTCGCAAGATGAGAAATTTTATAAAAGTCGAATGATTTTATGGTATAACTTCTAAAACGTTATCGAACGCATTTTTGAACAATGCCTGAAAATTTTCCGAAATCCCAATCGGCAGACTTCGCGTCTTTTCCATTGCTTTGGCTTGCCGTTTGTTTTGCGTTCGGAGTCGTATCGGCGAAATTTCTTACTTTTAACTGGCAAATTTCTCTCGCCGCTTGTTTGATTCCCACGCTTTTTACTTTGGTTCTAATCAGGCAAAAATTATCTCTGATTTTTTTATCTGCCGCATTTATCGCTGCTGGAGCGTTAGTTTTCCAAATCGAAAATCAAAATATTCCCGCAGCTCGTCTGAAAAGGCTCTTAGATGAAAGCCGAATAAAATCGGGCGAGCCGATTGAGATTGAAGGCGTTTTGCAAAGCAAACCGGAACTCGCCGCCGGCGGATTCTTTCTGGAGCTAAAGACGGAAAAAGCGATTTATAAAAACTCGGAAATCGAAGTTGCGGGGAATGTCAGGCTGTTTGCGCCGTCTCAAAATGAACAAACTGCGGAGGAATACAATCATTTAAACTTGCAATTCGGCTCACGCATTCGCGTCGCCTGCAATTTGAAACGCGAAAATAAATATGCAAATCCGGGTGTGATTTCGCAAAAAGAGATTCTCGACCAAATCGACTTAGACGCGACCGCAATGATAAAAAGCCCGCTTCTCGTCGAAAAACTCGGCGAAACTCAAACTTTCGCACCGCTCAAATGGATTTATGAGCGCAGGCAAGATTTGATAATTGAATTTAAAAATCATTTTAGCGCGTCGACCGCCGGAGTTTTAATCGCCTCGCTTTTGGGCGACAAATATTTTCTCGACCGGCAGACGGCGGAAGTTTTCCGCGAAGGCGGAACGTTTCACGTTCTCGTAATTTCGGGCTTGCACATAACTTTTATCGGCGCGCTGACGCTTCTTTTCGTGCGCTTTTTTACAAGAAAAAGATTGTGGCAGTTTTTGATTGCGACCGCGTTTTTGTGGACATATTCTCTCGCGGTCGGCGCGGAAATTCCGGTCGTTCGCGCCGCGATAATGTTCACGATTCTGCTTTTTTCGCAAGTCATTTACCGGCGCGGCACGCTTCTGAATTCGCTCGGCGCGTGCGTTTTGATTTTGCTCGTCTGGCGACCGGCAGATTTGTTCACGGCGTCTTTTCAATTAACGATTGTCAGCGTCGCGGCAATTGTGGCGACGGCTTTTCCTTTGATAGAAAAGCTTCGCGCCATCGGCGGTTGGTCGCCTTCTGCGACGACGCCTTTTCCGCCGAATGTTCCCGTTTGGTTAAAACGCTTTTGCGAAACGCTTTACTGGCGCGAAGCCGTCTGGGAAAGAGACTCTTCGCGCCAAATCTGGTCGGCAAAGCTTTTCAAATCGCCTTACTTAAATTGGCTGGAAAAGCGAAATCTGCAAAATCCTCTGCGCTATATTTTCGAGGCTTTTCTGGTTTCAATAATTGTCCAGCTTTGGCTTTTGCCGCTTTTAGTCGTTTATTTTCACCGCGTTTCGATTTTCGGGGTTTTCTTAAATCTCTGGGTCGGCATCGCCATCGCTTTCGAAAGCTTCGCGGCAATAATCGCTGTTTTTCTCGGACAAATCAGCAATTGGCTGGCATTCCCGTTTATTAAATTGACAGAGTTTTTTAACTGGCTGCTGCTTTCGCTGCCCAATCTTTTAACCGAAAATTACTGGGCAAGCATCAGGCTGCCGCATTATTCAGGCGCGATGAAAGCGATTTATTTTCTGTATTTTGTGCCAATTCTGTTTTCCGCTTTTGCTTTATATCGTTGGAAACCGTTTGAATTGGGTTCAAAGTTCAAAGTCCAAAGTCCAAAGTTTAAATTTTTCTCCGCGTCTCAATTTCACCGCGTCGCCGCGACGGTTTTCTTAATTTTGCTCGTCTTAATTATTTTTCATCCGCTGAGCGCTCAGCGCGCCGACGGAAAACTTCACGTTGATTTTCTTGATGTCGGGCAGGGCGATTCGATTTTTATTACCTTTCCGAACGGCGAAACTTTGCTCGTTGACGGCGGCGGGCGGGTGAATTTCAATAAAATTTATGTCCAAAACGAATTTGAAGACGAGCCGGAGCTTTTCGAGCCGGACACGCAAAATATCGGCGAGACGGTTGTTTCCGCTTATTTGTGGGAAAAAGGTTATGACAAAATCAATTATATTTTAGCGACGCACGCCGACGCCGACCACATTCAAGGGCTTTCGGACGCGGCAAAAAATTTTAAGGTAAAAGCGGCGCTTTTCGGAAGAACGCCCTTTAAAAATGAAAATTTTGCGGAGCTTTATTCGATTTTGCAGAAGCGCGAAATTCCGGCGATAAAGCTCGCGCGTGGTGATGTTTTGACCTTTGGAAACGTGAAAGTAGAAATACTTTTTCCCGTTCGGGATAATGCGCAGGAAACAGTTTCCGACAACAATCATTCGGTTGTTTTGAGAATTATTTACGGGACGCGAAAATTTCTTCTGACGGGCGATATTGAAAAAGAAGCCGAAAAAGAGCTTTTGCAAAATCCCGAATTTCTTCAGGCTGATGTCGTCAAAGTCGCGCATCACGGCAGCCGTACGTCTTCGACACAAGATTTTGTTAATGCTGCGCAGGCGCAGATTGTCGTAATTCCGGTCGGCAAAGACTCGCCTTTCGGACATCCGCACGAAGAAGTTCTGGAAAGATGGAAAAGCGCGGGCGCGAAAATTTTAACGACCGGAGAGCGCGGAACAATTTCGATTTCGACAGACGGGAAAGATTTGCAGGTGGTAACTTTTATACCTTAATTATGATTTAAAAAAACAAAAACCCGAAGATTTCAAATACAAACCTTTCGAGCGTTCCTCAGAGCCGTAATGCCATAGTTTTACAGTAATGCGAAGTAAAAGTCAAACGATTTTCGTCACTACGGGAAAATTTTCACCACAGAGACACAGAGAACACAGAGTTTTTATTTATTTTTTCTCTGTGTTCTCTGTGTCTCTGTGGTGCATTCTTAATGTTTAAAGTGGCGTGCGCCGGTGAAAACCATCGCTAATCCGTGTTCGTTTGCGGCTTGGATAACTTCTTCGTCTTTGACCGAGCCGCCGGGCTGAATTACGGCGGAAATGCCGAATTTTGCGGCTTCGTCGATGTTGTCGCGGAAAGGGAAAAACGCGTCGGAAGCGAGAACCGAGTTTTTTAGAGGCAAGCCGAATCTTTCGGCACGGACGGCGGCGATTCTTACCGAATCGACGCGATTCATCTGTCCCGCGCCGACGCCGACGGTTTGATTTTCGTCGGCAAAAACAATCGCGTTCGATTTTACGTGTTTGCAGACTTTCCACGCGAAAAGCAAGGCGCGAATTTCTTCTTCCGAAGGCTGTTTCTCTGAAACAATCTTTAAATCTTCACCCGTAATTTTCAAAATATCGCGGTCTTGAACGAGAAATCCGCCGGAAATTTGTTTGTATTCGAGCGACGGCTGATTTTCGGTTTTTTGAACGCGAAGAACGCGCAGGTTTTTCTTCTTTTTGAAAATTTCCAATGCTTCCCCGGCAAAATCGGGCGCGATGACGACTTCCGTGAAAATTTCGTTGACCGAATTGGCGACTTCCGCATCAACCGTTCGGTTAAACGCGACGATTCCGCCGAAAGCCGAAACCGGGTCGGTGGCGAGCGCGCGTCGATAGGCTTCTTCGTTTGAAGCGCCACAGCCTACGCCCGAAGGATTTGTGTGTTTGATAATCGCGCAGGCGCGCGCTTCGAAATCGCAGACGAGATTCCACGCGGCTTCGGCGTCAACGTAATTGTTAAAAGACATTTCCTTGCCGTAAAGCTGTTCGGCGCGGGCGATTCCGTCCGTCCCGGAAGTTTCATAAAGCGCGGCTTTCTGATGCGGATTTTCGCCGTAGCGCAAATCGTTGATTTTTGACAGCTCGATTGAAGTAAAAGGCGGAAACGCGACTGTTAAGGAGCGTGTATCTTCAATATTTTTGGCATGCTCGTCCACACTCGCGTTTCCGCCAAAATCTTCGCTTTCGATAAAAATCAGATTGCCCAATGGATTTAAAGGCTCTAAAAGCTCCAAATCTTCGTTTGAAAGCTGTCGCGCAAGATAGCTTGAAATCGCTAAATCGTAGCTCGCCGTGCGCGTGTAAGCCAGAGCGGCGAAACGCTGGCGAGTTTCCAGACAAAGCGAGCCGCCGTTTTTCTTCATTTCTCGCAAAACGTTTTCATAAAGCCTTGCGTCGGTGATAACGGCGACATCGCGCCAGTTTTTCGAGGCTGAACGAATCATCGCCGGTCCGCCGATGTCGATATTTTCGACCGCTTCTTCCAATAAAACATCTTCATTCGCAACGGTTTGTTCAAACGGGTAAAGATTAACGACGACCATATCAATCGGCTCGATTGAATGAGTTTTCATCGCTTCGACGTGGCTCGCGTTATCTCTTAACGCGAGAAACGCGCCGTGAATTTTCGGGTGCAGAGTTTTCACGCGCCCGTCCATCATTTCGGGAAATCCGGTGATTTCGGAAACTTCCGTAACGTCAATGCCGTTGTCGCGTAAACTTTTAGCCGTTCCGCCGGTCGAGATTATTTCGACGCCGAAATTTTTTAATTCCTTTGCAAATTCGTTGATGCCTGTTTTATCTGAAACGCTGATTAAAGCGCGCTTGATTTTTCTTAATTCGCTCATAAAAATAAAAAAGCGGTCAATCGAAGACCGCTGTTCAAATAAAAATTATACAAAAGTTCGGAAAACAATTCGAGTTCTCCGAAAACAATTTTGCAGAGCCGTTTCCGCCGGAACATTTTTAGAAAAAGAAACGTCCGAGAAACAAAAGGCTCAGAATGAATGCTAATGTATAAATGACGATTTTGATGAAACTCATAAAATTCTCTATTCTAAAGCGAGTGCTTGAAAAGGAAAAACGAACAAGCAAGCATTTTAGTTCGCGTATTGTTTCGATGTCAATTAAGGGTAAAAGGTTTTCGCGCGTTCTGCTGATTTTGGCGGTAATTTCTGTATTTTCCGGCTTCGCTCAATCGCAAATCATCAAAGTTGCTGTAAAAATCGACTCCGCGCAGACTTCGACCGTTACGATTGAAGGACAAATTTTTCCTGAAAACGCGACAAAAAACTGGTCGTTTCTCACCTCAACCGCCGGAATCGATAATTTGGGCGAGAGAATTTCGGGCTTGTATCTGAAGGACAAAGACGAAAATCCGGTTACATATAAAAAATTAATCGCGGGCGAATTTCTGGCGGACGAACCGGCGATGTATTTTCGTTACAAAGTAGATTTGACCGTGCCGAAAAAGCCTTCGGCAATGGCGCATGTTTCGTGGCTCGGCAGGGAACAGGGAATTTTGATGCTCGACGATTTGCTGCCGCAATTCGGGCGCGAAACTGCGGCGCAGGTGATTTTTAATTTGCCCGAAGACTGGCGAATCGCGGGCGCGAAGCTTGATAAAGGAATGACCGTAATTGACGTTCCGAACATCGAAAAAGCAGTTTTTCCCGTCGGAAAAAACTGGCGCGAAAAGGAATTTGCGGTTGAGAAAAACACGATAAATTTAGTAATTTCAGGCGAATTCCAGTTTACAGACGACGAAGCGGCGCAAACGGCGGTCGAGATTCTAAAAGAATATCAAAATATTTTCGGCGCGATTCCAAATGAAAAGACGCAGATTTTTATTCTCAGATTTCCGAAAGAAGTAAGCCCCGGAAATTGGGAAGCGGAAACGCGCGGTGCGAATGTCGTTATTTTATCGAGCGATATGCCGTTTAAATCGCAGTCCGCACAGCGTCTGCACGAACAGTTTCGCCACGAGCTTTTTCATCTCTGGATGCCGAATAATCTGGCGCTTTCGGGAAATTACGATTGGTTTTATGAAGGTTTTGCGCTTTATCAATCACTGCGAACGGGCGTCCAGCTAAACCGGATTCGCTTCGAAGATTTTCTCGACACGCTCGCTCGCGCATACGATTTGGACAATCTGCAAAGCCGGAAAATTTCTTTATTGGAAGCGTCAAAAAATCGCTGGAACGGCTTAAACGCGCAGATTTACGCGCGCGGAATGCTCGTCGCATTTCTAGCCGATGTCGCCGTTTTAAGAGAAAGCAAAGGCAAACGCTCGCTTTCCGACGTTTTGCGGGAGATTTATCAAAAACATCAAAAACCGAACGCGCCGCAGGACGGAAACGCTGCTATATTAAATGTTCTGGAAGCTCGCGCAGAACTTCGAACCGTCGTCGAGCGTTATATAAAAGGCGCTGAAAAACTCGAATGGCAAACCGATTTGGAATCTTTCGGCATCGAATCCGGCGGCGAAAATTTTCCGACAAAACTCACCGTAAAGTCCAATTTAAAAGGACGGCAGAAAGATTTATTAGACGAGTTGGGTTATAATAACTGGCGAAAAATTATTCAAAAATCTAAATGAAAGCAAGAAAAGCATTAATTTTAATCACAATTTTACTGGGCAGCCTGACGCTTAGCGGCTGCGAAATTTACAATAACCTGACAGGTCTGGTCGGGATGACCGATACCTGTACGGTGATTGCGCGGCGGGCGCAGATTCGAAGCTCTTTTGCGGTCGTCGCCGCCGACCTGCTCGAAGTCAAACGTGGGCAGACGCTCGACATTCTCGAAGAAAACGAGTTTGAAAAAGTTCTCTGGTATCGCGTTCGCGCCAATGACGAAGACCAGACGGAAGGCTGGATTGAAGCGCAAAACGTGATTACCAGCAAGCTGCTCGAAAAATCGAGAAAGCTCGGCGAAGGTTTCAAAGACGCGCAGCCGCAGGCGACCGGACAGCTTCGCGCCGCTTCGAATCTGCGGCTTTCGCCCGATATGAACAACGAAAATCTTTTGTTCAAGCTCGATAACGGCTCGACTTTTGAAATTATCGACTGGAATTTCGTGCCGAAAGTTCAGGACGAAACGGAAACCGACGACGCTAAGAAAAACGAGCAGAAACAGGTCAAAGGCAAAACAAAAAATGCTGAAGTCGAAGCCGCCAAAGAAGACAACGACCCTGACACTTTGACCGACAAATACGATGTCTGGTATCAGGTCAGGCTCGACCCGTCGGTTTCGCCCGCGCCGGTCGGCTGGCTTTTCGGTCGTCAGGTCGAGCTTCAGGTTCCGGGCGACATTGTTTTCTACCAGCACAACAATAAAAAATTCGTATCGTGGCAGAAACTCGACGATTCGGGCTATAAAGTCGGCGACAAGGACGACAAAATGGCAAAGCCTTCGAGCTGGGTGATTCTCTGGCGCACGAATCAGGTCAAAGCCATCGACGGCGTCGAGCCTGATTTCGACGGCATTCTCGTTCTCGGCTTCGACAAATACGACCAGCTTCATTACACCGTCTATCGAACCAACAACGACACGAGCGTCTGGGGCTTACTGCCGATGAAAGTAGAAGGAACGGGCGACAACAAAGCTTTTACATTAAAGCTCCGCAACAGTACGACCGGACAAATGGAAGACAAGCGTTTTCTCGCCGTCAGCGACAAAACCCGAATGCGCGTTACGCCGCCCGCTGACATGGCGAATTACGAGAAAAAAGATAAATAAATGAGGAATGAGAAGTGAGATGTGAGAGCTAAAAACTTTTCCTGACTCTCACTTCTCATTTCTCACCTTTTAAAAAATGAATAATGAAGACCCTTTCAACCCTTTTCCCGAACCCGTCGAAATTGAGATTACTGATTCGCTCGATTTGCATTCGTTTCAGCCGCGCGACGTAAAGGCGGTTGTCGAAGCGTATCTGGACGAGGCTCGTAAAAAAAGCTTTTCGATTGTGCGGATAATTCACGGCAAAGGCATCGGCGTGCAAAGAGAAATCGTGCGCTCGATTTTAGCGGAAAAAGATTTCGTCAAATCATTCAAAAACGGCGACGAATTCTCCGGCGGCGGCTCAGGCGCGACGATTGTAGAATTTAAATAAATTGGTCTTAAAAATGTTAGAATCAAAAATATGGACGTGCTTGAAAATATTCAAACAATCTCTTTAACGAAAACTCCTGACGGAACTATTCGGATTGGAAAAACGCGTGTCGCGCTCGAATCAATCGTCCATCATTTTTCGCTCGGCGCTACGGCTGAAGAAATCGCGCAGAAATTTCCTTCTCTGAAACTTGCCGAAGTTTACGGTGTAATTTCTTATTTTTTAGATAATCACGAAGAAGTTGCCGAATATATTCTTCAACAGGAAGCCGAGAGCGATAAAATCCAAGCTGAAATCGAGCCAAAATTTCAAGCTGAAACTACAGAGCTTCGCAAGAGAATTTTGGCTCGCTCGAAGAAACCACGAAATATTTTAGCGGCGTAATGTTGAGAATTCTCATCGACCAGGATTTCGACCATGACATCTTGCGCGCTTTGGTGCGACGGCTGCATAAGCTTGATTACACAACTGCTTATGAATCAGGCTTAAGCCAAGTTGAGGACGAGGAACTTCTGCTTTGGGCTTCAGCAAACAATCGCATTTTACTTACTCACGACCGAAAAACCATGCCGCGCCATTTTGTTACACTCTTTGAGAGAGGAGAAAGTCTTTCAGGCGTATTTGTTGTGCCGCGTCGAATGCCAATCGGTCAGGCTATTGACGAGCTTGAAATCATGATTACGTGCAGCGAACAGAATGACTGGAAAAATCTAATCAAGATTCTGCCTCTTTAGAAAAATAATTTTCCGAATCAATAAACCCATTTCTGATATTAGAGATTTGTCTCCTTCATTTCCTCGTAAAGCAAAACCATGCGGTTGATAAGTCATAATTTGCCGGGCTGAGCCAAAATAACTCCCGGAAAAATGCGCACCGGAATTCGAGCACCTATAAGCCCCGGATAACAAAAAGAATATTGATTGAAATGAGATTATGTTCGGAATTTATCTGTTTTCCAATTTCTTCACAAAATCACTTTATAGCGCAAAGTTCTTGACAATTAAAATAACTTGATTTAAACTTCAAATCAATTTAGCGAAGATTCAAGCAATTCGCAAAGAAGCTATCGAATCACACATTCGCGACTTGTCCTGAGTTATGAAAAATAAAATACTATTCGCCGGCTTGCTGATACTGGCGTTATTTGCCGCCGCACACGCGCAAGCGCCGGACAAAGCCGGGCTCGACCTGTTTTTCGACCGGCTCGCCGAAAAGAACAAGGCGATGGGCAGCCTCACTATTGCCAAAGACGGAAACGTTCTTTACACACGCAGTATCGGCTACAGCCAAATCAACGGGACAGAAAAGAAACCTGTTTCCACGGCGACCGGATACCGGATTGGCTCGATTTCAAAAATGTTTACCGCCGTGATGCTCTTTCAGCTCGTCGAAAAAGGAAAATTAAAGATTTATAATACCTTAAGAGTTAGACATACGAACAAATTATTAAGAACGGAAAATTTATGATTTTGAAGAACAAAAGACTTATCGGCATTGTGCTCACAGTATCGCTTCTATTGCTCATACCATTCATTGCGATGCGATTCACAGATGGAGTGAAATGGTCACGGTTCGATTTTATTGTCGCCGGCGTCCTGCTGCTCGGGACTGGTCTCATGTGTGAGATTGTATTGAGGACGGTAAAGAAAATCGAGTATCGAATCGCTATCATTGTAGCTATTCTGGCAGCGCTTCTCCTCATTTGGGTAGAACTTGCGGTCGGTATCTTCGGGACACGGTTCGCCGGCTCGTAGACAGTAAAATTAACACCGATGTCAGTTGTTAATAAGTAGTTAAGCTTCGAGAAATCATGATTAAAGCACGAACTGGAAGAATATTGGAGCTGCTAGCCGCAGTAGGCATGGCTTCGTGGGTCGCGAATCTGGTTACGCTTGAGTGGTCTTACCCGTATTGCAGCGTTCTGGACGACGGCGAGGCAGCCGCAGTCTTTGGATTCCCGCTTCCTTACGAGCAGGTCTTTATTGCAGGTTCGGCTTCATCCACTTTTATCCCGTGGCTGTACGTGCTCAATCTCGCCTTGATTACCGGCGGCATCATTCTCCTTCTGCGTCCTTTATCATCTCGATTCGGAGCATCGAAACCGCGCCTCTGGAATCTTACAATCGGCGCCGCTGCGGCTTTTCTGCTTGTAACGGCAATTACTTTGGATATGTTTGCTCTCTCTCATGGTTTTTGGATGCCTACTTCATCATTCTCGGTCAGCTACGGCGAGCTTCGACCTGTTTCGGTGCATGTTCTTGGACGACCGCGAAACTGCACTGCGTCGCCTTTCTGGTTTCCTGACCGGAATGCCCGAAGTATCAGCAAGAATAAGCTATGAGACTCGCCCGATTTGACGAAAATCAATGATTCCTGTTTGGATTCTCTAAGCCTCGTTGGAGATAAAGTCCTGTTAATGAAAATTATTATCTGAACAATGGAATCCGTCGCCTGAATTGTGGAAATTATCACCTTAACCGCGAAATTTGCCGGAAGGATTTTTACCTTTCATCTCTCGTCAATCACATCAGCCCAGACTTCTTCTTCGTCTTCGAGTTCTTCGTAGAAAACTTCGAGCAGCGCGTTTTGTTCGGTGATTTGACGGTCGGCTTCTTCGAGACTGTGCGAGAGAAAACGGTTGTGGCTTTCTACTTCGTGAATGCGTTTTTTATATTCTCTGCCCATTCGTTCCAGATAAATCAGGTAGAAAAACTGCAAGCCGGACAAGCCTGCCAGAGAGAGCGAAAGACCGATTAGAATATACAGCATCATATCGATTTGCGATTCATCATTGGTATTCGGTTTTTGCAAAAACCAAAGACCAAAAGCCAAAAACCATTAATTCAAAATCTAAAATTCAATTATACTCTTGACCTGTCGCATTAGAAAAGCAAAAATCTAAAATAAATCGAAAAAGGGAGAATCAAAATGAAAACAGACACAGCTAACTCAGATAAAAATACATCGAAGCTCGGCAGGCGCGAATTTTTTGCGACCTCGATTATTGCGGGATTCGCTCTCGCCGTTCAGCCGATTCAGGCGCAGACGCAAATAAAGACCGACTCGGAAGGCTTGACCGTCGGCGAGGTAAAAATTCCCGTCTCCGACGGCACGATTCCGGCATATCGCGCGATGCCCGACAAAAAAGGCAAAAAGTTTCCGGTCGTCCTCGTCGTTCACGAAATCTTCGGCGTTCACGAATACATACAGGATTTGTGCCGCCGCTTTGCCAAACAGGGCTATATGGCGATTGCGCCCGCGCTCTACGCGCGGCAGGGAAATGTCGAGACGATTGCCACCGTGCAGGAATTAAACCGCGACATATTTTCGAAAATTCCCGACACGCAGTCGATGGAGTTTCTGGATGCTTCCGTCGCGTGGGCGAAGAAAAACAGCGGCAACACGAAAAAGCTTTCTATAACCGGATTCTGCTGGGGCGGACGAATCGTCTGGCTCTACGCGGCGCACAACAAACAGGTCGATGCGGGCGCGGCGTGGTACGGAAGGCTTGTCAATCCGGCAAATGCGCCGAAAAACGAAGCGCAGCCGACGATGCCGATTGATATTGCGAAGGATTTGAAAGTTCCCGTTCTCGGGCTTTACGGCGGGCTTGATACGGGCATTCCGCTCGATACTGTTCAGCGTATGCAGGAAGAACTGAAAAAGGGCAAATCAGGCTCGGAAATCATCGTTTACCCGAACGCGCAGCACGGTTTCAACGCCGATTACCGTCCGAGCTACAACAAAGAAGCGGCGACCGACGCGTGGGCGAAAATGCTCGAATGGTTTAAGAAAAACGGCGCGATGTAAGTAAGTTAATAATAAAAACTCCGTGGCTCTTTGTGAAATCTCCGCGAAACTCTGTGTTAAAACTATCTTCAACACAGAGAACACAAAGTTTTTCACAAAGAGCCGCAGAGAAAGCGATTTATATAAAAGTAAGAAGGCAAAAGTTTGAAAGACGGGCGGTATTGAGTCTTTTTAGCTGAAAACAAATTTTTTACATTTATCCAGCGCCTTTTTGCATCTATGAATTTAATGACAACCGAAAACTTACAACTCGTTTACACGCTTTTGTGCGACGACGTGCGGCTCGAAGCCGGAAATAAAATCTCTCTGATGGGCGTTTTTCAAAACATAATGGTCGAAAAGCTGCCGATTTCCTTGATAAAATTCGCCGTCGTCAACCACTGGCGCGGCGCGGGCAATCATCACACCGAGGTGAGAATTCTCGCGCCCGACAAAAACAATCTGGTCGTTACTTCACAACCGACGCATCTCGAACTTGCGCCCGGCGGATTTACCGACAATGTCAGCTTTTTTGTCAACGTAGTTTTCCCGACCGCCGGAACATATTGGGTGCAGACGCTCGCCGATACGGTTCTGCTCGAAGAATTTCCACTGATTGTTACGGACACGGAAACAGTCGCGGGAGCGCAGGTGGCGGAAGAAATTTCGGAAACGGTTAATTAAATGGAAAACGGAAAATGGAAAGTGGAAAATGAAGAATAATTTCTTTCATTTTCCACTTTCCATTTTCCATTTTTCATTATTTCAATTCCATATCGAGCGAAATCGCCAATCTGTAAATCGAGGCGCTTTCGACTTCGATGTCTTTGCTGCCTTTTGTGCCTTTGGCGGAAGCGATGACGCGGAATTTTGCGGATGCTTCGGGGAATTTGAAAGTAAATTCGCCGCTTTCGCTTGTGTAGCCGGAGCCGACTTTTTTGGTTTTGCCGTCTTCGCCGATTCTGTGAATCTCGATTTTTGCGCCGTAAACACTTCTGCCGTTTTTATCAAAAACGCTTCCTTTGACGATAACCTGCGTTCCGGGGTCAAGACTTAAAATCAGCTTTTCGCCCAAATCGCTGACTACGCCGTTTTTAATTTCGACATTAGAGCGAACGCCCGAGCTGTAGCCGTTTCTCTCAAAGACGATGTTGTAAATGCCGGATTCGAGTCCGTCCAGAACAAAATTGCCTTTCGCGTCCGACTTTGCCGTTTTGACATCTTCGCCTTTAAGACGCGCCGTGATGGTCGCGCCCGCGATGCCTTCGCCTTTGTTTGTGCGGAGCTTACCCTTTACGCCGCCGGTCGTCTGCCCGAAAGCAGCGACGCTGAAAAGCGCAAAAAGCAGTAAGAAATTAGCCACAGAGAACACAGAGGTTTTTGAAAAGAAATTAACAGTGATGAGGGGGATAAAAGGGATTTTAAAAGATTTATTATCCCTGTCCATCCCTTTTATCCCTGTTAATTTCTTCTCTGTGCGCTCTGCGGCAAAAAAAATATAATTCATAACGATTTAAGCGATTGCGGTTTCCGCTTTGATTTCTTCGCGGAACTGATTTGCTACATCATTGATGATGTCTTCGAGCGTTCGGGTTGGCTGATAACCGATTAAACGCTTCGCCTTTTCAAGGCTCGGCACACGCCTTTGCATATCTTCAAAACCTTCGCCGTAAGCTTCTTCGTATGGAATATAGCGGATTTCGCTCGCGCTTTCGGTCATCTGAATCGCTTTTTCCGCCAATTCTTTTATAGTCGTTTCCTGATTATTTCCGAGATTCGTAACCTGACCGAAACATTCGGGCGTTTCAAGAATTTTTGACAAACCTTCGACGACATCCGCGACGTGCCCGAAACAACGCGCCTGATTGCCGTCGCCGTGAACCGTAACCGGCTCGTTTTTCATTGCCGAAAGAACAAAGCGCGGAACGACCATTCCATATTGTCCCGTCTGGCGCGGTCCGACAGTGTTAAAAAGCCTGACGACGGAGACCGGCAGACGCGTTTCCTTCCAGTGCGCGAGCGCGAGAAATTCGTCGAGCGTTTTCGCGCAGGCGTAAGCCCAACGGTGCTTGTCGGTCGAGCCGGTCAGTAAATCGTCGTCTTCTTTGAACGGAACGGAAATGCCTTTGCCGTAAACTTCCGAGGTTGAAGGAATCAAAACGCGTTTGCGATAGCGCGAGCAGAAGCCGAGAACAACGTCCGTGCCGCGAAAGATGGTTTCAATCGTTTTGACGGGATGCTCCATAATCAGTTTTACGCCGACGGCGCTTGCCATATGGAAAACACGGTCGGTTTCGCGGATGAGTTCTTCCATCAGGGAATCATTTAAAACCGTGTCGATAATCAGGCGAAAGTTTTTTCCGCCTTCGAGATGCTCGATATTTTGATAACGTCCGGTCGAAAGGTCGTCAATGACCGTTATTTCGTGTCCTTCGCCGACAAGCTTATCGGCGAGATGTGAGCCGACAAAGCCCGCGCCGCCGGTGATTAAGATTTTCATAAATTATTTGTTTTCTATATTTTCGATTCTTTGCAAATGAGATTTTGACGCTTCTTTAAGTTCTTGAATCTCCTGTTCATTTTTTATCTGCGCGTCTATCAGCGCGTTTAATTTGAAATTAAAATCTTCTCGCGATTCACGTAAAGCCCGAAAATAGTCTTCCAATCTTTCGTCATGACTTATAACCAAATCCTGCATAGTTATAATCGCCCTTTCGATTCGTTTGAACCTTTCTTCATCGCTCATATTACTTATCTCCTACACTTTTTTGAAAAGTATTATCCGCTTTTTCGAATCTTTCCGCAAAATACGCAACCGTCTTTTTCAAGCCTTCCGCGAGCGGAATCGTCGGCTGCCAGCCGAGCAGATTTTTCGCTCTTTCGATATTCGGCTGGCGCTGTTTCGGGTCGTCCTGTGGCAGAGGCATATATTTTAATTTTATTTCTTTCCCGACAGTTTTGGCGACCTCTTTTGCCAGCTCGTTCATCGTAAACTCGCCCGGATTGCCGATGTTGACGGGCAGATGTATGTCTTCGGCTTCCGTGTTCATCAGGCGAATAATGCCTTCGACCAAATCATCGACGTAGCAGAAAGAACGCGTCTGCTCGCCGTCGCCGTAAATCGTAACTTCTTTGCCGCCGAGCGCCTGAACGATAAAATTCGACACGACGCGACCGTCGTTTTCGTGCATTCGCGGACCGTATGTGTTGAAAATTCGCACAATCCGCGTATCGACTTTGTTCTGGCGATGATAATCCATCATCAAAGTTTCCGCGACGCGTTTTCCTTCGTCGTAACAGCTCCGAAAACCGATGGTGTTGACGTTGCCGAAATAATCTTCGGTCTGCGGGTGAACGAGCGGGTCGCCGTAAACTTCCGATGTCGAAGCCTGAAGAATCCGCGCTTTCACACGCTTCGCCATTCCGAGCATATTGATTGTTCCCATCACGCTCGTTTTGACGGTTTTTACCGGGTTATATTGATAATGAATCGGCGACGCCGGACACGCCAGATTATAAATCTGCTCGACTTCGAGCAGAATCGGCTCCGTAACGTCGTGCCTTACAAGCTCGAAGCGCTTATTGTCGAGCAGGTGAAAAACATTTTCCTTGCTGCCCGTAAAAAAATTGTCGAGCGCGATGACCTCGTTGCCTTCCGCCAGAAGTCTTTCGCAAAGATGCGAGCCGATAAAACCGGCGCCGCCGGTGATTAAAATTCGTTTCATTTTTTATAATTTGCCGCTAATATTTCGTTTTTATCAGTAGCCCAGACGACTGCTGTAACCTAAGCCGACAACATTCGAAATGTGCGCGGCGTTATTAGGTTCAGCGGCGGTTAAAGCCTGTGTCAAAATTTCCTGCGTAAATTCACCGCGCGCGCCTTGCAGAATAGCCTCGCATTTCAGCCATTGACCGACTTTTTTGGAAACATCGGTCGTGCCGCCGTTTCCGGCTCCGCCGTAATTGCCGAGAATCTGGAGCTTGGACGAATTTTTGAAGCATTTTCGAAGATAGCGCAAATAATCTACCGACGCGTTGACCGATGTTTGCGGGTCGCTGATAATCAGTTCCGAAGTATATTTGGCGCGTTTTTCGGGATACAAAGCGTTCATAATCGCCAGAGTTTTTCGCTCGATTTGTCCGAATCCGGCGGCGTGTTCTTTCAAATCCTGACCTTTATCGCCTTTTTGCCACCAGTTTTGAAAGATGCTTTCTTCCCAGAATAAACCGACCATAAGCTCGTTTGAAAACTCGACGCGCGTGTCGAGCGTGTTGCCGTATTCGAGCAGATTCCAGATTTTATCAAACGTAAAACCGTGTTCCGCCGTCCATGTATAACCTTTCCAGTTTTTATCAGCCATCGTTTTAGCTTCCTTATGAAATTATCAATTTTTCAAATGTTTTTCAAAAAACGCGTAAATCCTTTCGTATTCGTCCGTCCAGCTTGTCGGGCGCGTAAAGCCGTGACTTTCCGAAGGATAAAACATCGCTTCGAAATATTGTGTCTTTTCGAGCCGGATTAATTTTTCGACCAACTGCATCGAATCCTGCGCCGGAACATTGTCATCAACCAAGCCGTGCAGAATCAGAAGAGGCTTTTGCAGCTTGTCGGCATACGTAATCGGCGAGCTGCGTTTGTAAGCTTCGGCGTTTTTGTCGGGAAAACCAAGACGCTCGACCGTGTAGCCCGGCGACGAATAAAAATAATTTTTCCAGTCGGCAACCGGACGAAGCGCCGCCGCCGCCGCAATCTTTTCCGGCGCGCGCATCACGAGCATTTCCGCCATAAATCCGCCGTAGCTTCCGCCGTAAACGCCGATGTTTTTCTGGTCGACCGCGTAATTTTTGACCATAAAATCAATCGCGTCCAAGTGGTCTTCGTAATCCTTTCCGCCGAGAAAATCGTGAACGTCCGTTCGCCAATCTCTGCCGTAGCCCGCCGAACCTCGATAATCAATGTCGAGAACGACGTAGCCTTTTTGCGTCAGCATCTCGTTGAACATAAACTCGCGGTAATAATTGTTCCAGCCGTTAATCGTATTTTGCAGATAACCCGCGCCGTGAACAAAAATCACCATCGGAAAGATTTGCTTGGCTCGATTTTGTCCAAAATTTCCCGGCAGATAGATTTTCGATTTTATCTGCTTGCCGTCGCGCGAAGGAATATCGATAAATTTCGGCTCAATCCATTTTATTTTCTTGAAATTTTCGGAAATCGATTTTGTAATCCGGTCGGGATAATTCAAACCGCGACAGCGCGTACAGACTTTAATCGTAAAAAGCTCGGACGGCTGATTCCACGTTGAAAACTCGTAAAGCAAAGTCGGTTGACCGTTTGATTTATCGAGCTGCGGACTCGATTTCATTCCCTTTTCGTTCGTAAAAACTTTTACCTTGCTATTATTTCTAACATCGAAACTGTAAAATTCGCGCTCAGCCGTATTTTCTTCGGTCGAGCTGAAAATGAACTGATTTTCTTCCGCCGTCCATTTCGCCCATTCAACCTGCCACGCGCCTTTCGTTAATTGCTTTACATCGACCTTTGAAGTAAAACCCGCGTCCGACGGATTTTCCTGTCGAATCTCGCCCGTCGGATTCGGTTGTTTCGCCGCGCGTTCGAGCGTTGCCAAATATAAATGATTAAAGCCGTCTCGTTCGCTTCCGAAAAGAATCTGCGCGTCGTTTTTCGGATTTGTTTCGACAATCGAGGAAAGCGGCGCAATCCATTTTTCGTCCGTTTCTTCCGTGATTAAAATCGTCTGCTCGGCTTTGCTCCCGGCATCGTGAATGTAGAAAAGCTGCCGGCGTTTCGTGTCTTTATCGACGCGGTCAACGACGAGCGAAGAATTGTCCGCCGCCCAGCGCAGCGAGCGAATAGCGCTTGCGCCTTCCGGTTTGGGAAGCTTTATTTCAAACGTTTTATCAAATGTTCCGAGAAGCAGTTTAGCCACCAGAATTTTTTGTTCGGAAAATCCTCGCCGCGTTGTCGGAGCCTGCACGAATTCGTCGAGATAATTCGGCACGAATAAAGTTTTATATTTTGAAGAGTCGGAAACGACATAGGCTATCAAATTTCCGTCTTCGGTCGGCGTGGCATTAAAAACCGAGACAAATGCCTGCGGATTTGCTTCTTTTGAAATTTGAACGAGCGAAAAACTTTCCGTGTTGATAACGAAAAAGTTGCCGTTCTGTAAAAAAAGAATTCTGCCCGGAGCAATCCATCGTGCTGAAAATTCAGCGCCTTGCGTTTGCGTCAGGCGGCGCGGATTCGTTTTATTACCGACATCTACGATATGTCGAATATATAAGTCGCCGTATTGCGTAAAAAGAACGTCTTTCGAATCGGGCGACCAATCAAGATTTCCGATTTGATTTTCACGCTCTTTTGTAAAATCGTCTCTGACGATTAAGCCGTAATTTAACTTGTTTTCCGCTGCCTGCGTCGAATTTGGCGGAGTTAAATCCTTTTGTCCCAAAATTTTTACGGGATTTCCGCCGCTCGTCGGAACGAGATATAAATCCTTCGGCTCTTTGCCTTCGGCGTTCCACAAAAAGACGACGTATTTTCCGTCAGGCGAAAGTTTTTCCGATTCGGGACGCATTCCGGCAATCGAAGGCTCTGCCATTATGTCGCGCACCGAAAGCGTTTGGGCAAACGGCGAAAGACAAAAGACAAAAGTTAAAAGAAAAAGTAATAAAATCGGACGTTTCATAAGTTTTTGTAAATCATTTTCGCCTTCGACAAGATAACTTCTCTTCGACACAAAATGATTTTGTGTTGAAACAAAATAGTTTTGTATCGAAGCAAAATAGTTTTGTAATAACACAAAATAGATTTGTATTAACACAAAATTAAATTGTAGCGATACAAAATGATTTCGGTGCGACGAAAAATAGTTTTTCCTTGCGGAAAAATAACTTTTCTTTAATAAGTTTCAAGCGCGTTTGCACGTTTTTCTACCTTTTGCGCGTCCGTTAAACGTCCGTAATCGTAAAGCGCGTTTTCCCACGTTCCGTACATCGCGTTTGGCAGAACGATAAATCTTCTGCCCCACAAATCGCGCGTTTTTTCGACTTCCGAGAAACGCTCATCGATTGGTTTTTTCTCGAAAACTTCCGAAAAATCGTCGAGATTGTCGCCCATCAAAAGCGCGATTCGGTATTTTGCGGAAATTGCGGCGCGTCTGGCTTTTTTGCTCGATTCGGTCGTTTTAATCATTAAAGTTTCATCGGAAACATCGGGAAAACCGGCGGCTTTTAAATTATCAATCGTCGCCTGTTTTTCGACATCGATGCGGTTTGAAACGTAGAAAACCTTTACGCCCTTTTTGCTCGCGTAATTCAGAAAATCGACCGCGCCCGGAATCGCTTTCGCTTTTCGCATCATAATCCATTCCGTCCATTTTTCCTGTATAAAAGGCAAACGGTTTTTTACCTGAACGGCTTGCGCGGGCGAATTGTCGAGAATTGTCTCGTCAATATCGACGACGACGGCGCGCGGCATTTTTCTCTCGGCTTTCGGCAGCTTTTTCTTTGTTTTGTCGTCCGCGTCGAGCGACATTTGCGCGACATTAAACGCCTGAAAACAAAGCGCGCGATATTCCGCCGCCTTCTGCATATAAAGAATCGCGCCGACCTGATATTCGGTATCGGCGCTCGGTGTCGTCGTCTTTGTGCCTTGCTGCGCGGTCGATATTGTTACAAAATATGTTGAAACAATCGAAGTCAGAACGAGAGAGAAGCTTAAAAGATATTTTTTTGTGTTCATAATGCCGGTTTGGTAAATAGAGTCGGAATTGATTATAAAGGAATTATGCCCGAAAAGCCGAAAGAAGAAAAAGATATTCAGGATAAAACAAACGAAATCGGCGACGATTCTTCGTGGAGCAAAGACCAGAAGGAGAAAAAGTATTATTACGATGACGATTGCGGCTACGAGGTTTACAATCCTAAAGATGAGGAAGAAGAATAAACCGCGGAGACGCCGGGACGCCGGGATTTTTCGAATGGATGCCGGCATATTTTCTTTTCATTTTATTGAGTTTCTCTGCGTCTCTGCGTCTCTGCGGTAAAAAGTTCTTAGAATAATTAAGGAGAAAAACTATGAGAAGAAGCTTTAAATATTTTACGGCGGCGGCTCTTTTGCTCGCTTTGACAGTGTTTTCCGCGTGCAGCTCAAGCGGCGCGGGCAGTGTGAATTCATCAAACGGCGGCGTAAATTCCGCGGTTAAAAATGCAAACGGCGCAAATTCGGCAGTTAAAACCCCGAACAGCACAAATTCGCGCGAAACGGTAAGTAAGAATCCGGCTGAAACTGGTATTACTAATACGACGCCTCTGGTAATGACCGCCGACAGTTTATTCACCGGAGACTACGGCAATTATACGGGATTGGTAGAACTGGAAAAAAAATACAAAGACCGCGTATTGATTGTCTCGGATATGTATTTGTGGGAAATAACAGAAAAGGAAATTACCGCCTCGGACAGAATGTTGTCGGGCGGAAATTTTATTAAATGCGAAGGCGATTTTACCGAATATATAGATTCCGCGACAAAGGTAAAACAGCTTCGGGACAATGGAGACGCCGTGAAAGGAACGGTCAGAGGCACGGTTACGGATGTCAGGCAAACTACGGATTTAAGTCAGGCGCAGATAACTATGAATCCGTGCATTTTGACTTCGCTCGAAAAATAATACGATTTAAAGATAAAACCCGCGCGGCTTGTGTTTGCCGGTTCGAAACGCGCCGCGTAATTTTTATTTATGAATATAAAACAGCTTCACGACTGGAATTTGAATCCGAAACAGGCAATGGAGCTGCAAAAACAGCTTGCCTTTGAAGTAATTCGAACCGATGATTTCGAAGAGCCGATAAAAACCGTCGCCGGAATCGATTTGGGATATGACGCGAAAAACGATACGAGCCGCGCGGTCGTCGTCGTTCTGAGCTTTCCCGAACTCGAATTAATCGAGAGCGCCGAAGCTCTTATGCCGATACAATTTCCTTATGTTCCGAGTCTTCTTTCGTTTCGCGAAACGCCCGTTGCGATAAAAGCTCTCGAAAAATTAAAAACCGCGCCCGATTTAATCCTCTGCGACGGGCAGGGAATCGCTCACCCGCGCCGTTTCGGAATTGCCTGTCATATCGGTTTGCTGACTGATAAACCTTCAATCGGCGTAGCAAAATCAATTTTAGTCGGAAAGTTTGAAAACCTCGGCGAGCCGCGCGGAAGCGTCGCGCCTTTAATTAGTAAAAGTGAGCAAATCGGCGCGGCTGTGCGAACGAAAGATAAAACTCAACCCGTTTACGTCTCCGTCGGGCATCGAATCAGTCTCGAAACCGCCGTAAAATTCGTTCTTCAATGCGCGCCGAAATATCGTCTGCCCGAAACGACGCGGCTTGCCGACAAAATGGCTTCGTATAGAAAAAGATAAGGGTTAAAATCGCAAAATCATCGTCAGGGAAGAATCGGTTTCCTTTGAAATGCCTACATCGATAAATCCCAGACGCTCGTAGAGCCTGAGCGCGGGATTGCGGCGGTCAACGGAGAGACTGAGAGCGGGAAATTTCAGATTTTTCGCTTCTTTGATTAATTGTTGGAGTAATTTTGTTCCCGCGCCCAGAGCGCGAAATTCGGGGACGACGGCGATGGCGAGCTCGGAAATTTCTTCGGAGATGAAGCCGCCGCCTTTGTTTTCGGCGGAAAACAGTCGTGCCCAGACCGCGCCGACGAGTGTTTTGTCTCCGGTTTCGGCGATAAAACCGAAATCGCCCGTTCGTCCGAAATTGTCCAGAAAATAAATCATCGCGGGCAGGGTTAGAGCTTTTTCCTTGCCTATTTCACGAATTACTTCACTCACCGCGCCCGCTTCGAAAAGCATCTCCGAGAGAATCGGTATGTCTTCAGGCGTCGCGGGACGGATTTTTACGGACTCTAACATCACTAAAAGATTTAGCCACGAACAAACACGAAAGAACACGAAATAGGAAGAAATTATTTTCGTGTTCTTTCGTGTTTGTTCGTGGCTGATTTATTTCTTAGGTCTTTCGTTCGCTTTCAAAACTCGTTTGCGAAGTCTGATTGCTTTTGGCGTAACTTCGATAAGCTCGTCGTCGGCGATAAATTCTATGGCTCTTTCGAGCGACATTTCGCGGACGGGGACGAGACGCATTGCTTCGTCGGTCGAGGTCGTGCGCATATTCGAAAGCTTTTTCTCTTTAATCGCGTTTACGTCGAGGTCAACGGCGCGGGCGTTTTCGCCGACGAGCATTCCTTCATAAACCTTTGTCTGCGGGTGAATAAAGAGCGCGCCGCGTTCCTGCAAAGCGTATAAAGCGTAGGTCGTCGCTTCGCCCATACGGTCGGCGACGAGCGAACCTGTGCCGCGTCCTTTCAAATCGCCCTGCCAGCGGTCGAAGCGCAGGAAAAGCGTATTGAGCAAGCCCGTTCCTTTTGTTTCGGTCAGAAACTCGCCGCGAAAACCGATAAGACCGCGCGAAGGAATTTCGTATTCGAGCCGCACGCGTCCCGAACCGTTGTTAATCATCTTCGTCATCTGACCTTTACGGCGACCGAGCGCTTCCGTTACGACGCCGATAAATTCTTCCGGCACGTCGATGACGACCTGCTCAATCGGTTCTTGAAGCTCGTTTGTTTTCTCGTCTCTTTTGGTGATGACTTCGGGTTTTGAAACCTGAAGCTCGTAGCCTTCGCGGCGCATCATTTCGATAAGAATCGAAAGCTGGAGCTCGCCGCGTCCCGATACTTTGAACTGGTCGGGCGAACCCGTGTCCGCGACGCGCAGAGCGACGTTTCCGAGCAGTTCTTTTTCGAGACGCTCTTTAATCTGGCGCGACGTAACGAATTTTCCGTCGATTCCTGAAAAAGGCGAGTTGTTGACGCCGAAAATCATCGAAATCGTCGGCTCGTCAACGTTTATCAGCGGCAAGGGCTTCGGATTATCGACGAGCGTGATTGTTTCGCCGATATTGATGTCGTCGAAACCGGCGAGCGCGACGATTTCGCCGACGCCTGCCGCGTCAACCGTTTCGCGGTCTAAGCCTTCGAAAATATATAGCTCTTTGACGCGCGTTTTCTGCGTCGAGCCGTCGCGCTTGGCGACGATGACTTCCTGATTTTTGGCAATCTCGCCCGAATAAATTCTGCCGATGGCGAGGCGTCCGACAAACGGGTTGTAGTCGATATTGGCGACGAGAAGCTGCAATGAGTCATCCCGCAGAGCCTTCGGCGCGGGAATTGTTTCAATAATCTGGTCGAAAAGCGGTTGGAGACTGTTCGATTCGTCCGAGAGATTCTTTTTCGCCATTCCGTCGCGCGAAATCGAATAAAGAACCGGGAAATCAATCTGTTCGTCGTTTGCGCCGAGGTCGATAAAAAGGTCGTAAATTTCGTCGAGGACTTCCTCGGGGCGCGAATCCTGACGGTCGATTTTATTGACCAGAGCGATTGCCGGAAGCTTTAATTCGAGCGCTTTGCGAAGAACAAAACGCGTCTGCGGCAGACAGCCTTCCGCCGCATCGACGAGCAGGACAATGCCGTCAACCATTTTCAAAACGCGCTCGACTTCGCCGCCGAAATCGGCGTGCCCGGGCGTGTCTAAAATGTTGATTTTATAATCGCCATACCGGACGGCGGCGTTTTTCGCCATAATCGTGATGCCGCGCTCGCGTTCCAAATCCATCGAATCCATCACGCGGTCAACGACCGTTTCATTGTCCCGGTAAACGTGCGATTGTTTGAGCATAGCATCGACCAGAGTAGTTTTCCCGTGGTCAACGTGAGCGATAATAGCGATGTTGCGTATCTTATCTTTTGTAATCATAGTCGTAAATCTGTCTCGTAAGACAAACTTAAATGATGTCTGATTTAGACGAAAAAGGCAAACTCGGATAAAATCTGGAGAGACTTCAATTTTTGTGATAAGAATATATTCGCGGGAAAATATATGGTCAGAATAGGAATTCCGAAAGAGATTCATCCGGGCGAGCGCCGCGTTGCGGCTACACCGCAAACGGTTTTGCGGCTCAAAAAGCTCGGTTTTGAAGTGGCGATTGAGACGGGTGCGGGACGCGAGATTGATTGTTTTGACGGCACTTACAGGGAAGCCGGCGCAATAATCGTTGACGATGCAAAAGAGCTTTGGGCAACGTCGGATGTCGTCATCAAAGTTCGACCGCCGGAAGAAAATGAAACGAATCTACTGAGAGAAGGCGGCTGGCTCATCGGTTTTATATGGGCGGCGCAGAATAAAAAGCTTCTCGAACAGTTTGCCGCGCGGAAAGCGACCGTTTTCGGGATGGATTCAATCCCGCGCATCACGCGGGCGCAAAAGATGGACACGCTCAGCGCGATGGCGAATATCGCCGGTTATCGCGCCGTTATCGAAGCGGCAAATCATTTTTCGAGATTTTTCGGCGGGCAGATAACCGCCGCCGGACGCATCGACCCGGCAAAAGTTATGGTCATCGGCGCGGGCGTCGCGGGGCTTTCGGCAATCGGTACGGCTCGCTCGCTTGGCGCAATCGTCAGGGCTTTCGACCCGCGTTCGGCGACGCGCGAACAGGTGCAGAGCATGGGCGCGGAATATCTTGAAATCAACGTTGCTGAAGAAGGCGAAGGCAAAGGCGGCTACGCGAAAGAGATGTCGGACGCGTTTTTACAGGCGGAAATGGCGCTGTTCGCGCAGCAGGCGATGGAAGTTGACATCATCATCACGACCGCTTTGATTCCCGGAAAACCCGCGCCGAAATTAATTACAAAAGGAATGGTCGAAAGTATGAAGCCCGGCTCGGTAATCGTTGACCTCGCGGCTGAACAGGGCGGAAACTGCGCGATGACCACGCCCGGAGAAGTCGTAACACACAAAGGCGTCAGCGTTATCGGCTACACCGATTTGCCGAGCCGCATGGCGAGTATGTCGAGCCAGCTTTACAGCGCAACTATTGTCGCTCTGCTCGAAGAAATTCGCGCCGAAGACGGCAGTTTGACGGTAAATCTCGAAGATCAGGTTCAGCGCGGCGCGCTCGTCGTCCACGAAGGCAAAATCACATATCCGCCGCCGACACCGCCGCCCGCGCCCGAACCCGGCGTAGCGACACACAGCGCGGCAAGCGTCGTTACTCAAACAAATAAAAACGCTCCGGCGCACGAAACCGAATCGAGCGTAAATCCCGCTTGGCTCGCGCTCATCGGCGTCGCTTTAATTGGCATCGGTCTGGTCGCTCCGGCTTCGACGCTCTCGCATTTCACGGTTTTTATGCTCGCCTGCTTCGTCGGCTGGCAATTAGTCTGGAGCGTCAAGCCCGCGCTGCACACGCCGCTTATGAGCGTTACAAACGCCATCAGCGGCATCATCCTCGTCGGCGGAATGCTCCAGCTTTCCGGCGCGAATTTTAATTTAACGACAATCCTCGGCGCAATCGCCGTCCTGATTGCCGCCATCAACATCGCCGGAGGATTTCTGGTAACAAATCGTATGCTGGCGATGTTTCGGAAGTAGTAATGAGAATTGCATAATTATTTAGTTAAACTCGTAAAGTTGCTCGGAATGAGTTTTTATGGAAAGTCCGTTTACTGTTCAATTATTCGATTTACTAGTCTATCTCCTGCCGGGTGGGATATTTCTGTTAGCTATTTTTTTGTTATTTGGCAAGAAATTTTCTGTTAAGACAACTGCAACCGAAACAAAATTTGCAATTGTTTATGTCTTACTATTTTCTTTCTTCGCAGGTGTTTTAATACACATAGTATCTGATAGTGGGATGTATGTTTATCGTTATGTATTTAATAGCAATTATATTCATGAAGTAATGAATGAATTTGAAGACCGCGAGAGGGTAAGAAAAATAGTTAGCGAAAAGCTTCATGCCAGCGTCCAGGGAGAAGATGGAAACTATCATGATGCCTTAACTTATAGATATGCTGAAATCGTTGTTCATGAGAAAGCTCCATACCATAGCGCCAGCATTTCGAGGCTGACAGCCCTTTCAATTTTTTGCCGAAACAGCATGATTCCGATAGTAGTTTTATTAGTAGCTTTGCTTTTTAGATTTCAGAAGGAAAGACAGCTTCGTCACTGGTTGATGCTGGTCATCATTCTGTTGGCTTTTGAGGGTTTATTAATTCGGGGAATGAATAATTACCGTGAAACATCTGCCAATATGGTTTTAAGGACATTTCTTACTCTTTATGCAGACAGCTAACGTCACGAAAATCAGGTAATTTTAGTTGCGTTTATATTTAATATTTATTTACCGTAATTTCGAAGAAGTTATATAACAGGCTGCATTAATTTCGGCTTTAAGGAGAAACTATACAAATGCGAGACAGCCTCGTAACAATCGCTTACATCGCCGCCAGCGCGTTGTTTATAATGAGCCTCGGCGGGTTGTCGCGGCAGGAAACGGCGCGGCGCGGGAATTTGTACGGCATTCTCGGAATGCTTATCGCGCTGGTCGCCACGGCTTTTGCCATTAAAGACGGCAATTATGTTTTGCTTGCGGGCGTTTTGATTCCCGGCGGAATTATCGGCGCGCTCTTGGCGTCGCGCGTGCAGATGACGGCGATGCCGCAGCTTGTGGCTATTTTGCACAGCTTTGTCGGTCTGGCGGCGGTGCTCGTCGGGTTTGCGACGTATCTCGGAAATCATCAGATTGCCGAGGGCGAAAAGCTGATTCATCTGGCGGAAGTTTTTATCGGCGTTTGCATTGGCTCGATAACTTTTACGGGTTCAGTCATCGCGTTCGGGAAATTGCAGGGAACGCTTTCGGGAAGACCTTTGCTGCTTCCGGGCAGGCATGTTCTAAATCTTTTGATGCTTATTGCGACCGTCGCGCTCGGCGTCTGGTTTATGCGCGCGCCTGCGCCGACGGGCGAATTGCCGCTTTTGATTGCGACGATTTTGACGGGAATTCTCGGCATACATTTCGTCACGGCAATCGGCGGCGCGGATATGCCGGTCGTCGTTTCGATGCTCAACAGCTATTCGGGCTGGGCGGCGGCGGCGGCGGGCTTTATGCTCGGCAACGATTTGCTGATTATCACGGGCGCGCTCGTCGGCAGCAGCGGCGCGATTTTGAGCTATATCATGTGTCGCGGGATGAATCGCTCGTTTTTGAACGTGATGCTCGGCGGATTCGGAACGGAAAGCGGCGTGTCGCCTGTCGCCGGCGACCAGCCTGCGGGCGAAGTTCAATCGATTGACGCTGAAAAAGCGGCTGACCTTTTGAATCTATCGAGAAGAATCGTCATCGTTCCGGGCTACGGTCTGGCGGTTGCGCAGGCGCAGCACGCTTTGGCGGAAGTCGTGAAAATATTAAGAGAAAAAAATGTGGATGTGCGTTTCGCGATTCATCCGGTCGCCGGACGTTTGCCCGGACATATGAACGTTTTGCTTGCCGAAGCCAGTATTCCTTACGACATCGTTTTCGAGATGGAAGAAATCAACGATTCGCTCAAGGAAATGGATGTCGTGCTCGTCATCGGCGCGAATGACATTGTTAATCCGAGCGCGATGGACGACCCGTCGAGTCCGATTGCCGGAATGCCGGTTCTGCACGTCTGGGAAGCGAAAACGGTCATTGTCATGAAACGCGGAATGGCGAGCGGCTACGCGGGCGTGGACAATCCGCTTTTTTATCGCGAAAATACGCTGATGCTTTTCGGCGACGCTAAAAAAGTCGTTGACGAGATTCTGACGGCGATGCGCTCGCAGGCTTGAAAACATTAGAATCGTCAGAATTTATTAAACAAAAAAAGACCGGACAGAATTTCTGTCCGGTCTTTTCTTAACAATTACGCCTTTTAAAGCATTATTTCGCGTCTCTTGTAGTTTGCAGATTATTCGTTACGCTGAATACGCCCGATACTCCGTTTGCCAGAATGTTCATCAAATTAGCCGTGCCGCGATTATTGACATAACCTTCGAGCGTTACATGACCGCCATCGACGATGATTCTGACCGAAGGATTCGGCTCCTGCAAATAACCGTATAATCCGGCGCTGTTCGCATAGGCTCTGAGCAGACGATAGCGAATCTGATTGTCAAAACCGGAAGGCGGCAGATTTTCAATGTTGTTGACAACATTTCCGACACCTTCAATTCTCCTTACAACCTGCTCCGCGCCTTTTTTCGTTCCGAGCGAAATTACCTTTCCGTATAAAGTTACGGTGTCGCCGTCAACCTTATAGGAAATATGGTCAAACACGCCGTAGTAAGGCAGTCCGATTAATTTCTTGAACACTTTCTGCTCGATAGCTTTTTCCGAAGAATTGCCGGAATAATTTTGAGCATCGGCGTCAACGAACGTAAATCCTAAAATTGCGATTGATAAAATTAAAAAATATCTTAAGGTTTTCATCTCTTTTCTCCTAATACTTTATGAGTTTTTGTAACTCATTTTCCGTAATTATAAGATGAGAAAAGAGCGAAAAAGGATGTCGGATATTTAATAGATGCTTCTTATCTGTAAACATCTTTGCGATGACCGACGCTAATAATTTCGACAATTAAAATCTTTGAAATCACACTGTAAATAATTCGATAATTGCCGACGCGTATTCTGAAATTGTTTTCCGAATCGACGAGTTTTTTACTTCCGCGGACATAAGGATTTTGCGAGAGTTCGTCCACGGCTGAATAAATTTTGCGGATTGTTTCTTTTGGAAGTTGTTTCAATTCTTTAACTGCGGAATGCTTCCACTGGATTTTATAAGATTCCATCGCGTTTTAGCTCTTCCGTCAGTTCTTGATGTGAAATTGTTGGTTCGCCTTTTCGCGCTTCGATTGTTAAAAAGTCAATTCTATCTTCAAATGCGTCTAAAGTTAATTCAATATCTTTACTTACTTCCCCCAAAGTTTCAGTGTCATTTATTGACTCAATCAAAATCTTCAGGTCATTTAGTATTTGTACGGCAGCAACAATAATCCCGACATTTTTATAATCACCTTCCTCAAGGTGTTGAGCCAACAATCTGCGGAAAGACCTATTACTTTCGTCAAGTGGAATAACGATAGCCGTTTTTTCGCCATCTTTATTAGTTATAAATTGGACATCTTTGATTTCTTCTAGAACGGTCGGCATACAAGTAATATTTAGCACATAAAACTATAAAACTTAAAGCTAAGATTTACTAATCTGCCGTAAAGCTTCGTAAAGCACGATTCCGACGCTTGTTGCCAGATTAAGGCTGCGGACGTTTTTGTTGGGCATCGGGATTGTCAGACAGCGTTCCCAGTTCGCTTTCAGTAAATCTTCGGGCAAGCCGCGAGTCTCGCGTCCAAAGATTAGACAGTCGTTGTCCTCGTATTGCCAATCGGTGTAGCTTCGTTCGCTTTTCGTGGTGAAATAAAGAAAACGCGAATCGGGAAGCTCCTTGTAAAGCTGTTCCAAATCGATGTGCCGGTGAATTTTTACTTCGTCCCAATAATCGAGTCCGGCGCGCCTTACGGCTTTTTCGTCGAGCCGGAAACCCGTAACGCCGACGATATGCAGGTTTGTAAAAGTCGCCGCGCAAAGACGCGCGATATTGCCCGTGTTCGGCGGAATTTCAGGCTCGACTAAAGCGATATGCAGCATAAGATTTATTTTGGACAGGCGCGAAGAGCAATTAGCCACGAACAAACACGAAAAGACACAAAATATTTGTTTTTATTTCGTGTACTTTCGTGTTTGTTCGTGGCTAATTTTCTTCGTCTTTAATTTCAAGAAAATTTGCGCAGAAATCCTTCCACATAGCTTTTTGCGCGCCGAGAAAATAACCCATATTTGCGGCGGCAGCGTTGCGTGCGGTTTCTATCAGATTATCGGTTTCTTTTAAATTCGTCTTTTCGTTTATGCCGATAACGTAAAGAACGATTTCTTTATCGTCTCGCTGAAGACAAAAATTGTTGCGCGCTTCGCGGTGAAAAAAATGCGACGTAACGCCCGTTTCGACCGGCTTTTCGGTCGGATTGCAGGACGGCTGAACGGTCATAATAAATTCGTCCGGCGCGTCGTAAATATCAGTAACTTTTACCCAATCTTTTTTGCCCGAAGCCGGAACGTCGATGTAGATGAATTTTCCGACCGTGATTTTTTTATCCGCGCATTCGCTGCCGTTTTCGTCGTATAAACCGTAACCTGCTGCCGAGTTTTTATCCCATTCTTCGAGGTCGAAAAGCTTTTGTCTGACTTCGGCGAAATAATTTTTCGCGTCGCTTTCGTCTAAAAACGCGCGTTTGGCAAAAGTTATCGAAGTATCGGGTATTTCCCTTGAATTTGCCTGTTTTAAGAGATTTTGAATTCTGTCGCTCATATTTTTGGAATCGGGAACTTTCGACTCGTAAGATTAAAGTATAGATTTTATATTTTCAGATTTCCAAATTCGATGCATCCAAAACGGCTAAAATTTCATCAATTTATCAGTCCAAACGAGTGAAAGTGTTGTTTTTAAAAGTTTGTGCTACAATCCGCAAGTGTTAATTTTTCGACAAAATTTTGAGGTGAACGATTAGTGTTTTCGCGTTTTAAGACATTTGTATTATTTATTTTTACGCTTTTGTTAAGTGTTTCGGCAGTTTCGGCGCAGGCGACGGTTGAGAAAAAACCGTCTCCGACGCCCGCGCCAAACGCCGTTGTTACAGCCGAGCAGGTAGCCGAATCGGCGGTTGCGGTTTACGGCGGTTTTCTCGGCAGGGAAAAACTCAATCAAATCAGGAAAACGACTTACGAACGCGGTAGGCTCAGCATCGTCAATGCCGAGGGAAAAACCGAAAAAGCGAATTACGAGCGCTGGATTATGCGCGCCGACAGTCTCGATAAAGAGCGAATTCGTTTTAATCAGGAATATCCGAGCGCGCGCTATGCATTGATTTACAACGACGATAAAATTTTCGGGCTTTTCGAGGAAAAGGTTTTTACGCCGCGCGAAGATACGTTGAAATCGTTTGAATATCAAATCTGGCATGGTCTGGAAGCATTGCTTCGCTATAAGGAAAACGGCGCGACGCTCTCGCTCGCCGGCAAGGAAAAAATTATGGGCGTCGAGTTCTACCAGCTTGACGTAACCGATAAGCAGAGCCGCAAAACGCGCTTTTTCGTCAGCACCAAAACCTTTCGCGTGATGATGCTCGAATACACGGAAGCGGGCGTCAAATATCTTCGTAAATTTTACGATTACAACTACCAGCAGGGAACTCTCGTCCCTTTTAGAACTGTGCTCTGGGCGAATGACAAGCAAATCGAGGAAGTCGAGATGCTGACCATTTCGTTCGGCGTGCGGCTTGAAGAAACAATGTTTCAGGCAGGTTCATAAAATTTTTTTTGCAACTTAATTTCGGTTTGTCGGTGAAACAGGTTGAGATAACCTGATTCTTTTCTAAATAGGAGACACCAATGAACAAGCCGAAATTTATTTTTTTAAGCGCAGCATTTTTTCTGGTTGGACTTCTGTGTCCAGCCATTTCTTTTGCCCAGACGGACAACAAAAACGAGCCGAGCTACGAAGTCGTCCTGCAAATCCTGATTGCTTCGAATACAGGCAAGAGCGCGACTCCGCCGACGCTTTCGAACGTTTTGAAAAAGCTGAAAACAAATTATTCTTTTTCCGATTACCGGCTCGCGCAGACCTACGTTGAAAGAACTTCGTTTGCCGTCGAGCATAAAGGAATGCTCAGCGACATTATCCAAAATCAATCGAGCACAACGCCCGTCTTTTCCGAATGGAAACTTGCCGGTTTAAGAAACGCGCCCGATTCAAAAGGACAAAATTCGATTCAGTTTCAGGCGTTCAACTTCGGCGCGCGGATTCCGGTTGTCGTTTCAAATGGCAAGGGCGAACCGGGCGTCAGCTACGAATCAATCGGTCTGAGCATCGCCAGATTCAGTTTAAGCGAAAACGTCCCGACCGTTATCGGAAGCCTTTCGACATCGAAACAGGATGAACTGATGTTTTTGGTTTTGACCGTAAAACCGGCGGAGGAGTAAGAAAAATGAGAGGTGAGAAGTGAGAAATGAGAGCTGAAAACAAATTTTACTTCTCATTTCTCACTTCTCATTTCTCACTTTTTTGCAACCTTTGTAAAATCCGCGCGTGTTTGAAAAGTAAGGGCGGCTTTTGTTTAGATTGAATTTCTGTTGTACAAATAATATGCGTGTATGGCTCTGGACAAAATCGAAATTGCAAGCACGGAGGTGTCGAAAACTATCGTGCTGCCTGAACCTTTGTCTGACCATCAGCTAATTGAAGCCACCAAACAGGGCGACGAAACGGCGTTTGCCGAAATCGTCAATCGTTATCGCAGCCCGATTACGAATTATTTGTATCGATTTTTGAACGATTACGAGGAAGCCGTCGATTTGGCGCAGGAAACATTTGTCCGCGTCTATTTCGCCATCGAGCGCTATCACACGGAATATGCTTTTTCGACGTATATTTACCGGATTGCGACAAATCTGGCAATCAGCGAGCTTCGCAAGCGCAAACGCCGCAAATTGATTTCGCTGACCGGGCTTTTTCAGTTTGAGAATGAGGAAGCGAAAGATTTTCAGCCGCCGGACGAAAAGCCTCTGCCGGACGCGGAATTACTCGACGACGAGAAAAGCCGCACGATTGCCCGCGCTATCGAGACTTTGCCGGAAAAATATCGCGCGCCCGTAGTTTTGCGCGATGTCGAAGGTAAATCTTATGAAGAAGTCGCGCAGATTTTAGAGCTTGGCTTAGGCACGACCAAATCGCGCATCAGCCGCGCGCGCGGGCTTTTGAAAGAAAAATTGAAGCATTATTTTTAAGTGATGAGTAATAAAAACTTCCCATTGGAAGAAAACGAAATTTTAAGTGGCGACGAAGAAAAAATCTGCGAAATGCTCGGCAGTTTGCAGTGCGTCGACGCGCCGAAAGATTTCGATTTTCAACTAAAAGCAAGAATCACCGGCGCCGCGCCGCAGGATTTTCGGGCAGCGCCGCGCTTGTTCCCGATTCTGCGCTTCGCCGCGCCTTTAGGTCTGGCAATAATCGTCCTCGCCGTAGTTGTTATCAATGGATTGTATTCGTTTGATAATAATTCAGTGCCGACCGTTGCGGGTAATTATGTTCGACAATCGCCTGAAAAGGTAAATTCTCCCGCGGTCAGTCAGCCGGACACGGTAGCAATGACTGAGACGACTCCGCAAGCTGCGAACACGGAAATATTTCCGGCAATCGCGGTTAATTCAGCCAAGCCGGAAAAAAGGATGTTTTCCAGAGATTCCGAATTAGCCGGAAATACTAAAAAGCCGAAAAACTCCGATGCTCAAACAAAAAATAACGGCGGCTCGCTCGTACAATCTTCTGGAAATCCGGGCGTCTTATTGCCCAATGGTTTCAGCCCGAACAATTCATATTCGGTGAAGGAAATTTTATCGATTAACGGTATCGAGGCAGACTTTTCGAATAAAAAATGGAAGGTTAGAGCGGTTGTGCAAAACAGCATCGCAGAGCGTTCCGGCGTAAAAGTGAATGACGTAATCGAAGCGATTAACGACAGAAAACTTTCAGCCGAAACGATTAATTCCGAAGGACGTTTAAATGTGAACAAACTGACCGTCGCGCGCGGGCGTGAAAAGATAGAAATAAATTTGAAGAACGAATAGCCGAAACCAAGAGAAAGCAAATTCAAGATTCAAGATTTAAGATTCAAAATTCAAAATTCAAGATTTAAGATTTAAGATTCAAAATTTAAGATTTAAGATTGGAAATGCTGGTTTCTAATCTTGAATCTTAAATCTTAAATCTTAAATTCGCCTCAGGGTTTCTTTACATCGTCGATTTTCGTATCGGTAATTTCAGTCGCGAATTTTCGATAATTGTAGGATTTGACAATCTGATTCAGACTGATTCCTTTGACCAGAAAAACTTTGACCGACATATTTACGTCAACCGTCGAAGGCAGCCAGATTTCATCGTTGACGCGTTCCTGTTCCATCATAAAAGTCGCGCCTTTTTTGAGATTGGCGAGCAGTCCGCCGCCGATTTTGAAGTTGTCGAAAAGCGATGCTTCGAGCCTGACGACCTGTTTATCCTGCGCGTCAATCCACATTACGCCGCCGACTTTGCCGAAAAATTTCAGCATACTTTTGGCGTTTTTCATGTCGAAATTCGGATTCGGCTCAAAATCGAAAACGACCACATCGCGCCCTCGAAAACGCTCGCGCCTGGGATTTTTCAGAAGCGAAGCGCGCAGGGTTTCGGCAATCGAAAGCCGCCGGTTGTTTTCGTCCGAAGCCTCGTTTTTGGCTTCCTTTTTGACAAGTCTTTTCTCGATTTCCGCTAAATATTTCTGCACATTTTCGTCTTCGTCAGCTTGTTCTTTCGCGCTCAAAGGCTTGCCGTCCTTTTCGATTAATCTTCTAATCCGGTTGCCTTTGTAAAACGATAGTTGAAAAGTGTCTGATTCGGTTTCGCGCAAAACGCCGTCTTTGCCAAGCTCGCGCGAGATGATTTTCTGCGTGTAGGAATAATTTTCCAGCATCGTTTCAATCTTGTCCTGGTTCGTTTGTAAATCGCGCACAAACGCCTGAATATCGGGCAAAGGCTCGCCGGAAATCCGGGGAAAATCAAAATCCGTTTGTGCGATTTCGAGGTTATGAGAGATTTTTTCGAGCTTGATTTGATAATCGTCTTCGCCGATTCTGACGTTTACCGTGAAAGGCTCCTGAATATTATCAACCGCGCGAAAATCGCTGTAATCAAAAACTTTTATCGAATCTCCCGAAGGAATTTCTTCACGAACCGGCAGAGAGCTTGATGCGTCGAAATACATTTTTATCGAAACGCCTTTGGCGGTCGTTAAATTCAGGCAATTTGCCGCTTTTTCGCCTATTTTCGTTTGTCCGCAGGAGACAATTTTCGACTTTTCCTTTTTATAATTGAGCCAGAGATTGTTGCGATAACTGACTTCGGTTTGAAAATCCCGGCTCGCCGTTCCGGTCAGAGTTCGCAAGCCTTCGCGCGAATCACGCGTCCAGCCGGATTTTCCGTTATAGCCCGAAGCCGTTTCGAAACCGTTTAAATCGAAGCTTTCGCTGTAAAAATTCGGGGCGGCTTTTTGCATCAAAAACGCGCCGCCCGCGCCGTCTTTGAGTCGCGTGATTGTGCCGGTTTTCCGTACATTTCGCACATTCTGAATAGCCTTCGCGCCGCCGAGCGCTTTTTCCGCCTGTTTAAGAATTTTATTCGGCGATTGCGCCGAAACGTCGAGCGCAAAGAAAGCGCAGAATAGAAGCGGCAAAAGCAAAATTCGTTTCATAATTCCTGAATTAAAGTTGATTAATTTGTTGGTTAATAATGTATTTCAGGTCGTCGATATTACGGCAGTCGTTTATCGCGACGGCGTCGATAATTTCTCCGACTTTATCGTTTTGATGCCTGAAAACAGCGGGAAGTTCGGCGTCGGCGATTTTATATTTTGCTTTGAACTCGTCAGCGTGCAGAAACTCGAACGGAATCGCCAGAGTTTTTATATATTCGCGCCATTCCGCTTTCATCCCGAAATTTCCGTGCGTAATCGCGCAGAGATTGCACGCGTATGTTTGCGGCGAGAAAATTTTATGCGCGAAATCTCCGAGCAGGCTGAACATGCCGCTGTCGGCGTTGTAAACGAAAATAAGTTTCGGTTTCTCGTTTCCCATAAATTATTCATCCCGAAGCCTTTCGCCTTCGCTTTTCCACGGATTCAAAGTTTCGTCAACGTTGATTCCGAGCGCTTTCTGCTCTGCGGGCGAAGAATCTTTCGGCGGAAATCCTAAAGCAATACGCTTTTCGCGCCACTGAAGTTTTATGTCTTTCAGGAGATGTCCCGGCGCTTCGTAGCCGTAAGCGCGATATTCGTTCGGCTCGATTTTTCCTTTTTTATCGACAAATGTTGCGAAAGCCCGGACAAAATCATCGAATTTTTCGAAAACGTCCGTATCGGTCGCCATGTCTTCGGCTTGATTGTCCGAGTATTTTTTGTCCTTGCCGAATTCAACGTAACGCCAGAGATTGTCGGGAACTTCGATGCCGCTGTAACGGCATTGCCAGACGAGCGGCGCGTATGTGTCGCGCTCGTTTTCAAACGGTTCTTCGTCAGGATTAAAATAATTTTTGTGCTTTAAGATTTTCGGTCTGCCCGTTTCGTCCAGCTCGTCGCCGCCGCCGTCGCCGTAACAGAAAAACGCGGCAGTTCTGCCTTCGAGATGATTTTGCGAGAGCTTTTCCCATTCTTCGGAATGTTCCAATTCCATCGCCAGTTCGGGATTTTTATGCTCGATTAAATCCTCGCGCGGATTTCCGCCGCTTGCACACACAAGCCGGTCAAACATCAATTTCAAATCCGAAGTCGGCGCATACCAGTTGACCGGCGCGATAAAACACCACGCGTCAGCCAAATCGAGCCGCGAATACAAATCCAAATCCCACATCAAATCGGGTTCGAGCTTCGAATCTTTTTCATAGCAATTACAGGGATAAATACAGAGCGCCATCGAGGTAGAAACGCAGGCGTTGCAGCTTTGAATGCGCGCTCGCGCATAGACGTTTCCTAAATCTTCGTAGTCAATTTCCCAATCCTGTGGTAATTTTTCTGCCATTCTGAGCATTAAAGTTCTCGATTTAGCATCGACGCCCGGACAATTATATTGGCGGCGGTTCGAGCCGGAGATAACAAGTACGCGGAATGGTCGCTCGCTCGTCGGCAGCTTTCCGTTTTCGTCGTTTGGTTTCATTTTATTCCTTCCCCAGTGTTCGTAATTGTTTTAAGATAATTACAGATTAACAATTATCGGGATTTCATAAAAGTTTTTCAGAAATGAACGGTGAAAAAATTCTAAAATTGTTCGGCGCATTCGCCGCTCTCGGAACATTCGGCGCGCTCGTCTGGCTCGAAAATCGCCGCCCGCTTCGGCGTCCGGTCGAATCCAAATTGGTTCGCACAGGTCGAAATCTGGCGGTTGCCGGAATTGCGGCAGTCGCTTTGCATTTGGCTGAACATCCGGTTGTCGAGCCGCTGACAAAACTGGTCGAGCGAAAAAATCTCGGTTTGCTGAAACTCGTTCGGCTTCCGTGCTGGCTCGAAACCGTTCTGGCGGTTCTACTGCTTGATTACACTTTATATGTCTGGCACGTTCTGACACACAAAATTCCTTTTCTCTGGCGTTTTCACGTCGTGCATCATATCGATTTAGACCTCGACGCTTCGACCGCGCTCCGGTTTCATTTTGGCGAGCTTGTCGTTTCCGTCGCGTGGCGGGCGGCGCAGATAGTCGTCATCGGCGTTTCGCCCTTCGCGTTTGCGGCGTGGCAGGCATTTCTTTTCCCGTCGATTTTATTTCATCATTCAAACGTCGAGCTTCCGGTTGAACTGGAAAAAAAGCTTCGAAATTTTGTCGTTACGCCGCGAATGCACGGGATTCATCATTCGATTGTGCATTCGGAAACAGACTCAAACTGGTCGAGCGGTTTAACGGTTTGGGACTTTTTGCACAAAACTCTGAAAACAAATGTGCCGCAGGACGAAATAATAATCGGCGTTCCGGCATACCGGGAATCCGACGAAGTTATTTTGACAAAAATTCTGCAACTGCCGTTTGAAGAGCAAAGACCGACGTGGACGCTGCCTGAGGCGAGAGATTTTAAGATTCAAATCGAATCGAATAATTCCGAATTGGACAAGAGCCATTGAAATGTTCGCGGCGCGCGCACCTGTAACTCTTTATCATCGAGCATTTTACCGCGCAGAAAAATTAAATCGTCCGCCGTGTCGATATCATACCAATCGGGAAGTCTGAACAAACTGAGTTCGAGCCGTTCGACATTTGCTCTCGTTTGCCCGAAAACCAGAGACGAGCTCCACGCAACGTTTTCAAAAAGACCGGGATGCTTTCCGCGCAGTCCGATTAAATAAAATCCGCCGTCCCGGGTCGCGCCCAAAGCTGCATCGGTTTTATTTTTGAAAACATCAATCGCTTTTTGAATAAATTCAAAGGGAAGCGTCGGGCTGTCCGCGCCGATTATGATTATCGGGCTGAATTTTCGGCTCGCGGCATATTCGATGACCGCTTCGAGCCTTTCGCTCAAATCGCTTCCGTCCTGCTCAATCAAAATTAAATCTGTGGGCAAAATATCTTTGAGAATTTCGATTCCGTCCGGCGGCGTAAACGCGACGATGACGTTTTCGGCAAGATTTTTAACGTTAAAGATTGTATCCTGCAAAAAGCAGACAGCAAGCATTGCCGCTTGTTCGCCCGACAAAAACGGACGCAGCCGCGTTTTTACTTCGCCTGCCTGCGGAACTTTCGCCATCACGATAATTGCGGGGCAAACTTGAGGCGCGATATTATTCATAAGCAGGAATCATTTTAACTTAAGCGGAGAATGAAATGTCATATTATAACGAAGATGATTTAGGTCGTTTCGGCGAAATCGGCAAGGCGCGTCCCGACTTGTTTGAAAAATTTATGGCTTGGTATCAGGCTTGTCAGGAAGACGGCGCTTTATCGCGTCGCGAAAAGGCTTTAATCGGTCTGGCGGTCGCCGTTACGGTGCAATGTCCTTACTGCATCGATGCTTACACGAATTCGTGTCTGGAAAACGGCTCGAATATCGAGCAGATGACCGAATCGATTCATCTTGCGTCGGCGATTCGAGGCGGCGCGAGCCTGATTCACGGCATCCAATCGCACAACGCGCACGATAAAGTTTCAATGTGATGGCGACCGAACTTCCGATAATCGAATCTCCCGCACGAACGCGTACCGGCTTTGACGAAAAACTCGCCGCGCACAATCTCGAACTTCGCGCGGCGCGGGTTGATACTTTGCAGGTGAACGTCGGGAAGCTCTGCAATCAAGCCTGCAAACACTGCCACGTTGACGCCAGCCCGACGCGGACGGAAATAATGACGCGCGAAACCGTCGGGCAAATCTTAGCGGCGATTCGCAGATTTAAAATCCCGACCATCGACATCACCGGCGGCGCGCCCGAGCTTAATCCGTCTTTCAGATACCTCGTTACGGAAGCGCGAAATGCAGGTTCGCACGTGATAGTCAGGCATAATCTGACCGTGATGTTTGAAAGCGGTCAGGAAGATTTGCCCGAATTTTTCCGCGCAAACGGCATCGAAGTCGTCTCATCGCTGCCGTATTTTCTCCAGCAGCAAACCGACGCGCAGCGCGGGCGAGGCGTTTTCGAGAAATCAATCGAGGCTCTGCGCCGTCTGAACGCGGTCGGCTACGGCGTCGAAGATAATTTAATTTTGAATCTGGTTTACAATCCGGTCGGCGCTTTTCTGCCGCCTGCACAAACGGCGCTCGAAGCCGATTTTAAGCGCGAGATGCAGGCTCGCTACGATGTTTCGTTTAATAATCTCTACACGATTACGAATATGCCGATTAAGAGATTCCTCGGTTTTTTGCGCCGTTCGGGAAACGAGGAAAGATATATGCAGAAGCTTCTCGACGCTTTCAATCCGGCGACAATCGAAGGTTTGATGTGCAGAAATTTAATCAGCGTCGATTGGACGGGCAGGCTTTACGACTGTGATTTTAATCAAATGCTCGAACTCGGAATTGAAAAAGATTTGCCGCAGACAATTACCGGATTCGACCCGGAAAAGTTTGCAAACCGGCGCATCGTAACCGGCGCGCATTGCTTCGGCTGCACCGCCGGAGCAGGCTCAAGCTGCGGCGGAACGGTAACATAAGAAACGATGAATGATGAATGATGAACGATGAATGAAAGACAAGTTTCTTCAGTTCATCGTTCATCATTCATCATTCATCGTTTCTTTTTAAGGCAGAATTTCCTTTATCGCCTGCTCGAAAACTTCGACCTTGCGTTTTGCGCGTTTTACGTCCTGATGGTCGTCGCTGTATTGTCTTTGCAGCTTGAAAACATCGGCGGCAAGCTCGGCTTTTCGCACCATCAATTTGCCCAGAGCCTGAGTCAAACGGGAAGCCTCCGCGCTCGCCAGAAGCTTGTCCAAATCCTTTTGCAAAACGCCGATTTCAAAACGCAAATCCTTTACTTTCGGATAGTCGTCGGTAAAATCGAGCAGTAAAGTTTCCAGTTCGGCGGCGAGTTCGGTTTTCTGAAAAAGAACTTCCGAATAAGCGGGCGAAGATTTGGCTGTCTGCGCATTTGTCGTCGGAGTCGGTTTCGTTACAGGCTTATTTTGCGCTTGAACGAAAAGGCTGGCAAACAAAATGAGCGATAAAACAAAAGCAATTTTCATAAAATTTATAATTGATTAACGACGCGTCTGATGCCGTCTTTTATCAATTCGGTATTGAAGTTTATCAACAAGCCAAGCCGTTTATCAGCCAAACTCAGATAGGTTCTTAATTGTTTAAGATGCGTTGGCGAAACCGCTTCAACCGATTTAATTTCGATAATAACATTTCGATTAATAATCAAATCAGCCCGAAAACCGGCTTCAAGATGAACGGATTCATAAACTACGGGAATAGGCTGCTGTCGTATTACTTCGCATCCTCGTTTTTCGAGTTCAAACGCCAGAACCGATTCGTAAACCGATTCGAGAAGTCCGGGACCTAAAGTTGTGTGAATTTTATATGCGGCATCGACGATGATTCTGGAAGTGTCGTTCTCGTTCATAAAGAAAAGTTCCCGCAAAGGCGCAAAGCTCGCAAAGGGAAGATAAAGTTAATAATAAAAGTGTTTATATTTTGCACACTTTAAATTAAATTTCAAGCCTTATTAAAAATTCTTTTCTTCCTTATGCCCCTTTGCGCCTTTGCGGGAAATTCTCTCTTCAAGCCGCAACCTCAGAAAACGCGTCGCACGAAGCGATTTCCAAATCCTTATCCGCTTCGGTCAAGCCGTCGCCGAAAGTTTCTTTTTCAGCCAGAGTCTCAAAATAAATCGTGATATTGTCCAAAATCTCCGTCGCCGAATGCGAATGGTAAAGCGTCTGCCGGAACTGCGCGCCGCCGACCAGACCTTTTGTAAACTGCCCGGCAAGCTGTTTCATTTTGCCGAGAGCGACGATTTCGGGCATTTCCTCGCGCGTCATTTCAAAGAATTCGAGCAGAACGTTTTTCTTTTCTTCCAAATCCGGCTGATACGGCTCGCGCCCCGCGAGAACGTCCGCAAACTGCCGGAAAATCCATGGATTCTGCATCGCGCCGCGTCCGATTAAAATTCCGTCGCAGCCCGATTCTTTCCATTTCTGCATTCCGTACTCAATCGTCGTAATATCGCCGTTTCCTGAAACGGGAATCGAAACCGATTCTTTGACAGCGCGAATCAAATCCCAATTTGCCAAACCTTTATAACCCTGCTCGCGCGTGCGCCCGTGAACCTGAATATGCTCGACGCCGCATTGTTCAGCCATTTTGGCGACTTCCGTACAGTTGATGGTCGAATCGGAAAAGCCGACACGCATTTTCAGCGTCAGCGGAATTGTAAGCGCTTTTTTAATCTCTTTAAGAATAATTTCCAGCCGCGGCATATCTTTAAGAAGCGCCGAACCGCCGCCGTGTTTGACGACTTTCGGCGCGGGACAGCCGCAGTTTATGTCCAGAATGTCCGCGCCTTCTTCTTCCGCCATTTCCGCGCCGAGTCGCATACGCTCAAACTGCCCGCCGAAAATCTGTACGGCAAACGGGCGTTCTTCCTCGTCAAAACGCATCTGCCGCTTCGCTTTCGGGTTGCCGCGCGTCAAACCCTCGACCGAGATAAATTCCGACACGACCAGACCGACACCGCCGCGCCGCTTTATCAGGCGGCGAAAAGTGTAATCCGTTACGCCCGCCATCGGCGAAAGTATCAGCGGCGGATTTATTTCGATGTTTCTAATCTTAAAAGGCTTCATCTCTCAGGCAGCGATTTTTACAGGTTCGTAGTGCAAAATCATTAATTGTTCAGCTCGCAAAGTAAGCAATCCGTAAGTATGACCCTCTTTATCGACAAACTCGACTTCAAACGCTTCTCCGTTATTATAAACTTCAACAATCGTGCCGACTTGCCCGCTCCAAAGATTTTCTTCGGGCAAATCCGTTGTTAATGCGACTACATCAAAAAGTTCGAAATTTTTCATAATACAAAACAAGTCGTCAAATGCGGAAAATCCGTATTTGTTTCGATTATCCAACCGCTTCGGACAGTTGCCTTTTTCGCGCCGCGTTTCAATTCAAAATCAACCGTATAGCGCTGCCCGAATTTATCAAATCTGCCTGCTCGCGCTTCATTTGTTTTGACAGCATTAAGCAGAGCATCTTTCAATTCTTCCGCATTTTCGCCTTTTAAATCAAGGACGGATTCAAAAATTCGCGCTTTGTGTTTACCAATTTCGTGTTCCGGGTTGAGGCAATAGTCGGTCAGTTTATGCAAATCCACAACTGCTTTTTCTGCATTCGGAACAATCATAGAATTCCGACTCAAAGGAATTATTCACCTTCGATACGGCGGCTTTTTGCGCAAAGACTGGAGAAATCGCAAAAGCGAAAATCGTCAGGAAAATAATTGTGAGCTTGATTTTTATAAAGCAAAACGTGGGAGTCGGGATTACCAACCCGGAATTAATTTTTTCTGGTCAGCTCGACGCCGGTTGCTTCGAACGAGATTTCCGAAACCGTTCCGTCCGCGTTGATGTTATCGAACTTCGCGCCGTCTTCTTCAATCATATGTTTGACCATTTCCTTCGATAAGGTTTTTACCGTGAAAACGCCTTCGGCTTTGGCGGTCGCGCCAGCCGAATCGAGCGGAATAAAAAAGGCGTGGTCTTTCATTTTGACGCGAACCGATTTTGCGTCTTTCGACGGCGCAAGCTCCATCCAGCAGCCTTCCATCTTGCACGAACGGACAATCACGCCTTCGACGCGAACGGTTTTATCCGCGTATTTCGCCGGATTTGCCATAACTTTTGCGAGCGAAACTTTTTTCGCGTTTCCAATCATCGCGCCGCGTTTCAGAACGCCGTTCGCCGGAATCGCTTCGGTTTTATCCTTGTCCGTCGGCGTTGTCTTGTCCTTCATATCCATCTGCGCAAAAGCCGAAACGGCAAAAGCCAGAACCAAAATCATCAAACTTAAAACTTTTTTCATTATTATTTAAATGCTCCTTAAAATTAATAAATCAGGAAAGAATACTCTACCACTTTTGTCGCAGAGGTTAATTTATTATCTATTTCCTGCGGTAAAAATCTAATCAATCTAGCCGATTTCACGGCATTTTCGGTTAATCCTTCGGGAAGAGAGTCGAGAACGACGATTTTTTCGACATTTCCGTATTCCGAAAAAGTTACCCTCAGGCGAACTTTGCCCGTTATCATCGCTTTTCTCGCCGAATCGGTGTATTTCGCCGGTTGCCGGTATAGAAAAACTACGCCTTTTTTATTTTCTTCTTTTTTAACTTCGGCGCTTTTATCGATTACCGGAGGCTTATCTTTTTCCTCCTTTTCAACCGTAAACGGCGTTTCCGTCAAGCCTGAAATCAGCGTGGCAGTTTCTTTAAGCTGACTGTCCAGCGTCGATTTCAGGGCTAAAAAACTTTTCTCTTTAAATTTAACAGAAGAAAGAACATATTTGAGCGTTTCGTTATTCGCGTCTTTCGCGCCGCACAGAATCCGGTAAATCCGGTCTTTATAACCGATAATAATTTCTGCCAGATAAAATTTTTCAGTCGAGCGGATAAACATTTTTCCTTCAACTTCGGGTATGCCGGAAAATTCCTGATTCGGCAGTTTGTCGCCGTAAAACAAGTCGAGCGCGTCGCGCAGATTATCGGTTTTGTAGCTTTCAATCAAAAACGAGGCATTGTTCTGAAAAGCAGTGATATAGCGTATGCCGCTCAGATTTACCGTCTTAAAACCGGGACGCGAATTAAATCCTTTTCCGAGACCGTAGCCTTTATCGTCGTGCAAAATCTGATAATTCGGCGGAACGACGACGGAAAAATCTCTCGCGTCGCTTTCGAGCCGAACCCAACTCAGATTTTCAAACGCCTGAGCCTTTGCGCCGCCGGCGAATAAAATAAAAAGCGATAATACGAAAATTATCTTTTTCATCAGTTTTCCCTCAGCTTTTCGAATTTTTTGAAATATATTACTCCCGATTTCTCGTTTTTCGGCACAATCGGCTGAAATTTATTCCAGTGCGTCAGAATAGAAGTTTTGCCTTTGACGGTTTGTTTTTCCAGCGTTAAAAGCAAATCGCCTTCTTCAAAGGACTCAAACATATTATTTTCGCCGTAGCTTTCGAAATAAATCAAAAGTTTTGCGCCTTCGATTTTCGCGGTGCAGACCAAATCCTTTGAAGTTTGGTAGCCGTCGCTGTGGATAAATGCCACCAAACCGTCGTCCGTTTCCTTAATTTGCATTTGATGATGAATGAAAATCGCCGTTCCGCCAGCTGTCATGCCGCCGTCTTCATTAAATTCATAAGTGCCCGCCCATTCGTTTTGAGCGTAGACGGACGCGCAGAAAGCTAAAAATAATAAACAGAAAATACCGATTTTTGATAAAAATTTCATATTCACCATCCTGTAACTAAAAGATTCTCGGCGGATTTTTGACTGATTTTCTGATATTTTGCGTAAGCCGACGCCGCGCGAACCCGGATTTGACTGTCGGTTTCGCCGCCGGTCCAGCCTTCGAGCGCGTCGTGCAGAATGTATGCTTCGGGCGCCATCAGATTTGATGTCCAGAGCAGCGGATTTGCGCTCGTCTTTTTCAAATGCGCGGCAAAATACTGACGGCTCGCGCAGGCTAAAATAATCGCGTCGCGCCTTTCTTCATCCTTTTTCTGCGGCTCGGTTTCCAGTTTAAAATCCATCAAGCCATTATGACCGACAAAAGCCACCAAATTTGCGCTGCCGAGAATCTGCAATGTTAAATCATCGATTTTAATGTCTTCCAGCTTTTCGCCCGAAACCGCCGCGAAGAAATCTGCAATCGTTTCCTTCATCCTGCTTCCGCGATAAGCGTCGGCGACGAGATAAACATTTTGGCGTTTATGTTTAAAGACGATTCTCTGCAAAACGTTTTCCTTCGGATTGCTCGTTTCGGAAAGCTTCGTCCAGCTCGCCGATTTCGAGAAAAACGTTTTTACGCCGAAAGCCGCGCCCCAATATAGATTTTTCTGCGCGTCCTCGCCATCGCCGAGAAAAGCGGGAACAGGCACGATTCCCTGATTTTCGTTATCGCAAAGCGCGACGAGAACGTGTATCACCTTTGCCTCGTTTTTAATTTTCTTAATCGTGTCGGCTTTCGTTTCGTTTTGAATCGCCGGAATGGTCGGCTGAGCTTTCGAGCAACCGGAAAGCCACAAAAGCGATACTAAGACGAGGGCGAAATATTTTTTATTTGACATCGCTTGCTACTTCTTCCAAACTATTCGGGCAAATTATAACAATGAAAGAAAAATACATCCAGATTTTGTGTCTTACTTTGGTTGCTTTCTACGGCATTTTCGTTGTTTGGCTCTACTGGGCAGCGCCGAAAAATCTCGAAGAAGTTTCGATAAAAGCTAAGGAAACAATCGAAACGGCGGCGACCAAAGGACAGGTGATTACAGGACTCTACGAAGTTGACGAGACGAAATTCAGTGAAGGCTTAAAGGCTTTTCGCGCGGACAATTTTATCGCGGCGCGTTCCTTTTTTGAAAATGCCGACCCCGAAAGGCGCGACGCGAAAACGCAGTTTTATATCGCTTACAGCTTTTATCGTCAGGGTTTCGGAAAGCTTTACAACGACGACGCGCTTTTCAAACAGGGCTTGGAGCAAACGAATCGCGTGATTTTGATTGATAAAAATTTCAAATCCGATGATGCCGGATTACAAATGAAAACGCCCGCCGAGCTGAAAAACGAATTCGAAGAAGGCTTAAAGGTTACGGTCGAAGATTTTAACCCGTTCAAATTGACGCGCGAAAGGAAATAAAAAGTAAAAAGGCAAAAGTAAAAAGTGAAGAAACAAACGGAAGAAATCGAAAGAGTCGAATCAAATGATTTTCAAATCGTCGAAGGCGAATTGCTGGAAGTTTCAACCGGCGAGGAAATAGAACCGGCGGACGAAGAATTAACAAAAGTTTCAAAAAGACCAAAGACCAAAGAGCAAAAACCAAAAGTCAACAATCAGAAATCGCATCTTCAATATCTGTTTCTGCCCTTTGTTTTCCTTACCGTCGCGCTGCTCGGCGGAATGCGTCTCGGCGCGGTCGATAACGCGTTTCTTTTCGTCAGACCGGCGCTCGTCTGTCTGATTTTCGCCGCGATTCTGCTCACACTTTTCTTTCGCGCAGGTTTGATAAAGCTCGACGGATGGTTTTCGGAAGATTTCACGACGCTGAAAAATGCGGCGAACGGCGCTTGTTTAATCACGCTTTTTTTTGCTTCGACGCAGATTTTTAATTCTCTTCTTCCCGAACAAGGCTTGCCGTTTTGGGTTGTCGCCTTTTGTTTTTTCTGGATGCTGGCGACAAATCTTTTTGCCGAGTTTGACACGAGAAAACTGATTAAAAGTCTCGGCTCGATGTTCGGTCTTGCATTTCTGGTGAAATATTTGATTTTAGCGAGCCTGACCGCGCCCGCGAGCGAAAGCTGGCTTCAGGGTTTGCTGCAAAATCCGACAAAAGAAGCGTTTACGTGGCTGCTCGATTTGCCGCGATTTGCCGCCGGAACAGGTTATATTCAATTTTTCGCGCTTGTTTTTTATTTAATCGGGTTGTATCTGCTTCCGCCCGCGTCGGCTGCGAGGCGCGACTAAATTTCTCTCGACTTTGAGTAAAAATAAGCGAACTTGGACAAAAACTAGATTCTTTGACATTTGAGAATTGTTTTTGAAACTTTATCTAATTCGGCTATCCAACGAACAAGTTTAGGATTCATCCAGTTTAGAACATCTAAAATCGACTGGTGAATGTCTGTTACAAGCGTAAAGTCAGTAGTATTTTGATAAAGAATAATTGGTTCATTGTGATTTATTCGATTTCTAAACTTTCTGATTTTAGTCAACTCTCGCGCCGCATCTCTTCTTGCATAACCTCTCGGCAAATTATTAAAGGCATTGATTGGGCTTGCACTTATAAGTCGAAAATGATGAGGTTCAAAAAGGTCTGTCCAAAAGCCAAAAGTTTGCTCGGCTATTATTCTTCCACTTGTTATAGTTAATCCTCTATTGATAAGTTTCCGTTCGGCTTTTTGCGCTTGGTTTTTAAGAAAGAAGTTTGTTCTTCGTAGTGTAGGAGACGACATAAATCCTGCTTTTTGATTTATAATCCAATCAGCATCACCGAAGTGAGCCGTTAAGGCATTGTTTATATTATTACGAAGTGTTACTTCAATCATGCCTAATAAAGGGTGAAAGGCTTGCGCAAGCCTTAAATTAGCCTTGTATAGCTTTACATCTCTAGTTTTATTTCCACATATATGTAAATATCTATTTATTCGTGGTATAGATAAGTGTTGTTCTGTCTCGATGAACCGCATAAAAGTGAGAAAAGGCTTGACAACGCGAAACAACTATACTAGCATCTTAAGTGCGTAGTGCTTGGTAAAGCCTCTTATCTTGTTATACAGGATAACGTAACTAAGTGAAAGATTTGAAGGCTTCAATCGAAAGATTGAAGCCTTTTTATGTACAATCAATAACTGAAATATCAAATAAAGCTACATTTTATCTTGCTTTTCACAAAAACTATTTCTACTTATGCCTTTATCAATGGATTGAGCCAATTTTTGTACAAGACTTTAAATTTAAGCGTAGAAATCAATCATCGGGCAAAACCAAATTCGTCTTCCAAAATCTCTTCCGACAAAGCTTCGTAAAGATTCGAAGCCTCCGCGCGCGAAACCTGTTTTTTAGCGGGAATTTCCGCGACGCGTACAGTTAAAATACGATTGCTTCGCTTGATTTCTATTTGGTCGCCCGCCTTGATTTCTTTTGAGGATTTCGCCGTCTGCCCGTTTACTTTGACGAGATTAGCATCGCAAAATTTCTGCGCCAGCGAGCGGCGCGCGCATAAACGGCTGGTTTTCAGGAAAAGGTCTAAACGCATAAAAAGTGAGAAGTGAGAAATGAGAGGTGAGAACTAAAGAAAATTTTCTTCTCAGTTCTCACCTCTCAGTTCTCACTTAATAAATTTATTTATTCGATTTTTTCTCGTCAACTTTCTTTTCGTCCGTTTTTCTCTCTTCGGCGAAAAGAAGCGGCGCGACCGACGGGCGATAGGTCGGGTTGATTTTGATGTAGGATTCCTGGCGAAGCGTGGTCAGATATTTACGGCGCTCGTCGGGAATTTTTTCGTAAGTCATCGCCTTTCTGGCTTCGGTTTCGTCGAAGACCGCTTCGCTGCTTGCCGCCGTTCTATCGTCAACGCGCAGAATTTCGATTCCTTCGTCGAGCATAATCGGCTCGGTAACGCCGCCGGCTTTTGTCGCCTTCAGCGGTTCGATAAGCTTTTCGCTGACGACTTTTAACTGGTCGTATGTAAAAGTTCCGACCTTGCCTTTTGTCTGCTGAATTTCGGGGCGTTCCGAGTTTTCGAGCACGAGTTTTGAGAAATCGTTTCCGGCGCGCGCCTGTTTGACTAACTCGGCGGCTTTTGCCTTAACCGCCGCTTCCTCGCGTCCGGCAAAGCTCAGGAAGATTTCGCTCAAAGTTACGGTTTCGGGCTTGAAAAACTTCGCCTTGTTTTTTTCGTAGTAATCTTTTATTTCTTTCGAGCTCCAGCTAAAATAAACCTTTGAATCGACTTCGCGCTGCAAAACAAAATCCTTTGTGATTTCCTTGCGCCACATATCGCGGATTTGGTCAGGGTCGACATTGGCGGCGCGCATCATTTCAAAAAGCTTGTCGAGCGATTTTACTTTTACTTCCTGCATTTTCTGACGAAAACGATTGTTGACTTCCGCCTCGACCTCGTTTTCAATGCCGATTTCCTTGCCTTTCTGCAAAAGCAGCTCTTCATTGATAATGCTGGCGATAAGCTCTGCCTGCTTGCCTTTAATTTCCGCTTCAGCCTGTTCTTTGGTTCTGCCCTGCTCGACGAGCGTGGCGACGGCTTCGTTCATCTCGCGCTTGATGCCCGAAAGCGTTACAACGCTGTCGTTGACCTGCGCGACGACTTCATCGACCACTTTCAGCTCGGTTTCCTGCGCGGAAGCGGAAAGATTGGTTAAAAATAAAATTGCAATCAAAAAAATTGCGGAGTTGAAATATCTCACTTTTTGCTCCTAAAAATAAAAATCAAAGGGAAATCTTAATCTTGAATGATGAATTTATGCAACTAGAAACGTTTGATGCCGCAAATTGTTTCAGAGTTTCTTGCGAATGTTTTTTTATGGAATTAAAAATAATTCGCCGTTTTTAAAAATATGCGGCTGAAAAAATGTCCGCGCGCCTTATGAACAAAAAATGTCCGAAATGCAGGCTCGTAAATTTCACCGGAGCGACCGCCTGCGCACGCTGTCAATCCGATTTAATCGAGGTTTCGTCCGAAAACGAGAAAGGGAAACGCTCGCTGAAAGCAAAAATTCTCAAACGCGCAATCGTCTGCGCCGCCGTCTGTTTTCTGGCAATTCTCGGCTTTTACCTGTCGCTGCTTTTCACTTCAAAATCTTTAAATTACGACGAAAAGGCGAAAGTTAAAAGCGCGATTGCGATTTTGGACGAAAAAGGATTTTCCGGCGAAGTCTTTCTGCTTTCATATTTAACCAGCTTTCGCGAGAACGATAATTGGCTCAACGCTTCGACCAAAGAAGAAAACGCTTATGCGGCGACAAATTTCCCGTTTGAGATAATGACCGTTTACACGGATTTTTTTCAATATCCGGTTGACGACACCGAACGCGCCGCCGTTCTTCTGCACGAAGCGCGTCATCTGAAAGGCGCGGACGAAAAAGAAGCTTACGAATACGTCTGGAAAAACCGCAAAAAACTTGGCTGGACAAAAGACAAATACGTCGATTCAGTCGTCTGGCGCAACGTTCGCAAACAAACGAAAGAAATCTGCCCCGAATTATTCGTCTGCGATGCGAATGAATACGGCGACTGCACCGAATAAACTGGAGTAGATTTAAGTGCGACACCTTTCGCTTATTCGACAAAAAGGCTTTCCTCAAACTTTAAAACCATTCCGTACTCATTTTAAACCATTGGTCTAAAGATAAAAACTTTTACCTTGAGAACAAAAACCAATAGTTTTAAAACTCAAACCAATGGTTTGAAGCTAAAAAACTTTACCTTGAAGACAAAAATCATTGGCTTTAAAGCTTTAACCAATAGTTTTAAAACTCAAACCAATGGTTTACGCGCTGATTTCTTCCAAAACGAGCCGCGCGGCTTCGATTAGATTCTCCACATTAATGATTACGCGCAGAATTCCGGTCGGTGAAAAATTCGCGGTTTCGTTTTTCGAGAGAAATTCCATCAATTTTTCGGGTGCAACGCGCGCGGTTTCGCCTAATTTAATCGCCAGCCCGTCTTTTGTTTTATCAATCGAGACGACGCGCATCGATTCGGCAAGACGACGCAAACGCGCGTATTCAAACAAGTTATCGACCGATTCGGGCATTTTGCCGTAGCGGTCTTGAATTTCAGCGTAGATTCGTCGCAATTCTTCTTCGGATTCGGCGGAAGATATGCGTTTATAAGTTCGAAGGCGCTGCGAAGTTTCGGAAATATAGTCCTGCGGAATCGAGACATCGACGCCCAAGTTTATCGAAACGCTCGCTTCGTCCGAGATTTCGTCGCCGCGAATCTCCTGAATCGTTCGCTCAAGCATTTTCGTGTAAAGGTCAAAGCCGAGCGTGTCGAGATGACCGGATTGATGACCGCCGAGAATATTTCCCGCGCCGCGAAGCTCCAAATCGAGCGCCGCGATGCGAAAACCCGCGCCCAAATCGGAAAATTCACGAATCGCCGAAAGCCTTCGACGCGCAATCGGCGTCAGTTCCAGTTCGCTCGGAATAAGCAGATAGGCGTAAGCGCGGCGATTTGAGCGACCGACGCGACCGCGAAGCTGGTAAAGCTGCGAAAGCCCGTAATTGTCGGCGCGATTGATGATAATCGTGTTCGCGCGCGGGATGTCGATGCCGTTTTCGATAATCGTCGTCGCCACCAGAACGTCGTATTTATAATCGACAAAATCGAGAACCGCCGTTTCCATTTCCTTTTCGTTCATCTGCCCGTGCGCGACGACGATTCGCGCGTTCGGCACGATTTTCTTGACGTGCGCGGCGATGGCTTCAATCGTCTCGACGCGGTTGTGAATAAAGAAAATCTGCCCGTTTCGCGCGAGTTCCAGCTCAATCGCCGATTTGATAACGCCTTCGCTGAATTGCACAACCTGCGTATTTATCGCCAAACGGTCGCGCGGCGGCGTTTCGATGACCGACATATCGCGCATACCGAGAAGCGACATATTCAAAGTGCGCGGAATCGGCGTGGCAGAAAGCGTCAAAACATCTACTTTCTTTTTCAGATGTTTCAATTTCTCTTTATGCGCGACGCCGAAACGCTGTTCTTCATCGACGACGACCAGACCGAGCTTCGGCATTTTAACGTCGTTCGACAAGATTCGGTGCGTTCCGATTAAAATATCGACCTTGCCTTCTTCCGATGACTTCACGACTTCCTTTTGCTCTTTCTGCGAACGAAAACGTGAAAGCAGTTCGATTTTGACGGGAAATGCGGCAAAACGCTGCTTGAAGGTTTCAAAATGCTGGTAAGCGAGAACGGTCGTCGGCGTTAAAACGGCGACCTGTCGATTGTCCATCACGGCTTTAAACGCCGCGCGCATTGCGACTTCCGTTTTGCCGTAGCCGACATCGCCGACAATCAATCTATCCATCGGCGTCGGCGTCTGCATATCTTCTTTCGTGTCTTCAATCGCCGTCGCCTGGTCGGTCGTCAGTTGATACGGGAAAGAGTCTTCAAACTCGATTTGCCACGGCGAATCTGATGAAAACGCGAAACCCTGAACAAGTTTTCTTTCCGCGTAAAGCCGCAAAAGCTCGTCAGCCATATCGCGCATTGCGCGTTTGGCTTTCGCCTTCGTTTTCTGCCAGCCGAGTCCGCCGAGACGGTCTAAAGTCGGCTGTGTTCCTTCGCCGCTCGAATAGCGCGAAACCAAATCGAGCCGCTCGACCGGCACGAAAAGACGCGCGTTGTCGGCGTAAATCAGCAGCATAAACTCGCGCTGCGCTCCCTGAGCCGAAATCGTCTGCAAGCCTTCGAAACGCCCGATTCCGTGGTCGACGTGAACGACAAAATCGCCGATTTTCAAATCGCGGAAATCGGAAATAAACGCTCCCAACTTGCTTCTCGTTCGTTTCGCCGCGTCTTTCGTCTTCTGCGACTGAAATTCATTTCTGACCGTTTCGCCGAAAATTTCCGTTTCGGTCTGCACAACCAAATCGAGCGCGGGAATCTCGAAACCGTTCGATAAATCACCGATTAAAAGCGAATCGGGCGGAAGCGTTATGTCATAATCGCGCAAAATGTCCGCCAATCTTTCCGCCAAACCCTGAGTCTGCAAAACAATTAAAGGCTGGTTTTCGGTTTTGGGTTTTTGGCTTTTGGCAGGAGAATCTTCTTTTCGAAAATCCAAAACCGAAAACCGAAAACCCTTTTTTAATTCACCCGCAAATTCCTTAACATTCCCGTGAAATTTCCGCGTCGAGCGTGAAGTGATTTCCAATTCCGAATTAATCGCAGCCGCCGGGAAAAGAAAAAGCGGTTTCGCGTCCTGTTTATTTTTACCGATTTGAATTTCAGATTTTTCATTCTCGAAAGCCAAATCTTCGCCCGTCTCAGCCGCTATCTTTCCGAGACTTCTGAGTTCGAGACGCTGTTCGGCTTCAAACTTTTCTCGCAAATTCTCGCCGCTTAAAAATAACTCTTCAGGCTCTAAACCGATTTCGCCTGCTTCGATGATTGCGGCAAAACGCTGTTCTAAATTCTCGTAGAAACTTGAAAGAGACTGTTCGACAATCGTTGGCTCGTCAATGACGAAAACGCTTTCTGCGAGAAAATCGAAAACGCTGAACCCGCGCGGCGACGCGAGCGGGAAAAGAAATTCCCAGCCGGAAAAATCTTCGCCTTCGTCGGAAAACTGCGTGCGGTCGAGCAGCGCGCGGGCGTGCTTTTCGTCGGCGAATTTTTCGCGCGCAAAAAACGACCAATCGCGGAAATCACGCGAATTAGCGGCAAATTCGCGCATCGGCGCGATGGAAATTTCCTTTAATTGCCCGACGGACAACTGCGTTTCGGCGTCGAATTCACGAATCGAATCAACCGTGTCGCCGAAAAATTCGATGCGAACCGGCATTTCCATCGTCGGCGACCAGACATCGAGAATTCCGCCGCGAACCGAAAATTCACCGACGTTTTTTATCGGTTCTTCGCGGACATAGCCCGAAGCGACGAGCTTTTCAATCAATTCTTCGGGCGGAAAATCTTCGTCGCGCTTTAACTCCGCGCCGAGTTTTTCAATCTCAACCGGCGAAAGCGTTTTCGTAATCAAAGATTTTGCGGGAAGAATAAGAAAATCAGGCTTCGAACGGGTCAAATTCCAGAGCGCGAGCGCGCGTCGTTCCAAAGTTTCGGCGTGCGGCGAAATGCTCGCGTAAATGTCCGAATCAAAGGCGGGAAGCGTCGAGATTTTGGATTTTAGATTTTGGATTTTGGATTCCTGCAACTGACCGCTAAAAAAGTCCAAATCACACTCGAAAGTTTCCGTTTCCTTGTTTGAATCGGTAACGACGACGAAAGTTTTCGCGGTTTCGGCTTGAAGGCGCGATAAAACGAAGGCTTTCGAAGCGATTGAGGTTAAGCCGCTCAGCGAAATTACGCGCGTTCCGCGTTTTATTTCGTCGCGCAGGCGGGCGAGCTCGTCTTTTGTTTCTGCCGGAAAACTCATAAACACACATAGCCGCAAAGAACTTCGGACGGGTGGTCTCGCGTTCATCTGCGGTTAAATTCATTTTGCCATAAATTGCGAAAGTTTGCCGCGCGCGCGCCGCTTCTCTATAATCTAAATTTTACTGCCGGAAGAAAATTATGAGTATTGCCAACACACAAGCGGAAACCATTATAGAAGAGGGAATTATTGACGATAATGACCAGACACGCGCGCGCGTCGAAAATCTCAGGCGAATAGAAGCCGTCATCGGAAACAGTTATCCGAATAAATTTGAACGCTCGCGCATTTCCGGCGCGGAAGATACGATTTCAAACGTTCTGAGCTTTGAAGCGCTCGCGCCGGTTGTCAAAGAAATCAAAGCGCATATTGCGACACTCGCGGAAAAAGAGCGTCCCGCGCCCGAACTAAAGGAAAAATTAAACGCGCAGTTAAAAGAATTCGGAAACGTTCGCATTGCCGGAAGACTGACCACGCCGCCGAGAGGAAACTTTGTGCATCTGACCGACGGCAGGGCAAAGCTTCAGATTTACAGCAAGAAAGGCGCTTTCGCGCTAATTAAAAACGATGGTGAAAATACGCCCGACACGGAAAATGCGTGGACGATTTACAGCCTGCTCGACCACGGCGATTTTGTCGGCGTGGAAGGATATTTGTTTCTGACCAACACGGGCGAATTGAGCGTTCACGTCGAGACTTTGCAGTTTCTTTCAAAATCTCTGCTTCCGATGCCCGACAAGATGCACGGCATTGCCGACCCGGAACTCAGACGGCGTTTTCGTTACGCCGATTTGATTGCGTCGAGCCTGCAAGTCGAGCACGAAGGCTTGACGACGCGCGAGGTTTTCGAGCGTCGGGCGCGGCTTATCAGCGGAATGAGAAATTATCTCGACGCTCACGGCTATATCGAAGTCGAAACGCCGATGCTCACGCCGAAAGCGACGGGCGCGGCGGCGACGCCTTTCGAAACGCATCACAACGCGCTCGATATCACGCTTTATGCCCGCATCGCGCCGGAGCTTTATTTGAAAAGATTAGTCGTCGGCGGTTTTGAAAAGGTTTATGAATTGAATAGAAATTTTCGCAACGAAGGACTTTCATTCAAGCACAATCCCGAATTCACGATGCTCGAATTTTACTGCGCCTATATGGACGTGAACGGCATGATGGATTTCGCCGAAGCGATGATAAAAGAATCGGTGCAAAAAGCGACGGGCGGAAGTTTGCAGGTGAAATACGGCGAGAACGAGATTGATTTTTCAAAATTTGAAAGAATCTCAATGAAAGAAGCTATTACGAAGCAAAAGCAAATAGCTGAAAAGCTACCGCAAAATGCAAATATAGAAACTTTAAATTGGGCTAACGACAAAATATTCGTTTGCGCTCTAAATAAATTCTTAAAATCAAAAAACTCTTATTTGGACGCACGCGAAAACAACGTGATTTTTGTTGGGGAAAATGAAAAAGGAGAACTCGAAACTTCAAATTATCTTCATCAAAATCACGATAAAGATGAAATCGAAAAGCTCAGGGCGCGAGGAGATACAGAACATAAGATGGGTAAAGATAAATTTTCAGGTGAAGTTTCCGCAGCAAATTGGAATTCTGCGGTTGAATACTTCGAAGAAAATCGACCAACAGAGTCAGACTATTCTAAAGCTGTTGCAGAAATATTTGAATCTGAGGTTGAAAAGAATTTAATCAATCCGACATTCATTATTGATTATCCAAAAATCATTTCGCCTTTGTCGAAAGCGTCGCCCGCGAATCCAAACATTGCCGAGCGGTTTGAGTTATTTATAAACGGGATGGAATGCGCCAACGGGTTTTCGGAACTCAACGACCCGCAGGAGCAGTTCGAGCGTTTCCTTGACCAGATGAAAGAACGTGAAGGCGGCGACGTTGAGGCGATGGTTTTGGACGAAGATTATATTCGCGCTCTTTCCTACGGGATGCCGCCCGCCGCCGGAATCGGCATCGGGATTGACCGTTTGACGATGCTTCTAACGAACAAACATTCTATCCGCGACGTGATTCTATTCCCGCATATGCGTCCCGAAAAGAAAGACGCGGAGACAGAGATTTAATTCGAAAAGTTAGAACAAAGGCAGAAACGCGACCGTCAGCGAGCGTGTCATTAACGACTATGTACACGCTCGCTGACGGTCGCGTTTTACATAAAACACTCTCGTAACATTGCGGAAGACAAAAATACACTGCTTTTCAGAGTTAGAACTTGCGGAAGAAGAATCTGTAGGCTGCGGAAGGCTGTTTTTACACTGCGGAAGAAAATAAAAACATTGCGGAAGGATTCTTGTACGCTGCGGAAGGATTTTTGAACACTGCGGACAGTTCATCACGCATTGCGGAAGACGGATTTTACATTGCGGACGAAAGGTTTTCCGTCGCGGCTGGCGAGCATTATATGGAGGATAAACAATCGGAAATCGTTTTTAATTCTATAAAGGCGGCTTTGCACAAAAATAGAAAAACTTTGCGTTATCTGTGAAAAGCTTTGTGTGCTCTGTGTTGAAATCAATTTTTAACACAGAGTTTCACGGAGATTTCACAGAGTTTCACGGAGAATTAATAATTCCCTCTGCCTATTTCTCCATTTTTGTGCAAAGCCTATAAAGGCGGAAAAAGACGAAGTTTCCCTCGTCTTTTTTTTACAGCCGCTTCAATACAAGTTATTTACCCGGCAAATCCTCCGCTGCCGCAATCGTAACTTTCGACGGCAGAGCCGCTATCGCCTGAGCGGCGGGATTTCCGTAAGTTACGACCGTGTAGCCTTGTGCTGACAACAGAAGATGCCAGACGCCATCTCGCCGGATGGCGATGTCAGTTTTGCCGTCGCCGTCGTAATCCGCCGCGACCGGCTCATCTCCCAGCAAGCCGAATCTCGTAACCGTGTAAGTATAGCTTCCGTCCGATGTGGTCAGAAATTGATACCAGTTGCCTTCGCCCGGTCGGAAGACGACCAAATCTGTTTTGCCGTCGCCGTTGTAATCGGCGGGCGCGGGAATGTCGCCCGCGACGCCCCAGTGAACGACGTGCGGCTGATTGCCTTCGCCGCTCGCCATCCAGTAGAAATTGCCGTCCGAAGGTCGCCAGACGGCGATGTCCGCCTTGCCGTCGCCATCGAAGTCGGCGTCGGGCAAAGGAATATCGCCGTTTAAGCCCCAATGCGCGAAAAACGGCTGATTCGTCGAGCTGTAGAGAATCCACCAATCGCCGCTGCCCGGACGGAAAACGGCGATGTCGGCTTTCCCGTCGCCGTCGTAATCCGCGGGAACGGGTTTGTCTTCCGCGATGCCGAAACGCACGACGCCGAAGCCGTCCCGCGAGCGAAGCAGATACCAGTTGCCGTCCGACGGTCTGTAAACGGCGATATCTGAGCGCCCGTCGCCGTCGAAATCAGCCGGAGCGATGCGGTCGCCATTCAATCCGAACAGCGTCGAGGCGGGCTGATTCGTCTGGCTGTTCTGAATCGACCAGGTTCGGTTCAAGCTGCTGAAAACTCCGATGTCGGCGCGACCGTCGCCGTTAAAATCGAATCGCGTGCGCGAATCGAGTCGCGCTATATACGAGCGATTAGCATTTGCGCCGTTGGCGTTGATGGCGGTAAATCCGCCGCCGACCAGAACGCGTCCTTCATTGTCCAGCGCGAGACATAAAACTTCTTCGTTGAGATTGTAAGTCGTCGGTTCAAAACTGCCGTTCTCACTCAGAAGCAAAAGATTTTTGCTCCCCTGCTCGTTATTCGGAATCGTAAATTTGCCGCCGGCTAAAATCTTCCCGTTCGGCAGAGCCAGCAGCGCGTTGATTTTGGGACTATAGTTAAAGCCGTTAAATATTGTCAGCGTATTAAATGAATTATCCTCGCTTCCGTCGGCATTCAGCCTTTGAAGTGTAAAACCGCCGACGATGCGCTGGCTTTTGGCAACCAGAATTTTACCGTTCGGAAGCAGGGCGAGAACAATTCTCACCCGGTTTAATCCCTCGCTGTAATTAAAG
>JBARIW010000118.1:0-3656 GCA_049799955.1 Pyrinomonadaceae bacterium
GTTTAATCCCTCGCTGTAATTAAAGCTCGAATCCGTGCTTCCGTCCGCATTGAGACGCGCGATAAAACTCGTGTAATTAGTTTGCGATTTCAGACGATACAAACCCGCGACGAGAATCTTTCCGTCCGGCTGAATCGCCACATCTTCGGCAAACAACTGCGTCGCTTGATTGTTGAGCGTCGGGTTAAACGAATTGTCGCGCGCGCCGCCGGTCGTGAGCTTTAGCGGCACACTTAGTTCGTTGAGCGCATTGCTCGAAGTTCCGACCATCAGTTTGCCGTCGCCGAAAATCGAAAATCTGTTAAATCCTCCTCCGACAATCTCGGAATAATCGGGAATTGATTGAGTTAAATTAAAGGTCGTATCAATACTGCCGTCCGTATTAAGACGCACGATATTCTGCTTGGTTACGCCGTTCAGAGTGTAATCAAAATCGCCGCTGACGATGACTTTGCCGTCGCTATGCGCGCGAATTTGATAAATCTGCTGAAGTCTTGTAAAACGATTTCCGCTGCCGCTCGTGCTGATTTGAAAAGTAGAGTCGAGCGTTGAATCGGCGTTTAACCGCGCTATTTTCGAGCGCAGGATTTCGTTTATCGCGTCGAACTTTCCGCCGATTAAAACTTTCCCGTCCGGCAGCGGTTCGATTGTCCGGACGCTTCCGGGCAAAATGTTTTGAAATCCGATGCCGCCCGCGTTAAAAGTCGCGTCGGGCGCGCCGTCGGGCTTTAATCTTACAAAATGATTAAAATCGACCGTGATGTTGTTCGGGTCATAGCTGTCGCCAATCACGATGTCGCCGTCGGATTCAACGGTAAAGCTCGTATATGCCGTGTGAATATATTGATTAAATGACGGGTCAACCGTGCCGTCCGGCAGAAATCGGCGAAACAATCTGTTGCTTCCCGCAGCGAGCGTCAAAACTATTTTGCCGTCGCCTGCGATATTAAACTGCGGCGAATCGTCAGTTGGAAAGGTGGGCGATTGAAAACTGCCGTCCTCGCCGCCGTTTTCGTTTAACCGCCGAATCGCTTGAGAGGTTATGAACAGAATTTTATTATCCGGCTGGACGATTACCCGCTGAACCAGCCCGCCGGTGGTGGCAGGCGTAAAGGAAGCATCAGCCGAACCGTCTTCATTTAAACGGTATATCTGCGTCGGAGACAAAACTAAGGAGACAATCAGGCGACTGCCCTGCGCCGCTATCGCGAGCTGAGCCGGAGAGCCGCTGTTCGTAAAATTAAAAGAATTGTCGAGCGAACCGTCGGAATTAAGACGAACGGCGTGTTTCAAGCCTTGCGGAAATTGAAAAGAACCGACAAGCCCGATTCTGCCCAGCGAATCGAGCGCGATGTCGGAAGGGAAGCTGCCGAGCGTGTAATTGAAGCTCGTATCGTGCGTTCCGTCGGCGTTTATACGCACTATGTGTTTCGGCGCGTTCTGTCCGACGACTATATTCAGACACATCAGAACGATTTTTCCGTCCTGCTGCACAATTATTCTTCCGCCCGGAGCGGTGTCAACCGAAGTTATCGTTTGATTGTTAAAGGTCGTGTCGAGCGAGCCGTCTGAATTAAGGCGAACCAGCCTTCCGACCGGAATACGATTATAGGAGCTGAAATTCCCGAACGCCAGAATCTTCCCGTCCGGCAATGCCTGAACCTGATGCACGCTCTTGAAGCTGTATGAGTTTGTCTGAACCTCCGGGTTGAACGTCGGGTCAACCAAATCCAAAATGCTGTGCCCGGCATAAATCGAGCCGCTAAACGCAGTCGCAATCAGGAACAGCAAAACTATTCTCAAATTTTTGCAAAACTCGTCGAGCGTAGAGACTCCGCTCAAAACATCTGTCCGGTCGCTATTTGCTTCTTTCATAAACTTCACCTTTCCCGTAGGGTTAAATTCAGCGTGGGGCAATTTTGTGGTACAGCTAAGTTATCACTAACGATTCGGCAAAAACTATCACAAAATTGCTAATTCTGTCAGATTGTTGCGCCGCCCTTACAAAATGGAAGAGTCAAAAACAAGAATTGCTTTACTTTTGCGGATTTAACAGGTAAATAAAATATATCGCTTTATAAGACCGCTGTAAATGATTTTTTGAAGACCGAAAAGTATGAGCCGAAGACAGACGGAAACAAAAGCTAACGAAGGCAGAATCGGTACGCGTTACAACTGGCGCGGCGATTGGATTGTCAACAGCCGCGACCGCTGGCAGAATCTGAAAGTCATCCGCAACCGGCATCACATCCGCGAATCTTACATCAAGCCGGATAAGCTGACTTTTCATTTAATCACCGTTTATATGGGCGCGCCTTCGCGCCAGCAGGCGCGGCTGTCGGGACGCAATTTCAACATTTTGCAGACCGCCGGAAACGTCGCGGTAATTTCCGCCGCCACCGCGCTCGATTCGTGGTATGACGATGCCGAGCAGGACGATATTTATCTTCATCTCGAACCCGAATTTATAAAATCGGTGGCGGCAGGCGCGAATATCAATCCCGATAAGGTTGAAATCATTACGACGCTCGATTCGCGCAGCCCGATTATCGAATCGATGGCGCGGATGGCTTTCGACGAATTGCAGCGCGGCAAGGATGCGATGGCGGGCAATCTCTACGCCGATTCGCTCGCCAATCTGCTCGCCGTTCAGGTTCTGCGCGAATATTCTTCGCACAGAATGCCTGCCGAGCGTCGTTATGTAAATGGACTGTCGAGCAAAAAACTCGCTAACGTTTTAGATTTAATCGAGAGCGATTTGTCGGAAGATTTGCCGCTCAAAGTTCTGGCAAACGCGGCTGGTCTGAGCGAATATCATTTCCTGCGGATGTTCAAACAATCGACCGGCTACACGCCGCATCAATACGTCATCAACCAACGCATCGAGCGCGCCAAAGAATTACTGCAAAAAACCGATTTGAGCATCACGGAAATCGCCTACCTGCTCGGATTTTCCACGCCCGCGCATTTCACGCATCACTTTCGCCGCAAAACCGGCGTTACGCCGAGCGCCGTGCGTTGAAAAAAGTTTCGCGTTCGGGAAATTATTTTCTACCTTTGTTAAAATTAACTTTGTTTTGAAGAATAAGGGAAGAAAAAATTATGAATTTTACAGATGTTGAATCACAAATAGAGGGAATTGAGGAAATCTTTGCGACGGCAAGGAGCGAGGACAAGTGGAATCTTGACGAAGAAATGCTTTACAGCTACTATTTCGTTGACGAATCAATCGAAAAGCTGGAAAAACTCGGCTTAAAGCTCGAAGAAGACGGCTACGATTTTCTCGACATCTTCGAACTCGGCGACGAGGAAAGCGAAGAACCGACGGGCGAATATCTTCTTCATATTGACAAAGTAGAAGTTCACACGCCCGAAACTCTCGCCGCGAGAAACGTCGAGTTTCAAAAACTCGCCGAAGAATACGACATCGAATCGTACGACGGCTGGGAATTCGGCGAAGTCGGCGACGAAGATGAGGAAGAAGAATAAATAAAAAATAAAGGAGATAAAACTATGCAACAGGAAAAAGATGAACGCGAAGACGAGCTCGAAGACGGAGCAAATTCGGGCGACGAGCCATCCGAAGGCGACGATAAGCCGGTTGACGACGGCTGCGGTAAATAAATTTTAGAGAAATGCAGAAAGCGCGCACGAAG
>JBARIW010000119.1:0-24647 GCA_049799955.1 Pyrinomonadaceae bacterium
TCCGCGCACGTTTCCGGCGGCAATCGTTCCTTTGAAACGACTTCTCAGCGTTCCGTCAACCGCGCCGATTGTCAGGGCATCGCTCCAAACCTGCGCGTAACGACTCTGCCGCGCCATATATGTGTAAAGCTGTACGGCTGAGTTCGGCGTTATCAGATTATGCCTTGAAAGCCCGCTTCCGTCCCACTGAATCACGCTGTCGGAAGGAATGCCGATTTCCCGCAAAAAGTTCCGCACGACAAATAATCCTTTGTCCGCGCTCGTCGCAGCCGGATTAAGATAAGGATTCGTTTCCGCCGTTTTCGCGTCCGTAATCGTCGCGCCTCTGCCTTCCTGTCCAAGCGTCCACAGAATCGTTTCCGTGTAAGTATTCTGGCTCGGCTTCAGCGTTTTGGCGGCAATAACGCCGAGCGACGGCGAATCGAGCCGCGCGATTTCAACCGGCGGAAGACTTGACGCAACCGCGCGAAGGGCTAATTCCTGAGCCGTTATCGCGCGGGCTTTTCCGGTAACGATTACGCCTTTTTTCTCCAAAATCTGTTTGAGAAGCGCGGCGAAAAGCTCAGCCGGACGCGTAACGGAGATATAACCCGTGTAGCCTTTATCATTTGCGGGCATCGTTCCTGAAACTTCGATTATGTTCTGGTCGAGCTTTTTGACGACTTTCATCTCGCGTTTTGTCCCTGAAACGGAAGTTACGCACGTATTATTAATTTTTACAATCGCGTTTGCAGGCTGTATCTGCACCGCGCACAAAGCATTGACCGAAGACGGTTTTACGCTCAAATCGACCGCGTTGTCGTTGACGCTCAACGCCGTAACTTCCGCGCCGTAATACCACTGTAAATCGTCCCATTCCCATGTGTTCGGAATCGGATTGCCCGAAAAATAACTGTCGTCGCCGATTAAATCGCCTTCGATACGCTTGACGCCCGACTGCGCGATTTTCGTCGCCAGAGCGTCGAGCGATTTGTAATAATCGCCGTCATTAAAAGCGGTCGAAAACGAAACGTCGCCGCGCCCGTAAACCGACAAGCCTTTGACGATTCCGTTTGCGTCGGGTTTTGCCGGCGCGTAAACGCTCGTTATAAACCGAAAATCCGGCGAAAGCTTTTCGAGCGCCGCCGCGACCGTGTAGCTTTTCATATTCGAGGCGGGCATAAAATATTTTTCGCCGTTTTCTTCAAAAATCGTTTTATTCGTATCGAGCGAGACGATTTTTACGCCGACGTGTCCGCGCTGAAGCTCCCGGCGCATTAACGCGAGCCGAATCCGCGATTGTAAATCGGCTAAAGTTTGAACCTGAACGGGCGTCGCCGTCGGCGCGGGAATCGGTGTCGGCGCAACCGTCGGAGTCGGTTTCGGTGTCGCGGTCGGTTTCGGCGTCGGCGTCGGTTTTGCGGCGATTCTCTCTCTTTTCGAGTCCTGCGCCGCAGCCGGAATACTGAAATTAAAATTAAAACCGGCAATGGCGAAAGCTAAAAACACGGCGATTTTTAGCTGGTATTTTTTTCTTTTCATTTGATTTAATAAAAAAGGCTGTCAGAAATCATTTTCCGACAGCCCGTATGTTTTAAGCAAATAAACAATTTATTTTGCACCGATTAAAATATTGATGTCGCTTTGCGGAACCTGCAAATCAATCGTTATCTCGTTGGCGACGCGGGAAATTTTCGCACTTTTCAGCATTCGCCCGTAAAGCTTCTGATTTTCGCTTTTCGAGCCGAGCAAAATTCCCGAAAAAAGACCTTGCAGACCGTCAAACGATTCCTTTAAGCTCGCCGCCTGTTCGGGTTTTAAAGTCTTTCCCGAAACGGAAACCGACGTGTTTTCACCGGCAACGTCGAACATTCCGTGAATTTGCCGAATCGAATCGAGATTTTGTCCAAGCTCGTCGTCCGTAAGTTCCAGAAAGCTCGACATTCCGTTCGGCAGATTCATGGCGAAGCTCGCGACCGCGTTCGGATGACGATTGACCGTCGCCAGAAGACCGGCATCGACACGCGACTTGCTGTCGGTCAGCATCAGTTTTAACCGTTCGTATTTGCCGAACGCCAAAGTGTTGCTGTCATAAACTGTTACAGCGGTTTCGCCGGATAAACCGGGCAATATTTTATCGAGAATTTTTTGAATAAAAGAGCTTTTAACGGCGGTCTTGTTTTTTTCAATCATCTCTTTCGCGGAAAAAATATAAACCGTTCGGCTGCCGATTTTTTCTTCGCGGTATGCGTCTTTCGAAGCAAATTTCGCCAGCGTTACGAGCGAGCCTGCATTAAAATTTCCGCGCGCCAGAACAATCGGCTCAAAATCGGTGTCGGTTTCCGAAATCTTTCTGGTCGCGATGCCGAGGGCAATCTGGTCAAACTGTCGAATGTCGATGCTCGTATTGGTTTTGAACTCGTCGATTTTAGCGTTAACTTCGTCGAGCATTTCCTTATTGCCGGACAAAATCTGCGGAAGCGCGCTGCCGAAAAGACGTTTTGTATCGACGCTGACCACGCCGTCCGAAGCCGGAAGAAGCGCGGCAAGCTGATTTTTATTGGTTTTCGTCTGAGCAAATGCCGAAACAAAAGCGCTCGGGACAAAAGCGAGGATGATAAATAAAGCGAAAATTTTATGTTTCATTAAGACCTCAGTTAAATAATTTTTTCTAAAATAATACGTCAGGTTTAAAGATGAACCTCAGAGGCGAAATAGTTGGCTGATATAATTTTAGCCACAGAGAACACAGAGAAAAGTGAGAAAATATAAAAAAATTAAGATTTATTGTTTTTCTCAGAAACCTCTGTGTTCTCTGTGGCGGATTCTTTTATCACTTCAAACTCGAAATGCAGCTCCTTGCCGCGAAAAATATAGCTTAGATAATGCTCCCAGAATTTTCTCGTAAAACGTAAGGCGGGCGATTTTTGGTCGAGATTTACCAGAAACTCGATTCCAAGCGCGCGCCACAAATTTGCGAGCGAAACGTATGTTCGAACCGGTTTTAGCTTTACGTCCGTATAAAAAGCGAAATTCTGCTTTTCGGGAATGAAGACGTTAAACGAATACGAATTAAACTGGTTTCTGTGCGTCGGGTCGGTCGCCCAATCGGGATTTGTGTAATGCGGCGTAACTAATTTTATTCGCCCGCCGTCTTTTGTAATCCGGTAAAGCTCCGTGATAAAAGCCATTACGTCGGGAATATGCTCGACGGCGTGGCGCGAGATTATCTCGTCGAACTCGTCGTCGGCAAACGGGTAGGGAACTTCGCCCAAATCGTGAATAACGTCAGCCGTCGTGCGCGGATTATTGTCCAAGCCAATCGCGCCCTTTTGTTTATTTGTGCCGCAGCCGACATCGAGAACCTTCATATATATTTTTTACCACAGAGACACGGAGACACAGAGTTTTTAAAGAAAATAAAATCACAGACTATTTTCTAATTTTCTCCGTGTCTCCGTGTCTCTGTGGTGAAATTTCTTAAAACCTATCAGCAAGTTCCGTGATTCCGCAGCGCGGGCAAACTAAAGTCGTTTGCGCTTTGTCAGCCCATTTTGCCAGCGCGATGTTCGAAAGCACGGGCTGTTTGCTTTCGGCTTCGCCTTCGCGCATCAGGCGCGATTGTTTTGAATCGGATACATTCGTTTGTTCTGCCAGTTCGCGCTCGCAATGCCTGCAAATCCAGCCGAAACCCGCGTTGTAAAAATCGTTCAGCTCGATTTTTTCCATAAAAGAAATGACAGATTAACACAAAAAGACGCGGACAAATAAATCTTTACCCGCGTCTTTTTCTATCGTTCGAGATATAAACTTTAGAACTTGCCGCCCGGGCGACCCGACGGTTGCTGCTGCTGTTTTAACTGCAAAGGCGAAAGCTTGACCGGAACCGTAACGACTTTGCCGCTTCTGTAAACTTCTACCTGAATGGTGTCGCCAAATTGTTTTTTGTCGAGAAAACGATAAAGGTCGTCCAAATCACCGATTGTTTGCCCGTCAATCGAAGTAATAATGTCGCCTAAAACTACCTCGCCGCTGCCGGTTCTGGAAAGCCCGCGCAAACCAGCCGACGACGCAGGGCTGCCGCCGCCGACCGCGCGAAGCAGAAGACCTTTTTCAACCGGCATCTCCAAGCCCTGTTCCTGAAGTCTGGCGACGCTCACGCCGTCAACGCCGAGCTTCGGACGACGAACTTCGCCGTATTGAAGCAGCTGCGGAATAACGCGTTTGGCAATGCTCACGGGAATCGCAAAACCGACGCCGACCGAGCCGCCCGAACGCGAAAGAATCTGCGAATTGATGCCAATCATTTTGCCGAATTTATCGAGAAGAGGTCCGCCGGAATTTCCCGGATTGATTGAAGCATCCGTCTGAATCGCGCCTTCGATGACGCGTCCGTTCGGCGCGCCCGGAACGGGAACGGAGCGAAGCGGTCGCTGCAAGCCGGAAATCACGCCCGTCGTCAGAGTTCTGTCCAGACCGAACGGATTTCCGATTGCCAGAACTTTCTGCCCGACATCCAGTTTATCCGAATCGCCGAGCGGAACGATGGTTAAACCTTCTTTCGGTGGTTCGATTTTTATAATCGCCAAATCCGTGTCGGGGTCGCCGCCGATGACCGTTGCGGGATAGGTTTTATCTCCGCCGAGGCTGACGGTTAATTTTTGGGTATCTTCGATAACGTGATAATTTGTCAGAATATGACCCTGATTATCAATTACCGAACCCGAGCCCGAACCTTTTCCCTGCTGAACGTCGCCGTAATCGTTCTGCTGGTAAGCAATGGAAGTAATAAACGCGACGCCCGGCGAGAGCGTTTTGTAAACCTCGATGCTGTTTTGCTCGTCGCTGACCGTGGAAGGATTGGAGATTCCCTGAAGAACCGTATTTTCTTCAGCTAAAGCGATGTTGGCGTTGTTCGGCTGAAACATAGTGCCGAAATTAGCCAGAAAAAACGTCGCTCCGACCGCAATCAGTGCCGAAGCGAAAGCCAATAGTAAAATTTGACGCGCTGATAATTGATATAATGCTTTTTGCGACATAATGACTTACTTCCTATTTAAAATTCAAAATTTATGCTCTGTTTTGATGCACAATTTTCACAGGTGCGTTGCGTATGAAAATACGAAAAAAAACGGCTTCTTGTTTCGGAACAGCGAAACAAAAAAGCCGTTTAGTTAAAAATAAGGAGAATTTAATGCAAAAGGCGCGAAACATCGTTGATAAGACCGTCCGACACAAAGCCGAGCGCGGAAAGTCCGGTAACAAAATGAACGCCCATCAAACCGATATAAACTACAAGCGCCAGCGCCAAGCCGTATTTGGCAAGCCGCAGATTGCGCCAGCGCCAGAGCACCACGGACGTTACCGCGCCGACCGCTATTTTAACCGCTAAAAAAGGCAAATCGCCGATGTCGAGCAAGCCTGCCATTAATTGATTTCCTTCCGAGGCAAAACCGTTGCGAACCCAGTAGAGAGTCAAAAACGCATCTAAAATGTTTAGCGTGAAAAGCAAAAGAGTTTGACCGGCTAATGTCATAAAGTTTGAGAAAATCCCCTGCAAAAACTTGTTAAACCTCTCTCTTTAATCGACTTGCCCCCAACCTTTTAAGGGGTTAGGGGCAGGTCTGAAACGAGAGAAACGAAATGTAATAGTCATTTCACTATACTCCTAATAAGATGCGTTTTCAAGAAAATTTTTGAAAAGGCTCTAATATTTATTTTATTTGCTGAAAATGCTAAACTTAGCTGAAAGATGGTAAAGGCGTCCGAATAAAAAACGGACAACGATTGCAAGTGGGAAAACGTCTTACAGGCGACTCGTGCCAAAAGCGTTTTCAGCACGAGTTTTTAATAAAAGGAGCGAGGTGGAGAGATGAAAAAATTGTTTAGTTTCAGATTGTTAGCGGCGATTTTGGGTATGTTTTTGGTTTTCGGCGCAGCCGATACGTTTGCGCAGGTGAAGAAAAAGCCGGTTATCAAACGGAAAACGACCGTTAAAAAGAAAGTAGTCGTTAAAAAACCCGTAATTCCTGTATATACGGTTTCGAGCGGCGAAAAATTTCGTGTCCGTATGAACGAAACATTAAGCTCGAAAACGGCGCGTGTCGGCGATAGATTTACGACAACCGTAACCGAGCCGGTTTATTCGAATACGGGCGTTATCGTCATTCCGACGGGAAGCAAGGTTATCGGGCGGGTCGATGCCGTAAAAGCGGCGAAAAAGGGCGGCGACCCGGGCACGATTAGCGTCAGCTTTAATCAGGTCGAGCTGCCAAACGGAGTGCGGCGCGCGATAAACGGCTCGCTGACGGATTTAGACACCAAAAAGGCTAAAAGCGACAACGAAGGAAACGCATCAGGCGACGATAGAAAAAATGACAAGGTTATCTTTATCGGCGGCGGCGCGGCTGGCGGCGCAATCCTGGGCGCGGCGGTCGGCGGCGGAAAAGGCGCTTTAATCGGCGGCATTTTAGGCGCGGGCGCGGGGCTTCTCGGCGAAAGATTGACCAAAGGCGAAGACGCCGAAGTCAAAACGGGAACCGAATTCGGAGTTTATCTGAACCAATCGATTTCCTTGCCGAAATATGCGGAAGTTACCCCGTAAATGTTTCTGTTAAATAGTTTAAGCCGGATAGTTTTTTATAAACTGTCCGGCTTTTCGTTTTGTAAATTTTGAAAAAATTTATCTTAAAGACATATCGCCCGCAAGTTCCGCGCCGATTTCTTCAAGACGTTTGACGACTTTTTCGATTAACCAGTTCGGCGTCGAAGCGCCTGCTGTTACGCCGACTCGTTCCGCGTCTTTTAGGTCTTCCGCGTTGATTTCGTCGGGCGTTTCAATCAGAAAGCTTTTTTCACACTGTTCTTTGCAGACGGAAAGAAGCTTCCGGCTGTTTGACGAATGATTTCCGCCGATAATATAGAAAGCATCGACTTCGCCCGCCAGCGCGCGCGCCGCATCCTGACGGTCGCGCGTCGCCGAGCAAATCGTGTTGACAATCTGCGTTTCGCCAATCGCTTTTTGACGGACGGCTTCAGCCGTATCGAGAAACGTCTGTAGTTTTATCGTCGTTTGCGAAACGACCAGAGGATTGTTCAGGGGCGGAAGCGCGGCAATTTCGCTCGCGTCTTTGACGACGAAAGCGTGCTCGGGCGCGTAGCCTTTAACGCCAATCATTTCGGGATGGTCGGGGTTTCCGACGACGATAACGTGCCGGTTTTCATTAGCCGCCCGCGAAGCAAGCTTTTGAACTCGCGTTACGAACGGGCAAGTCGCGTCAACAACTTTCGAGGCTTTTTCCTCTAATTCGCGCTGAACATCCGGCGTAACGCCGTGAGCGCGAATAACGGCAGTCTCGCCGCGTTTGATTTGGACAGGCTCGCTGATTGTCGTTACGCCGTGTCCGCCGAGCCGTTCCATTTCCTGGTCGTTGTGAATAAGCGGACCAAGAGTGCGAACCGTATCGCCTTCCGCGAGCGCTTCTTCGACCATCTCGACCGCGCGCTCGACGCCGAAACAAAAACCGAATTCATCTGCCAGTAAAACCTGCATAATTTTTAATGCTCAAAACTTGAGCCGTCTTCATCTTAACAAACGAATATACATCTATGAAGTTCAGAAAAATTATTCGTTAAAAATAAGATGTTAAATCTCTCAAATTAGATAGCAAATATTATCTAATCGGCTCGCGCAAAAGTATCTCTGCCGTCGCGCGGGCAATTTCCGCCGCCTGCGGGTTGGAAGTTTTAAGCTGCGCGATTTGCAGAAGCGCTTCGCCCGTTCTCGATAATAAACGAACTAAATCGCCTTCTTCCGCCTTTGTCTTGTAAACCAAATCGCCCCAGTTTGCGCCGCTCGCCCACGCTTCGGCGGTTGCCGCAGCCGAAAAATTCATCTCCGGCGCGGGCTCGACGCCGTATTTCCACTCGGCGTTCGAAACTTCATAGACAATATCTTCAAATTCGGTCAAAACGTCGAGAATTTTCTCCGATAGATGCAGTTCGCCGTAATTTCTGTCCGAATCGGCGGCGAGCGCCGCCATCAGCGCGGCGACGTGTTTCGGCTCTAATTTTTCAAAAAGCCCGTGCCGCAGCGCTTCGCCGACGAGAAGAGGTCTATCGACGCGCACGTCAGCGAGCCATTTTCCGCGAGTCGTAACTTTCTGGGCTGCAAAATCCAGATAACCGAAATGATTTAAAACCTGCGCCCGGTGCTCGAAGGGAAGCCAGATTTCACCGCGCAGAACTTCGATGTCGCGCGCCGTTTTTTCAAGAAATTCCGCGTCGTCCCACGCTTCCCACAAAAGCTGGTGCGCTCGCCGCGTCGCGTCTTCGCTTAAATTTTCGGGCAAAATCCGCTCGATTGCCTGACCGAGAATTTCTTCTGCCTGAACAGAGTCGCTTTTCTGCAAATCCGGTCGCGGCTCATCCAGAGGCGGATTTTTCCCGTCGTGAATGTCGCTGAACGCCTTGTCCAGCGATTCTTCCTCGACCGCGTATTGTTTGGCATAAACACGCCCGAGATGCGGCAGCGAAAGTGTCGCGCCCTGACCGTCTTCACGCATCGCCACAACTTTGTCGCCGAAGACGTTTAAGACCAGAAAAAAACGTTTACTGTTCCGGCTTTTGGTAACGATTCTGCCTTCGACGACATTTTCCCGAAGCCAGTTCTGGCGGACTTCCGCCCGCGTGTGCGGCAAATTTGCCTGAAGACGCAGGCGCGCGTTGGTCAGTCTTTCAAAACCCAAAACAGATTCGACCGTCAACCCGAATTCGTTTCCTTCGAGCTTTTTATTTAATTCTTCAGAGCGGCGGCGGCGCTTTTTCTCAAGTCGGGCGATTTGCTGCGCCGTTTCGCGAAAAGCAAAGCTTTTTTCGGCGATTTCCCGAACCTGAGAGAAATTGCCGTAAGCATCGACCAGATTTAAAAGCGAAGAATAAGTCGCGCGAAACTGGCTTTGCAAAGGGTCGGGCGGAGATTTTAAAAGCTGTGCAATCTTCGGCGGATTTTGAAATTGTCCCGGCGCGAGAATGACGAACCCGACGTTATCTTTTCCGCGCCTGCCCGCGCGTCCCGTCATTTGCTGAAGCTCGCTCGCCTGAAGAGCGCGCCAGCCGTCGTTTCCGCGTGTGTCGGCATTGGTGATAACGACGGTTCGCGCCGGGAAATCGACTCCGGCGGCAACGGTCGATGTCGCGAAAATCGCATTTAAAAGACCTTTCGACATCATCTTTTCGACGAGAAGCTTCCACGCGGGAATGTGTCCGGCGTGATGCGACGCGACGCCGCCGCGAACCAAAATTTTGCGATGCTTGTGCTGCCGGATTTCGGGAAACTGCGCCAGAAAGTCCTGAAAAATCTCTTCTCGCAGGATTTGTTTTTCCGCGTCCGTTTTCTGCGATTTGTCGGCGGCGACTTCGAGCGCGGCTTCATCGCATTTGCGGCGAGTCGGCAGAAAAATAATCGCGGGCAGAAGATTGTAGCTTCTCAGCGAGGAAATAAGTTTCGGCGGAGGAATCTCCGGCAGTTTAAATCTCATCTAAAGATATTAAATCACAAAAATACAGTTAATAGTGAAAAGTGAATAGTGAATAGTTAAGGAAATTTTTCTCCTTAACTATTTACTATTCACTTTTAGTTATTCACTTTTTAACGGTAAGCCGCCGGAATCGGCATGTCGCCGTCGAGACCGAAGCGCTGGATAACGTGAGTGCTCGTCGAGCTTTTGAACACGTACCAGTTGCCTTCCGATGCGCGGAAAACGCCGATGTCGGTTTTGCCGTCGCGGTCGAAGTCGCCCGGAACGGGTATGTCGGTCGAGATTCCCCACTGCATAATCTTAAAGCCGCCGGTCGAGCTTAAGTTTACGTACCAGACGCCGGTTGATGGTCGGAAGATGGTGAAATCCGCCACACGGTCGCCGTCGAAATCTCCGACGAGCGGCGTGTCGCCGTTTAAGCCGAATTGATACGCGCGCGTGTCGAAATCCGAGCTTTTCCAAACCCACCAGACGCCGGTTGTCGGTCGCCAGACGGTCAAATCCGTTTTGCCGTCGCCATCATAATCGCCCGAAAGCGGAACGTCGCCGTTTAAGCCGAACTGCCGGATGTCGTAGCCATTGTCCGAGCTGCGCTGAATATACCAGACGCCGGTTTCGGGACGAAATACGGCAATATCGGTCGTGCCGTCGCCGTCGTAATCGCCCGCGACGGGTTTGTCCGTGGCAAATCCGAACTGGATTACTTTGGTCTGCGCGTTCGAGCTATTCATTATATACCAGACGCCCGCGCGGAAAACCGCGTAATCGGTTTTCGTGTCGCCGTCGAAATTACCCGGAACGGCTACGTCGCCGAAGCTTCCGCCGCCGAACTGGACGGACGAATAAGTCGCGTCGGTCGAGCGGTTGACGTACCAGACGCCGTTCGAAGGTCGCCAGACAGCCATATCGCTCGCGCCGTCGCCGTCAAAATCCGAACGCTGAACCTGCAAAGTTCCGGTAAAATCCGCGTTTGGCTGGCTCGCGGAAATGTTAAAGAACAAACGCTGCTGCGGCGAGAATGTGTGGTCGATGCTCGCCGGCTTCAGAACGTAGTTTTGAAACGTCGTAACGTTCGGAATCGTGTAATTTCCGTTTGCGTCGGTCGTCGCAACAGCAACGGGCGGCGCGGGATTTTCCGCATCTTCCGGGTAATTTTTCAATTCGACCGTAACGCCCGCGATGCCTTCGCTGTCGCGGTTGACGATTCTGCCGGAAATTGAAACCGGCGACGGCGGATTGACCGTGATATTGATGGAAACGCTTGTCTGCAAGCCGCCGTTATCACGCGCCGTTGCCCAGATTGCGTAACTACCGGGAAAGCTGGGTTGCCACGGCGCGCTGAACGTTCCGTTGTTCGACTGTCCGACATTGAATGACTGGAACGGCGATTGCGCCGAAAGCGACAGATGGACGATATTTCCGTCCGTGTCGGTTGCGGTCGCGCTCACCGGAATCGTCGCGGGCATCGTGAATACCGCGCCGTCAGCCGGGCTGTTGATTTGCACGGTCGGCGAAGTATTTGCCGCCGAGGAAACAAAATCAACATCCAGATTATCTTCCGTCGCGTTATTTACGCTGAACGAAGCCGGTGTAAACGTCATACTGCCGACGACCTGCGGCGTAATCGTATAATTGCCGCCAGCCGGAAGATTGAAAAATCCGTAAGAGCCGAAACTATTGGAAATCGAGGTTTGATTTACAGGATTTCCGTTTGCCGTTCCGGTCAGTTTAACCGTAATGCCCTGCATCCATCCGCCGGACTGATTGGTGATGTCGCCCTGCAAGCGAATGGTTGTAACGGGCGCGTTGACCGTAACATTTACTTCCGCCGAATCGGTAACGGCATTCGTGCTGTCGGTCGCGCGGGCAAAGTAAGCATAACTGTTAGCCGCAACGCCCGTCGCCTGAAATTCATACGGCGCGGTCGTGTCCGTTCCGAGCGAAGTTACTACAGCGCCGCGTCTTTGCATAAACTCGACTTTTGTAATCGAGCCTGCGCCGCTCGAAGCGTTTGCCGCCAGATTAATCGTCGCGGGCGCGGTGAAAGTCTGTCCTTCGGTCGGGCTTGTCAGCGCCACGCTGATTTGCGTTATCCGCGTCGCCCAGAAGTTTTGGTCTGTCCATTCATTAAGGTATGCGAGACCGATACTCCTGCTTTGCGGGTCAAAAGTGTAATTCGCCGATACGGGCGTAATCGTTACGCCGTCGTCCGGCGTTGCGCCCAAATCCGTGAACATGTAATTTCCGCCGGCGTCGGTCATCGTCGTCGCCGAAATATTCGGATTAGTCTGACTCGTCAGATTAAGCGTTATATTGGCAACACCGGCATTTGCGGTCAGGTCGATGATTCGTCCCGTAATTCGATGATTCATCGGCGTGATGGTAAAACTTACCGGGTCTGAGGTCAAAGATTGTCCCTGCGAATTATATACTTTCGCGGTAACGGTATAATTTCCGACCTGGTCTATACGATGCGTCGTTGACCACGGAGCCGAAGTGCGTCTTCCGATTAAATTATTGTTCTGGTCGTAAAATTCCAAAATGGAAACTGAAGACGAAACATTGGCGCTCAGAGGAACATTGGCGCTCTGAACAAAGCTTTGTCCTTCGGTCGGGCTGCCGATAGAAACGCTCAAGCCGGTCGAATCGACGACAAAAACGTGAACGACAGGCGTTGAATCGCCGCGCAAACCTAAGGAATCGGTCGGAATCGCATACAAAGCCCACGTTCCCTGCGGCGCGTTTGTCCACGTAAATTCATATGGCGCGGTCGTGTCCGTTCCGAGATTTGCGCTCCCGGCGTCGCTGTTATAAGCGACAAAATCGACTTTTGCGATGGCGTGCCCGTCCGGGTCGGAAGCGTTAGCCTGAATCGTAATCGTCGCGGGCGCGCTGTAAGTCGTGCCGTGCGCGGGGCTTGTAATTTCGCCGATGGGAGCTTCGTTGTTAAGAATCGTGAAATCGGCAAACTGATTTGCGCCCAGATTATTAAAGACGACGCTTTCCGGGTCAACGCCGAAGCCGATTTTTTTAGCCCTGACCGTGTAATTTCCGCCTGCCGGAAGATTGCCGAAAAAGTATGGAATCACGCCGCTTCCGCTTCCGTAAGGCAGAACGACGGAGCGATTGACCGTTCCCGAAAGCGTAACGACGATAGGCTGGTAATTGCCGAACTGCGTCGGGTCTGTTACGGTTCCGCTGATGTTGTAAGCCTGAACGGATTCATCGGTCGGCGCGAGCTTTATGACAAAAGCGTCTTTGGTCGAGCCGGTGCTGGTCGCCTCGCCTTTCATCGGCTGGAACGAATCGGGCGTAACCGGAATCGAAGTCGTATGTCCTGTGATATAAGCGCCGTTTGCGCCGTCAACCGCCAAATCATACGCGCCGCCCTGTCCTAAAAGCGAAGAAAAAACAAGCGCGCTCGCATTTGCGTTAAAGCGCGTTAAGAAAATCGTCCCGTTCGTCCCGTTAATCGAATTTTTGAGCGGAAAGTTCGCGCCGCTCAAAGTTTCGCCCGCGACAAACGCGCTGCCGTCCGTGCCTACGCCGACGGCAAAAGGCTCGTCTTTCGCCGCGCCGCCAAAAAACGTCGAGTAAACGAGCGCCGAGCCTGCCGGGTTGAATTTGGTCAAAAATCCGTCCGTGCTGCCGTTGAAAGTCTGGTCAAACGCGCCTGCGGTCGTCGGGAAACCCGTATTTTCGGTTTGTCCGGCGGCGTAGATGTTTCCGGTCGAATCGATTGCGATGCTTTTTACGCGGTCGGATTGAAGACCGCCGCCTAAGAATGTTCCGAAAACGAGCGTGTTTCCGGACGGATTTAATTTGGCGATGAAGCCTTCGATGCCGCCGCTCGAAGCGGTTTGAAAAGCGCCCGGAGTTGCGGGAATCGCGCCCCCCGTTCCGCCGGCAACCGCATTATCGCCCGCGTCGAGCGCAACGTCGTTGATTGCCATATCAAAAAGCGTCGAATAAATCGCGCTTCCGGTAGCGGAAAGTTTAACGATGTAGCTTCCCGAATAGAAAATTCCGTTGCAGCTTCCCGGCGTGTTGTCGCAGAGTTTCTGTTTATAAGCGCCGGGCGTGGTCGGGAAATTTCCCGAAGAAGCCGTTCCGGCAAAAACCGCGTCGCCCGTTGTTTGATTCAAAGCGATTTTGCCGCCCGAATCGGTATTGTTGCCGCCGAGATATGTCGAATAAATAATCGCCGAGCCGGTTGGATTCAATTTCGCGGCAAACGCGTCGTCCGTTCCGCCGAAAGTCGTTTGATAAGCATTGACGGTCGGAAAATCCGACGACATCGTCGTTCCGCTGATAAGAACGTTTCCGCTCGCGTCAACGGCAACGCCCGAACCCGATTCGTTGCCGTTGCGCCCGCCGTAATAAGTCGAGAAAACGATTGCTGTTCCGGTCGGATTAACCTTCGTTACAAAAGCATCGTACCAGAAAGAGTTCGGCGCGTCGGTGCGCGGAAGCAAAACGGGCTTGATTGTTCCGGCGGTCGTCGGGAAATTCTGCGAAGCCGCCGTTCCGACAACGTAGGCGTTTCCGGCAGCGTCAACCGCAATCGAGCGTCCTTCGTCAAATAAATTTCCGCCTAAATAACTGCCGTAAGCCAGAATCGGGTCGATGACGATTTCCTTCGATTTGTCGTATTCGGCAAGATTAAACGAAACGACAAAATCTTCACTTTTTGGATTTTGGATTTTGGATTTTGAATCTTGAATCTTGAATCTTGAATCTTGAATCTTGAGCCTTGAATTTTGAATCGAATAAGAGCTGGCGATTTCACGCCGCTCGCCGCCGACGTTTTGATAAACGAGCGGCTTGTGCTGGCGAATCGTTCCGGCGTTTGTTTCGAGCAGCAAATCGCCCGACTGTTTGTCGATTTTTGCCGATTTAACGCCGTCGAATTTGAGCTTGATTTGATTCGGATTCGCGTTCGGCGCGACGACAAAATCATATTCGAGCTGCTGCCCGTTGCCGTAATAAACGACATCGACGCCCTTATAAATCTGCTCGTATTTGACCTGTCTGTAGTTCGGAATTTCCGTCCGCCATTTTTGCGGGTCGTTGCCGATTAAATAATTCGATTTGCCTTCCGTCAAGTCCAAACCGGCAATATCAGGCGAAGAATTTGCGCCCTGAATCTGCATTTTTACAACGGCTTGCTTGTCCTGCGCTCTGGTCTTTCCGCGTTTCTGCAAAGACAGAACGGCTTCGCGTTCGGTCAGAAAAAGCGAATAGCCGTGCCCGCGCGCGAGAAATTTTACCTCGTCGTCGGTTTGTCCTAAATTCGGCTCGAAATTAATCGGGAGCTTGCCGTATTCTCCGGCAATTTTTTGTTTCTGCCGGATTTGAGCGTCATTCGCCGCCGAAGCTTCCGGCGTCTCCGTTAAAACTTGAGTTTGTGTTTGCTCACCCGTATTTTGGGAATTATTTTGAAAAAACAAACCGCAAACGACCGCCGCGAAAACTAAAAATGAGATTATAAAAACAGATTTCTTCATCATAAAGCAATAATTCTGTGAAAAATAAAAATATATATTTAAATGTTTTGTCGCGCAGATTTACTTACACCACGCAACACAGTGAAAATTCAGGGGTTAAAAAGACAGTTTGAGATGAAAAATTTTAGCGGAAAGATGGTTGGAAAGTGAGAGGTGAAAAGTGAAAAGTGAAAACTGTTTTCAGTTTTCAGTTCTCAGTTCTCAGTTCTTATCTAACCTAGCGGTGTCGGCGACGGTCGAAACGATTGTCGTCGCGTTGGGCGAATTGTTCGATGGCGCGATTCATTTTTCCGCTCTCGTCAAAAAGCGGGAAAAGCTGCAAATTCGGCGCGAGAAAAGCGGCGCGAAGCTCGACCGGGCGCAAGCCTGCCCGATTGATGACTCTGACACGGCTTCCGCGAATTTCTTCAATCCAGCTCGCAAATTCTTCGGCGTTTCCGATTGTCGCCGAAAGAAGCAGAAGGCGAATTCGCGGCGGGCTTAAGATTATCGCTTCTTCCCAGACGTGCCCGCGGTCTTCGTCCGCCAGATAATGCGCTTCGTCCAGAATCACAAAATCCGTTCGCACCTGCTCGCCTTGTCTTAAAGCATCGAAAAGCTGGTTGCGGTAAATTTCCGTCGTCCCGACAATAAGCGGCGCGTCCCAGTTTTCCTTTCTGTCGCCCGTCAAAATCCCGACGTTTTCCGCGCCGAATTCCTGAGAAAATTCCGCATATTTCGAGTTTGTCAGAGCTTTCAGAGGCGTCGTGTACCACGCGCGTTTGCCTTGTTCGAGCAGTCTTCTAATTTCTTCGCGCGCAATCCACGTTTTGCCGCTGCCCGTAGGCGCTGTAACGAGAACGTCTTCGGTTTCGATTGCTTCGAGCGCTTCGATTTGAAAATCGTCCGGCACGAGCGGCGTCGGTTCGGGCGTTCCGATGCCCGAAAGAAGTTTTTCGACCGCTTTGAGCTGAAAAGGCGAAAAACGCGGCGAATCGTTTTTTACGGAACTTTCGTCCGCAAGTTCCCGTTTAAATCTTCGTTCTTTCCGGCGGTTGATGTTTGAGCGAGCCGACGCGCTTCGGTCTGATTTCGCCTTTCGGTCTTTGCCCTTGAAAGGTGCCATAAATGAAAGTTTAAGCGTTCCGGGCGGCAAAGTCTATTTCTTTCAATTACTAAGGAAAGATGTTAAAATTGCAAATTGCTCGCAACCGTTCGGCGGCGCAGAGCATCTATATTTTTTAGCTTTTATTTTGAGATTGGTTTTATAAATATTTCATAAAAGGTTTTATGCAGGAACAAGAGCTTTTTCAGCAATACGAATTAAAAGGTTGGCAGATTTCGCCGCGTCTCTACAAAATCGTCGGCGCGTCGGTTATTGCCAATCTGGTCGCGTTCGCGCTGATGGCGCAAGCCAACTTTCTGACCGGAAAAACGTGCGATTCGCCCGTTGCCAGCGGAGTTTGCAGCGTTCTGGACGCGCTTTACGTCGGCAGTAATATCGGCGACTATGATTATGTCAGCAAAGATTACTCTGAGACTCAAATCTCCGACAGCGACGAAATTATAATGGTTAATCTGGACGGCGAATATCCGCCGCTCACTTATCCGGCAGGCTATTTTGCGCTCGCCAATCCCGACCAGCAGCCGGCGGTAACGGACGTTTTCGACCCGACTAAGATGGGAACGACGGATTTTCCGGGAATGACAAATACAAATCCGACGATTACGACGACGCCGGATTTGTCGGCGATGCAGCCGACTCTGCCGAAGCCGGGCAAGAATACCGTCATAGGAAATTTACCAAACTATCCGTCCAACGACGCTAATCCGACCATTACAAAGAAACCCGGAAAAGGTTTTAAAAACAAGCCCATTCCGACGCTTGAGGATGTCAACGGTAAAAAGACGGCTGACAATAAAACGGACAAAACCGACGAAACGCAGAATCCCGTCAGCAGCGAGCCTGTAAAAATCGACATTAACAAAAAGCCGTTTGAAAATTTGGGCGACGACATTAACGCCAGCGTGGAAAAAAAGGAAGTCGATTTAACTAAGCCTTTTACAGTTATTCTCGACGGCACGATACTCGCGGACGGAAGACTGGACGCGACGAAGTCGAAATTTATAAAATCCGAAGGCGACGAAAAAATGAGGCTGTTTGCCGAACAGGCGATAAAAGCCGTCGGCGACAGCGGTTTTCTTGTATATCTGAAAAATCAGAATATCGACAGAATAAATTTAATGCTCGTTCAGAATGATGAGGGAATTATCGTTAAAATCATTTCCGACCAAAAAACGCCGGAAAGAGCTAAAAAGACGGTAAGCGGACTTAATCTGGCAATTTCAGCGGTAAAATTTGCTGATGCGAACGGAGGGATAAAACTAGACGAACGAAGCAAGGTTTTATTGGAAAAAGCTCAAATAAGCAATGACGGCAAGAATTTTATCTTTGACTTTACGCTTCCGAAAGCCGACGCGCAGAAGTTAATAATTAATAGCCTGACGGAACGCGCCGAAAAAAAAAACAAACAGCTCAACAGTAGCAGCGAGCTGAACAAAAACACCAGCACGGAAGCAGGTAAATGAAGCGATTTACGCGAACAAATTTTCTTCTCTGCGGCATAGCTTTAATGCTTGCCGCTTTTCCCGTTTTCGCGCAGAAGAACGACGATGCGGCTCAGAAAATTGAAATCAATCGCCAGCCGCTCAAGGATTTTGCCAGAGTAATTCAGGATAAAATTGAGAAAAAAGAAACGGATTTCGACAAGCCGTTTCTGGTTGAAATGGAAGGCACGATAACGGCAGACGGAAGATTTGACACGAAAACGTCTAAATTCACGCGCACGGAAGGCGACGCGCAGATGGTCGAACTCGGCAAAATGGCGATTCAAGCCATCGGCGAAGCGGGATTTTTCGGTTATCTAAAAAATTTCGGAATCGATAAAGTTTTGTTTTCGATGCAGCAAGACGACGGCAATTTCTTGGCAGTTATTAAATCGGAATTGAAAACGCCGGAAAGAGCAAAGACGACGGCAAGCGGATTAAATACGATGCTTTCGGTTATCAAGGTAGCAGATAGAGAAGGCATTAAAAAAATAGACGAAGCCAGCAAAGCATTGATAAATAATTTGAAAGTCAGCACTCAGGAAAAAAGTGTTATTATAGATTTTTCGATGCCAAAAGCGGATTTTCACGAACTGCTGATGCGCGAGATAATGAAGTCCAAAGATAAAAATAAGAATGTCCAATCGTAAAAACTACAATTCAATAGTTTTTCTCACCACGCTGAGCGTCTATCTCGGCTTGGTGCTGGTTGGTGGCGCAGCCGCGCCTGTTCTGGCGCATTCGGCTTTGACGCGCGATTTCGACATTAAAAACGAGATTGAGTTTAAGGACGATTTAGACAACAAGCCCGATAACGAAGAAATAGACGGTTTCTTCGAGATTGACCTCGACACAGCCGTTGCAAGCTTCATCGAAGATTTGCGCGGGCTAAAGCAGAAAGGAAAATATAAATCCAGGTTTAAGAAAACTTTTACTACAAAGTGCGCTCATACTTACTGTTCAAACGGTGACGCTGCCGCTTCCACTATTATAGAAGACGAAGGCGAAATATCGCAGGCTCTTTGGAAACTTCACTATAAACTGGATTTTATTGATGGACGGGATTTAAGCAAAAATTCATTTTTCGATTTGCCGAAGGAGAATAGCGGCTGTAAAGAAATCAGTCTAAACCTTACTTTCAGCCAAAACGAATTAAAAATAGCGTTTAGTTTTACAAAAGAAACTACTCAGACGGCATTTGCTTATGCCGAAAATCTTAACAGTAAATTTAAAAATAAATCGGATGAATCAAGCGATTTATTAATCAAAAAGGTTTACGAAAACACCAACGCGAACTCCGAAAACAATCAGGTTTTCGTTGTTACGCGCCTGCCGCGTGCCTCGATAGACGAATTTCTCGCCAACAAAGTCGCAAAATAGACGCGGTGAGAAGCGGAAAAATCCAATCTTTCCAATACCTGTCTCGCCGAAACTTTAATAATTTTCAGTTTTATGAGCTAATAGCTGTTTCGCGTTAGCTCGCACCAGTGAGGAATATATGGCTGTAAACAGTTTTGTAGATAAATTTTTTAAAAAAGTTCTCGGCACGAACAGCGACCTTTTTCTGAAAAAGGCGAAGCCGATTGTCGAAGTAATCAACAGTCTGGAAGCGGATATTAAAAGGCTTTCCGACGATGAATTAAAAGCGAAAACGGATGAATTTAGGGCGCGGCTTGCGAGCGCGCTCGAAGGCATCGAAGACAAGGAAGCGCGCCGCAAGCGCGAGCAGGAAGTTTTGGCAGAGCTTCTTCCCGAAGCGTTTGCCGTGATGCGCGAAGCTTCCGTCAGGGTTACGGAGATGCGTCATTTCGACGTGCAGATGATTGGCGGCATCGCGCTTCATCAGGGCAGAATCGCCGAAATGAGAACGGGTGAAGGTAAAACGCTCGTCGCGACTTTGCCGAGTTACTTAAATGCTCTGACCGGACGCGGCGTTCACGTCGTGACGGTCAACGATTATCTCGCTTTGCGCGACTCGGAATGGATGGGCAGAATTCATAATTTCTTAGGCTTGACGGTCGGCTGTATCCAGAATGATATGGACGATGTCGAGCGCAAAGACGCGTATGCCCGCGACATCACGTATGGCACGAACAACGAGTTCGGCTTTGATTATTTGCGCGACAATATGAAGTTCGACGTTGAATCTCTGGTTCAGCGCGACCATTATTTCGCGATTGTTGACGAAGTCGATTCGATTTTGATTGACGAAGCGAGAACGCCGCTCATTATTTCGGGCGCGTCGGACGAAGCGACCGACAAATATTTCACCGCCAACGAGATTATTCCGCGCCTCGAACGCGGGCACAAGGACGAGGAAACGAAGGTTACGACGGGCGATTACCTGCTCGACGAGAAAAATCATTCGTCGGTTTTGACCGAAGCGGGCGTAACGAAAGCGGAAAAGCTTCTCGGAATTTCCAATCTATACGACCCGGCGAATATGGAAATGCTACACTGCGTCGAGCAGTCTTTGAAAGCTCATACTCTTTATAAAGCCGACCATCATTACGTCGTGCAGGAAGGCGAAGTCATCATCGTTGACGATTTTACCGGACGCCTGATGGCTGGCAGGCGATGGTCTGACGGTTTGCACCAAGCCGTTGAGGCGAAAGAAGGCGTAAAGATTGAGCGCGAAAACCAGACGCTGGCGACGATTACATTGCAGAATTATTTTCGAATGTATGAAAAGCTTTCCGGTATGACCGGAACTGCCGAGACGGAAGCGGAAGAATTCGGCACGACATACAATCTCGATGTTGTCGTCATTCCGACCAATCGCTCGATGATTCGCGCCGACCATTCGGATATGATTTACCGCACTTTGCCGGAGAAATGGGACGCGGTGGTCGATGAAATCAAAGAGCTTCACGCCAAAGGTCAGCCCGTTCTGGTCGGTACGGTTTCGGTCGAAAACTCCGAGCTTATCGCTTCGAAGCTGGCGAAAGTCGGCATCAAGCACAACGTTCTGAACGCGAAATATCACGAGCGCGAAGCGGAAATCGTCGCGCAGGCGGGACGCAAAGGCGCTGTAACGATTGCGACGAACATGGCTGGACGCGGAACCGACATTCTGCTCGGCGGCAATCCCGAATTCCTTGCGAACGATTATCTCAAACGCATGGAAATCAACCCCGACGAAGCCACGCCCGAACAGTTTGAAGAGCAGTTAGAGAAGGCAAAACGCGTCGTCGCGGAAGAGCACAAGGAAGTCGTCGCGGCGGGCGGTCTGCACATTCTCGGAACGGAAAGACACGAATCGCGCCGCATCGATAATCAGTTGCGTGGACGCGCGGGACGACAGGGCGACCCCGGTTCATCGCGCTTTGTTCTATCTTTGGAAGACGATTTGATGCGTATTTTCGCGGGCGACAAGGTTCGCTCGATGATGGAATGGCTCGGCATGGAAAAAGGCGTGGCGATTGAATCGCGAACGGTTTCCAAGCAGATTGAGCGGGCGCAGAAAGCGGTCGAAGCGCGTAACTTTGAACAGCGCAAAAACGTCCTCAAATACGACGACGTGATGAACAAACAGCGCGAAACGATTTACGGTCTGCGCCGTCAGTTGATGTTCGCGCCCGAACACCGCGAATATCTGCTCGGCGATACGGGCGTCGCGCGTGATTTGCTTTCGGATTTGACGGCTGGTTTCCTTAATCCGAACGTCAGCCCGACCGAATGGGATGTTGACACATACGCGGCGGAAATCGAGAGCATCTACGCGGTTGACCCAGCGGTTGACGCAAACGTCGATTTCAACCGGATGAGTCCGCAGCAAATCGAGGACGCAATCTGGCAGAAAGCCACCGCCAACTACGAGGAAAAAGAAAAGATGGCGGGCGCGGAATCCTTACGCGCATACGAGCGTTACATAATGCTCAACATCATCGACTCGCAGTGGAAAGACCACCTGCTCTCGATTGACCACGTCAAACAGGGCATCGGCTTGGTCGGCTACGGGCAGAAAGACCCGCTCGTCGAATACAAAAAGCAAAGTTTTGATATGTTTCAGGAAATGCTCGACCGCATCGACACGCACACCGCGCGCGCGCTTTTCAACCTCGAAATCGTCGTCAAAGACGAACAGGAAGAAATCGAGCGCCTCGAACGCCTCGAACGCCAGCGCGCCCGACGCCAAGCCGCCGGAATGGCTTTCACCGGCGCAATGGCAACCGCCACCGTCGCCGGCGACACCGAAGCCGTCAAACACACCCCGTTCAGACGCGAGCACGCCAAAGTCAAGCCAAACGACCCGTGCTACTGCGGCTCCGGCAAGAAGTTTAAGAAGTGCCACGGCGCGGGAATGTAAGTTATATAAGGAGTTGTAGCAAAACGAAAAGGAAGAGCTTATAAATTCTTCCTTTTCGTTTTCCATAGCATAATGAGTATCACCAATAAAGAATAAACGGTTAAATTAAATATGTCTGCCCAGGAAGCTCTAGGTGAAGTCAATTCATAAATACTGAAAACTATAGTAGAAAAACAAAATATCAAAGCCAATATATAATATTTTTCAAAGAAGGATTTGTTTAATTTTGAAATTCTGTTCACGCCTATTATTCTTGCGTCTATATTTATCTCGTCTTTAAAATCAGTAACTAAGATTTTAATAACTAAAAAATCTTTTTTATTCAATAGTAGAGGTTCTAAAATAATTTGATTTTCATTAGTCTCAGGACTAAATTTTGGACTTAGCTCTTTAGGATTAGTTTTAACAATTTCTGAAGACAAAATCTTCGAATTATCGCCAAATGTACAGGAAAAATTTCTTTCATAATCCTTACTTGTTACAGGCAGATTACCGTCATTTATCAATTTAATGACAATTAATTGAGCATTTTTGATTGGTTTATCTTCATACAAAACCTTCACTTTACCGCTAACTTGTTCGTCAACTGTTAGAACAGGTGTATTCGTTAACTCTTCATAAGCTAAAGATTTTTTTTGTCTTTGAAGATAGAAAATAATGAAGGCTGCGACAATACCGATTAAAGTTAGTATTACACCAACAAATTGCCAAAAAGGGTCTCGAATAAAATCCGGCTGCGCTGCGGGTTCTGCAAATAACATAATCAATATCCTTTTGCGAAGAGATTTAAAGAAAGCATTAACTTTTTAGTCTAATTGTTGTCTATAAGTCAATCTAAATTTATAAACATCAAAAAAAACTCTTGCCTTCATCCCGAATATCGTGCTAACATTCGGCGCATAATCTGACAAGCGGGGTTCATTCATTCTTTGATAGGGCTTTATTCGTAAGGCGAATCTATTTTATTAAGGAGATTTCTACTATGAGTGAAAATCGTATTTCTATCCAATTCAGCGAAGCGGACGCGAAAGACATCAATCAGGTAATTAAAATGCTTATTACCAAATTTAGCCCTTATCTGATTGCGCTGACGGCGGACGATAAGCGGGCTGTGCCGAAGGTCGGCGATAAAGGCGCGGCGTTTATGCAGAAGTCGGCGGGATATATGGATGCCAATCCCGAATTTATACCGATGTTTCTTGATAAGGCGGAAGCGGATAAGGATTTCGAGGGCTTTAGCGCGATGCACGAATTTCTGCGCCTGCTCGCGCCGCTCGTTTCCAATATGGAAGATACGGCGCTGCTTTGCGGAAGCGAATTCTACCGCGCCTGTCTCAATTATTACGACACCGTAAAACGCGCCGCAGAAAACAACGTGCCGGGCGCAAGGGCGATTTACGAAGATTTGAAAGTTTACTTCGACGCGCAGAGAGCGAAGCCGCAGGCAGCTAAAGTTTAAGAGTTTGTCTATTAACAGGACAAGCTAACCTATCAAGCGAATGAGCCGACTAATACGATGGATAGGCTGAACCTATTCGGAGGATAAGTAAGCCTATCCGCTGACATAGTAAACCTATTCAAAGATATAGTCAGCTAATCGTCGGGATAGGTTGAACCTATCCAAAGACATAGTAAATCCATTCCTTGGATTAGTATTGCCTATTCTTTGATATAGTGAGCCTGTCGTTCGGTGGTGGGTCAGTTTCAATCCAACTAATTTGGATTTGTCCTAAGCCTGAAGTGTCCGGCGAAAAATACTTTTTTGCCTATATGTGATAGAGTATGCGCATGAAAAATACGAATCGATTAGAACGCCCTGCCTTGGCGCTCATTGCGTTGCTGGCATGGCTTGGAGTGGGAGTATTTTATTACATCGTTTGGCACAACCCGGAATCAAGTGAGATAAACGCGTTTCAGCTAACGCTTGGTTTTCTCAATTACTTTACGATTCTGACGAATTTACTCGTCGCCATAAGCTCGACGATTTCGTTGCTGGCACCGCAGTCGGCGCTTGGACGCTTTTTTTCCAGCCCAAATGTTAGGTCGCCTATCGCTTTATACATCGTAATCGTAGGCATTGTATTCAATGTTATGCTCCGAGCGCTCATCACTCGCGTAGGCTTTGCCGATCAAATGGCGAACGAACTCAGGCATTTGGTAGTTCCGGTGCTGTATGTCTTGTTCTGGTTGTTCATTGTGCCAAAAGGTGTGCTTAATTGGCGACAGCCGATATATTGGCTAATCTACCCTTTGGTTTATTTGGTATGGGTGGCTGTTTACGGTGGATTTACCGGTCGGTATCCGTATTCTTTTATGGATGTCGGTAATATCGGATATACAAAGGTCTTAACCAATTCCCTGATGTTGATAGTTCTCTTTTTCATCGTCGGCGAGATATTTGTCGGAGTAGATAGGCTTTTAGGTCGAAAAAGAAATAACCAAATTTCTTAATGCAAACTGACCCACTACCTGTCGTTCATATAAGTTGACTATATCTTTCGACAGCTTTAGCTATTAAATTTCACATTAACTATTAACCGAAAATATATCTGCGCCGAGACATGACAGATGAATTAGCGGGAAATTATTTGCCTGTTGGTCGAACTTAGAAGAAGATTTGCGCATCAAAATCCTTTTTTCGGAAAACCTTGTTATGAAAACATTTTACAAACTCGTCTTATTTCTCGCGTTGATTTTATCCGCCGCTGTCGTTCTTTTCGCTCAAAC
>JBARIW010000120.1:0-1928 GCA_049799955.1 Pyrinomonadaceae bacterium
ATCAAACCATTTCCACGCCGGTATCAGACCCGCGATCAACGTTGGTATTTCGGTTAGCCGTGTGGGTGGTAACGCCCAGATCAAGTCGATGAAGAAGGTGGCCGGTACGCTGAAGCTCGACCAGGCCCAGTTCCGCGAACTGGAAGCCTTCGCCAAGTTCGGCTCCGACCTCGACGCCTCGACCAAGCTCACCATCGAGCGCGGCCGTCGCAACCTCGAAATCCTGAAGCAGCCCCAGTTCTCGCCCGTGAAGGTGGAAGATCAGGTGGCTATCATCTACGCCGCTACCAACGGCCTCCTGGACCAGGTGCCCGTAGACAAGGTTCGGACCTTCGAGACTGAGTTCCGTCAGGTGATGCAGTCGCGCCACCCCGAAGAACTGAAGGCGCTGAAAGCCGGCAAGCTGGATGATAACATCACCGGTGCCATCCGTCAGGTTGCCAAAGACCTGTCGGCGGTATACGCTTCTAAGTAATTTGTTGATTGCTGAGAGTTGATTGTTGATTGTTGGCTGTTTTACCAACCGGAAGAATATCTAACAATGAACAATCAGCAATCAGCAACAAACAATCAACACGCAATAAATGGCTAGCTTAAAAGAAGTCCGCAACCGCATTCAGTCGGTGAGCAGCACGCAGCAGATTACCAAAGCCATGAAAATGGTGGCGGCGGCCAAGCTGCGTCGGGCTCAGGACAACATCGTGCGGATGCGGCCCTACGCCCAGCGCTTGAATGCCATCCTGACCAACCTGACCCGCAACGCCGACGATGACATCGTGAGCGACTACGGCGTGGCCCGCGAGGTACGCAAGGTGCTGGTCATTGCCATCACCTCGGACCGTGGCTTGGCCGGCGCTTTCAACACGAACGTGTTCAAGGGCGTGAACGCGGCCATTGCTTCGCGTTATGCTAACCTGCCGGCGGCCAACATCTCGGTGATGGCCATTGGCAAGAAGGCGCACGACTACTACGGCCGCCGCGGCCAGACGGTGGGCGACTACACGCACGTCTTCGCAAAGCTGTCCTTCGAGACGGTGCGCGCTGCTGCTGAGGTGGCAATGGACGGTTTCCGCAACGGTATTTACGACGAGGTGGTGATGGTGTACAACGAGTTCCGCAATGTGGCGACGCAGATTATCCGCACCGAGCAGCTGCTGCCGCTGGTGCAGACGGAAGCGCCCGCCACGGCCAAGCCGGAGTCGAACGTGGACTATCTGTTCGAGCCCTCGAAGGAGGAAATCGTGCAGACCCTGATTCCTCAATCCATCAAGATTCAGCTCTACAAAGCAGTGCTGGAAAGCAACGCTTCGGAGCACGGTGCCCGCATGACGGCCATGGACAAAGCTACCGACAACGCCGGTGAGCTGCTCAAGGCCCTCAAGCTGACCTACAACCGGACGCGTCAGGCAGCCATCACGACCGAGATTCTCGAAATCGTGGGTGGTGCCGAGGCGCTGGCGGCGGGATAATAGTCAACGATGCCGATTTGAAAGGCCCGTTTCCGGAAGGAAACGGGCTTTTTTTGCTACTTGAGAAGCTGCATTCTCCAGCTGGAATTCATACAGGGGTTCGAAGCGCATGCCGAGTGGACTTTATAAACCATTTTACCGTACGGAAGCTTTCCTCCTTGTTTCTTCAAAACCAACCCGCTAATACATGCAAATAGGCATCAGTTCTTTCGGCGAAGTCGCCCCAGCCCATGTAGCTGGCCAGGACCACGCCGCTGCCCAGCGCATGCAGGAACTACTAGCTATGGGCCGGCTGGCCGATGAAGTGGGCCTCGATGTGCTGGCCCTCGGCGAGCACCATCGCCCCGATTTCATCATCTCGGCCCCCGAAGTTATCCTGGCCGCCGTGGCCGCCGTCACTAAGCGCATCCGGCTCAGTAGCGCCGTTACGGTACTCAGCTCCGTCGACCCGGTACGTAC
>JBARIW010000121.1:0-1739 GCA_049799955.1 Pyrinomonadaceae bacterium
CTTTGAACCCCCACTGAACTGCGATGATGAGACCAATCCGGAGAAAATTCCGCTGCGAGCACATGGCCGATATGGCCGGTGAGGGCTAACCAGCCAGCCGGATTGGGCGGGGGGGCCCCCCGGCCCGCATCAACCTGGCTGCCGCGACCCCGCCAGCGCGCTCTCAGAGCCGGGAAAGGGCATCCTGGCGTCGAGGAGGCAACCCGCCCGGCACTACGGCACCCGAGCGCACCAACTGCGCCACGGGGAACCTTCCACACTCCGCTACCAGCGCCGCTGCGCCACCCAGCGGGTAGCGGGGGGCCACTACCCAGGTAGACCCCCTGGGTAACGGGCCCTGACCAGCACGGTAACAGGGGGTAGACCCCCCACCCGTTCAACGCCAGACATCCCGTTCCCGGGGCTCCACAACCCCCGCCACCATTCGCGCCTGTGAACCTCGACCAGAGTGGGAACACCACTCCCGGAAGCAACACGCACCGAAGATCACGATCCCCGCAGATGGTAGACCTGCTGCTCTCCTCACCCCACTTCTACTGTCACTCTGAGTAGTCAAGAAGACCTATCAGGATCTCGGAGAGGGAGGGCGGCAGCCACGTGGCCAACGCCCCGATTTCCCCGGATTACACAGGGTGTCCACAGGACGCAGACGAGGGTCCCCTTGGGCGTCTTGACTGCTCAGCAGGGGGAAGCAGCCTCGGGGAAGCGGCGGGGAAACTTCCCCCGCATCCCCAGCGCCTCCCCTACCACATCCCCATCCTCCGTCATTACCCACAGTAACCTCTCAGGCGACCACGCCACGCCCGACCCAGGAATTACCGTGAAGTTAATCATTAAACGGGCCTAACGATCGACCTGCTGGGAGGGGACAGTAGTGGGATCGGGACGCGGAGCGGGTTTGACCTTGGGGCGGCTCCGCACAATCTGCGCGTCCCTCTCCCGGGACGCGATCACAGCCCGTCTTCCCGATCTGGCGTCGCTACGGAACCATTCGGCTGGGGTTTATGGGAATCACCTCCGGAGGCCGGAACGCACTGTACGCTCTGGCGTCTCTGGTGTCCTACCAGCTACGTTGCGAGGTCTCAGGCGGCTTCGGTGTCTGCACGTTGCTGTAGTTCGTGCCACGACTCGTGCCACGACTGGTGTAGGTGCCACCGCAGGTCGTGGCAGTACTTGTACTGCGAAGAGCGTGCTCCACTTCATCCGGGCGAGGATCTGGTTAGTGAACTGGCCCCAGCCCCAGCAAGTTGTGGGGGTTCAAGTCGGAGGAGGGACTTGCGCACTAACCACACGCCTGCTGCTCGACGGTCTTCGGTGACGGTGCGGGCACGACGACGGCTGCGGAAGATCAAATAGAGCAGGCGTACCGCCAGATCGGCGATCATGCCCAGCGACTACCGTTCAGCAATGCTGCAGGTCACCGCCGTGGATGACCGATTCGGCACCCACACGCTCGATCCGCCCAGTCCAGGCGGGGCTTCGGGTGGGCCCTGCGCAGCACAGTGACTTCGTGGCGCAGCACCAGGAGTTCGACGTCCTTGGACGTCGACGAGCGACCGAGCAGCAACAGCAGGTTCAACAGCCTCAGGAAGATCAGATAGAGCAGACGCAACGACACGGCTCACGATCATGCCCCAACGGCCAAGCGCACCGATCACCCAGGTCAGAGCCGCAGGCCGACTTCTGGCACCCCACACCCTGCGCCACCTGCTCCACCTCGGCGGACACATCACCTACAC
>JBARIW010000122.1:0-15317 GCA_049799955.1 Pyrinomonadaceae bacterium
GCTTATTTACTGCGCCGACGAAAATATACTCGGCTCGGAATTTTATCTAATGGAACGCCGCAGCGGCTTGATAATTCGTGGAAAATCGCCTGAGAATCTGGAAAGTTCAAAAGAATTACAGCGTAAAGTCTGCGAAAGCTTTATCGAAAATCTTGCCAATCTTCACGCGCTCGATTACAAAAAAATCGGTTTGGAAAATCTCGGAAAACCCGAAGGCTACGCGCAAAGGCAGGTCGAAGGCTGGACGAACAGATATTTTAAAGCGAAAACCGACGAGCACGCCGAACTCGAAAACGTAATTGAATGGCTGAACGCAAACATTCCAAAAACAAGCGGCGCGGCGCTCGTTCACAACGATTACAAGTTCGATAACGTAATGCTCAATCCCGAAAATCTGACCGAAATCGTCGCCGTTCTCGATTGGGAAATGACGACCATCGGCGAACCTCTGATGGATTTGGGAACGACGCTCGGCTATTGGATGTCGAAGGAAGCCGGCGGCGAGCTTCTTTCGATGCCTTTTAACCCGAGAGTTTTGATGGAAAACATCTCGCGCCGCGAATTGGTTGAATTCTACGCCGAAAAATCCGGTCGTGATGTCTCCGAAATGCTTTTCTACTACATTTTCGGCACGTTTAAGATTGCCGTCATCGCGCAGCAGATATATTTTCGCTTCGTCAATAATTTTACAAACGACAAACGATTTGCAAATTTTAATTCGTTTGTTGCCTCGCTCGGCAATATCGCTTTAAGCAGCATCGAAAAGGGAAAATTCTGACCTCAAACATTTCTAAAACTGTGATAGCCGCGAAAAGTATCATAGTAAATCTGACAAAATGTTTAAATATATATATTCTAAGGCTATCTAATCAAATAATATTCAAAAAGGAGCTTCAGAAAATGCTTAGAAAATTTTTATCAGTTTTGACGATGAGTTCGATTTTGCTGATTTCGAGCAGTTTGGCTTTCGGCAAATCTCAGAGCGATTGGGCGGCGGTTGAAAACCTCGTCAATCAGGAAGCCGCCGTAAAGCTGCAAAACGGGAAAATGAATTACGGGATGGTCAAATCGGTCGCTTCGGACAAGCTTGTTTTGCAAATTGCGGGCAGCAAAACCCTGACGCAAAACGAAATAACGATTAGCCGCGCCGAAATCGGAAAAATCTGGCGGGCTTTGCTTTTCGTCAATGACCGGAATATTGGCAAAGGCGCATTAATCGGCGCGGCAGTCGGCGGGGTCGCGCTCGGCATTCCGGCGGTAACGGCAAAGGAAGATGATTTTGGAGTTAATGACGGTTTAGCCGGAGCCGCGATTCTTATCGGCGCGCTCGGCGGCGCGTTAATCGGCGGAGTCGCCGGCTATTTTGCCAAGACGAAACACAAAAAACGCGATTTGGTTTATAAAAACTAGAATTTTCCGGCGCGCTGCCCGTTCGTGGTTAAAATCTTTTTGTTGTAGAATTTATTTCTTTATGAACGAAAAGAAACTCGGCATAGCAGTAATCGGTTTGGGCGGCGCGGTCGGCACGACAATGGTTGCCGGAATCGAGCTTCTTAAAAAAGGTTTAATCGGCACGGAAGGTTTGCCGCTGGCGGATTTGGATAAAAATTTAGTCGAAGATTTGGCGGATTACGAAAATATCGTGTTCGGCGGTTGGGACTTATTCGGCGAGCATCTGGCGAAAGCGGCGGAAGAACACGACGTTCTGACACATAAACAATTTGTCGCCGTCGAAGCCGCGCTCAGGAAAATCAAGCCGTGGCGGGCGGTTGAGAACGAAGAATTTCTGGTAAATATTCGCGGCGAAAACAAAGTTTCGCAAAACAATTCGCATCGCGAGACGATTGAAAAACTCAGGAAGGATTTGCAGGAATTTAAAAAATCGTGCGATGAAACGGTCGTCATCAATCTCGCTTCGACCGAAAAACTGGCGGACGAAGGCAACGAGATTTTTAATTCAATCGAAAGTTTTGAAAAAGCTCTGGACGATGGTTCAAAGGAAATCTCGCCCGCGATGCTCTACGCATACGCCGCGATTGCCGAACAAATTCCGTATGGAAATTTCACGCCGTCGGTTTCGGCGGACATTCCAGCATTGATTGAATTTGCCGGAAAACAGGGCGTTCCAGTCGCCGGAAAAGACGGCAAAACCGGGCAGACGATGATAAAAACCGTTCTCGCGCCAGCCTTCAAAACCCGCGCATTAAAAGTCGAAGGCTGGTATTCGACCAATATCTTAGGAAATCGCGACGGTCTGGCGCTCTCGAACGAAGAATCGCTCGCTTCGAAAATCAAAACAAAAGGCTCGGTTCTCGACGATATTCTCGGCTATGAGGTCGAAGACCACATCGTCGATATTCGCTATTATCGCCCGCGCGGCGACAACAAAGAAGCCTGGGACAACATCGACGTGCGCGGCTTTTTGGGTCAGACGATGCAGATAAAAGTAAATTTTCTCTGCAAAGATTCAATCCTCGCCGCGCCGCTCGCCATCGAAATCGCGCGCTGTCTGAACCTGGCAAAACGTCGCGGTGAAAAAGGCATTCAGGAACAGCTTTCAGTATTTTTCAAACTCCCGATGTCGAAAAACGAAAAGCCCGAACACGCGCTTTATCGTCAGGAACAGATGCTTCTGGATTGGTTAAAGCTTTAAATTAAAATCTACGATGACGGGCATATGGTCGCTGAATTTTGCCCACTGCTCATAATTTCCGATTTCGACGCTTTGCAGTTTTTCAATAAAATCAATGGAAGCAAAGCAATAATCGATATGATACGGCTTGTCTTGATGACGATACAATAAGAAGGTCGGGTGCGCTTCCTCGCCTTGTTTTTGGGCGTGGAATTTGTGATATGCGCTGTAAATTCCCTTTTGCTCCAAATATTTTACGACGTTGGAGTGATTGCCTTCGCGGCGCGGCAAATCCCAAATCGAATTACTGTTAAAATCTCCCGCCAGAATCGTTTTTCCGTTTTCCAGCAAACTGTCGTAATAATGAATCGCCTTCCAGATTTGTCCGACGTATTGGAATCTCGGCTCTTGCGGATTGTTTGCCCAAACCGCAAAAAGCGTCAGGTCAACGTCTCCGTTCGTAACGGCGAGCGGTAGAATCATCTTAAATTCGGGATTGTGAGCGTCGAGCAGACGAAATTTATATTGACTGTAAGAAAAAACGCCAAGACCTTTATTTTTATTTTCACCATACCAAAAAATATCATTCGGAATCGGCGCTTCGGAGCTGAATTTCAAATAGTCGGGATGCTCACATTCGGGAATAATAACAATATCCGCTTGATATAGCCCGATATGCCCGGCTTTTTTGCGATAAGCCATATTGCAATTCCAGGTAATTATCTTCATTTCTAAATTTAAACTGCTTTCAATACTGTGTTTTCGATGATAAAAACTCAACCTGCGATTTTAAAGCTCGCTTTGCTTCAGGCAGAAAGCCGAGCATCATAAAATCGTGAAAAGCGTTCGGGTATTCTTCGTATTTAATGTCAATTCCGGCGTCGAGACATTTCAGGTAAAACTTGCGCGAGTCCCAAAGGAGCAAATCCGCCGTGCCGATTTGAATAAGCACCGGCGGCAAGCCTTCGACCGTGCCGAGAAGCGGCGAAATCAAAGGATTTTTCGGATTATCGTTCACGCAGTATTCACGCGCCGCGTTTAGAAGCCTTTCGACGGTCATCATCGCGTCTTCGTGTTTGTTCAGCTCGATAGCCGGATTTTGCAGAGTCGCGTCGAGCCACGGCGAGAGCAGAATCAATTTTTTCGGCAGTTTCGCGCTTAATTCTTTTAGTTTAAAGAACATCGAAACGCACATTCCGCCGCCCGAGCTGTCGCCGACGAAAAACCAGTTTCGCGGTAAATCCAGATTTGTTACAACTTCGGTTATATCGTCCAGAGCCGCCGGAAACGGGTGCTGCGGCGACATTCTGTAATCGATGACGAGCGCCGCCATCTGCGCCTTTCGGCTGATTTGGGCGATGTATTGCCAGTGTTCTTTGACCGGACCGAAATAAAACGCGCCGCCGTGCAGGTAAACCAGAACGCCGTTTTTTGCGTTTTCTTTGTCAATCCAGAACGATTTTACCGCGCCGATTTCGACTTTTTCGCAGCGTTTGACTATATTTTCAGGCGGTTCGGGCAGGCTCAATTCCCTTTGCGTTTTCAGGCTGTCGAACTCGCCGTCTTCGCGAAAGACAAGGCGCACGTAAATTTTCGCTATCTCATTTTGCAGGCTCATACTGAACAATTTACCTCAATTTTCAAAAACCGCAACGATTTATGTTAATCTGAAATTTCAAAATTATGCTGAACACAATTACATTTTCACTGCCTGAGGATTTGGAAAAAGCCGTTCAAACGGAAATGAGCGAGTGGCAAAAAGCGGACAAACTCACGCGCGTTTGGGCGAAAGACGCGAGCGTTTGGACAAACACGGACGAAGCGAAATGGCTCGGATGGCTCGATTCGGTCGAAGCGGAAAGCGGGAAATCGAATGATTACAAGGCTTTTGCCGAGGACGCGAAACAGTTTTCCGACATCGTTCTGCTCGGCATGGGCGGTTCGTCGCTTTGTCCCGAAGTTTTGTCCGTTACGTTCGGCAAAAACAATTTTCATATTCTCGATTCGACCGCGCCAATGCAGATAAAAACGCTGGAAAGCAAATTAAATCTTTCAAAGACGCTGTTTATCGTCGCCAGCAAATCAGGCTCGACCTTAGAGCCGAACACCTTTAAACAATACTTTTTCGAGCGCGTCGCCGAAAAAGTCGGGCGCGAAAACGCCGGAAAACAGTTCGTCGCCATCACCGACCCGGATTCAAAAATGCAAAAGACAGCCGAAGCCGATAATTTTCGCAAAATCTTTTTCGGCAACCCGCAAATCGGCGGCAGGTTTTCCGCGCTTTCACCGTTCGGGATGGCGGCGGGCGCGGCGATGGGCTTGGACGTTGAGGATTTTCTAAAAAGAGCGCGGGAAATGGTCGAAGCGTGTAAATCAAACGTTCCGGTGGAAAATCCGGGCGCGATTCTCGGCACGATTCTCGGCGTTTGCCAGCGAAACGGCATTGATAAACTGACGATTTTTACGTCGCCGGAAATCTACGATGTCGGCGCGTGGCTCGAACAACTGATTGCCGAATCGACCGGAAAAGACGGCGTTTCGATAATTCCGGTTGACCGCGAACCGCTGCTTAAAGTCGATGATTACAGCGACGACCGCGTTTTTGCTTATCTTAAATTAAAAGATACGTCGGATGCCGCTTTAGACGAAAAAATCGCCGCGCTCGAAGCTAAAAATCATCCGGTCGTTAAAATCGAACTTGTCTCAAGCGCGAATCTCGGACAGGAATTTTTCCGCTGGGAATTTGCGACCGCCGTTGCGGGCGCGATTATGAAAATCAATCCCTTTAACCAGCCCGATGTCGAATCCGCCAAAATCGAAGCGAAAAAACTGACCGAAGAATACGAAGCGAAAGGCGAGCTTCCCGACGAGACGCCATTTTATGAAGAAGGCGAAATAAAGCTTTTTACGAGCGAAAATTACGCGGCGCAGCTCGATGAATATGCGGGCGAAAATAAGTCTTTGAAAAAATATCTGGAAGCGCATCTGGCGCATTTGCAGGAAAACGATTATTTCGCGCTGCTGGCTTATGTCGAGATGAATGAGGAAAATGAAAAACTTCTTCAGTCGATTCGTGAAAAAGTTTTGCAGTCAAAACTCGTCGCAACCTGTCTCGGCTTCGGACCAAGATTTCTGCATTCGACCGGACAAGCTTACAAAGGCGGCGCGCCGAGCGGCGTGTTTCTGCAAATCACGTCGGACGACGCGGAAGATTTGCCTGTTCCGGGACAAAAATATACTTTCGGCGTGGTCAAAGCGGCACAGGCGCGCGGCGATTTTCAGGTTTTGCTCGACAGAGACAGACGCGCCTTGCGTGTTCACCTCGGCGCGAATGTAAGAAAGGAACTTAAGCTGTTGGAAAAGTTGGTTTAACTTCTTTCAAAGCTACCGTCAAATTATTCTTTTTTAGAAGAATCTTTTTTTGTCTCGTCCAAAACACATTCGGGCTTTTCGACGGCTTTAACTTCCGTTATCTTATCCCGGATTGCCTCGAATGAATTGATTAAAATATTGAAGTCTAAACTTTCATCTTTGGCGTCCTTTAAAGCTTTAAGAGAGATTATGTAGTCGTTATAATATTCCTTTGTTAGCGCGCGGGAGCTGTATGTATTAATGCCGCCCTTATAGTACCGGGAAAGCCTGCTGTCGTCTTCTATCTCTAATAAGGCTATTATCATCCTTTCATTTCTAAAATATTTTAATATTTGAATTACACCCTGATAATAAGTTCTTGCCTGTTCATCCTGCGACTCAAGATGCAGAAAATCTCCCAACTTTTTCAAATTGGCAGCATATTTTTCGACAATAAAAGTCGGCAGCCGCCTCAATGCAGTCGTAGAAAGACTTAAGTTATTTACACTTGAAAGCATATGTTGAGCCTTAGCTTTATCATTTTTTGCAAGATACAAATTAGCTAAAGCAATACGAAGATAAACCTCATAGGATAAATCCGCAAACTCATCAAGAGATTTGTCTTTTGATGAATTTGCCGCCGAGATATTAGAATTGGCACTTAAAACGTTTTGCGCTTGCGCGTTATTAACCGCCGCATTTCTGTCAGCACTATTGGAATTAACATTTGTTAAACCTGGGGCTGTAGATGCTTTCTTGCTTTTCTGAATTTCAATCTTATCCAATAAATCATTGTATTTCTTTATTGAATCTTCAATATTTTCCTTATCACCGAGAGTTTCTCTGACTAGAATTTCTACAAAAACAATATTATACGAATCTTTTTCATCCCACGACGCATTGCTGTTTTTCTTAGCGCTGTCAAAAACTTCTGCGTTATTTCTAAGATAATCTCGATACTTTGTGAAATTGGCGTTCGCTTTAACATAATTTCCGTGCAGGTAAAAGTATCTGCCGACCTGAAAATAAAAGCGTACTGACTTTATTTTTTCTACGTCTTCCAACTCCTTGAAAGAAGCCAACGACACGACTTCGTCGAGTTCTTTTACAATAGCATCATAGTATTTCGCAGACATATCAGTATCCGAATAGTTACTTTCATAAAAATCCGCAATACCTCTTAAAACGCTGAGTCGGAGGATTAAATCATCTCCATTTATATACTTGGGACTCGGACTATATAAATTATCGGATAACTTGTCCACATCAGAAATTACCGACATTGCATTACAAGCCTCATTATTGCCCAGATATGCCATTGCCAATGTTTCGTAAGGTTCAAACCAACTACTATCGTCGTTAATGTTTCTGAATTTACCAAAGCTTTTAATAGCGTCGCTAAGGTTTGAAAGGGAATTGGCTCTTTTGTCCATTTCTATTGTTAAGAGATAGTCGTTGTTAATCTCATTCAGCAGCTCTATATCGTCAGAGGCTAAATCGTCAGGCATTTCTTTCGGAATTCTTCCATAATTTTCAAACTCATTTAATATCGTCTTTAAGTTATTTTTTTCAGTTGCCTTTCCTCTCAGGTCATTAATCTTATCCTGAAACTCTTCAGTCTTTTGCCGGCTGTAATTCCGGTAGCTCACTGCCAAGTCGCTGTATGTGTCAGCCATACTTTTATCGTAAAGGACATTATTTCCGGCAGATGCGCTGAGGCTTGTTCTCATTGCACCGACAATATCCCTGGCGTAACCTTCAATCACTTCTATATCTTCAACTTTCGACATATTCAGCAAGGAGATTTCAAACAGCTTTTTCCTTACCGAATTAGATAAAAATATCGGCTGCTTTTTATCCAAATAAACATCTAAGGCATATCTGTAATTACTTTCGCCGTAATCCCGCTGTTTAAGAACAAAATATGTGTCTGCCAGCTCTTTTTTGATGTTAGCTATATAAAGTCGATTTTCATCGCTTTCTTCTTTCAGACGAAGCAGATTTTCATAACTACGGGCGGCGATTTCGTTTGCCCATTTAGATTTATCATCAAGACTCCATTCGGCAATCTCTTTCTGCTCATTTGAAAAACGCGTCGGATTCTCGGCATAGCTGCGCAGAAATTGCGCATATTTTCTTAAAGTGATAATTTTGCTTTTTTTTATTTCTTCGCTGGAAGTCTGCTGCTGCTGCTGCTGCTTAAAGGAAATCGGCAGAAAATACGCCGACATACTTTCTTTCGAATCAGCGGCAGGTTTTATTATCAACGCCTGGTAATTTTCAAGCGTTCCCAACGCCGCTGAAAAAGAATCCTGAGCATCCTTAAAATTACCCAACTGAGAATTTACCGTTCCGATATTATGCTGTCCCCACCATTTGCCGAGAGCTTGCTGCTCGGTGCAGCTCTTAGTTTTCTCACAATCGGAGTTATAGTTTTTCAAATAATCATCAAACTTATTCTTAGCTTGGTCAAACTCTCCGGCTTCGGCAAAAACAGAACCAAGGCGGTTTAATTCTAAAACCGCGTTTACTTTATCCGTTTCTGCTTTAGCTTGTTCTATTTCTGTTTTAGCTGTGGCTAGGGCTTTGGCGTTAGCTAGAGCATCGTCTTTTGCTTTTTTGGCATCCTTTTCATTTTTAATTGCCAAACTCGCTTTTTCATCAGCTCGTCTCCTTTCAATTTCTGCCGTCCTTCGCGAACCCTTTTCTTTTTCAAATAGCTTCTCCAATTCCTCTCGCTTATCTTTAAGTTCGTTTTGTGTCTTTTTTAATTCATCATTTTGTGTATTCAGTTCATTAATTTTCGTTTCAACCGCTTTTTGCGCTTCTTCCAACTCCTTATTTGTTCTCTGTAATTTTTCGTATTGCGTTTTAAGATTATTTTGCGTATCTGCTAATTCCTGATTTTTCCAAAAAATAGTAAATGCCGCTACAGTCGCTACTAAAAACAGAATTGCAGCCAGAGCCGTCGCCCAAATCAATTTTTTATAATATTTCTCTCTGGCGTTAAATTGAAGATATCTTTCTCTTTCCTCCAATTCGCGGACTTCGTTATCCTTGCTCTCCTTTAAAAATGCCATTGCCTCTTCAAAGTGTTGCTCGATAAAGTTCTGGCGTTCTTTATCTACTTCCTCTGCTATGCCGGGAGCGGAGCGGCTGAGTTCGGCAAGCTTAAGGCTTTCCTCGTCGCTTAACTCCTGATAACGCGCAGACCACGCGGCATTCGGCTTATGTTTCTTCTTCCAGTTAAGCGCGTCTTTTAGCTCAAGACCGCGCCATAGGAAATCTTTATAGTCTTCCTCGTATTTTTCGGTTCCGACCAAGTGTGTATTTCTTGCCTCGAACTTTTTCAACAAAAGAGTATCGGCGGCAAGACGACGGTATTGCCACGCATTCTCGTCGACTTCTTCTTTGACCCAACCCTTTAGGTCGCCCCAGATGCGAATCAGACTTTCGTGAGAAATATCAATCATCGTCTCTTCCGTCAGCTCTCCGGGTGGCGACGGTATCAGAAATGTGCGTCCTTCCTTGCAAAAAACCTTTATCGTGTCAAATACATTTTTTTTATTTCTCGCGTTTCCAGCCCCGACAACAGCGCAGATTTCCCGGATTTTGACGGGACGACGTTTTTCGCGGTTCTCGCTGTCCTTTTCCGTCAGACGCTTGAACATTTTTTCGGCGATTCGTTGTTGTCTCGGAGTTAATTCCGCAAAAGCTTCCTTGGCGTGTTTCGAAAGAGCGGACTCCATTCCTTCGACTTTATTATAATTGTCAATGCTAATCGGCTCATCCGGCTTTCGGCAGTCTAACCATTCTTTCCAGGTTCGCATAAGAGCGTGCTGCAAAACGGGCAACTGGTCTTGGTCGTCGCCGATGCTGTTGAGCAGGTGTTTTACCAGATGAGGCGTTATTTGAACTATGTGCGGCGGCAGCATCTGAGAACCGTAAACTCGCGCCGGTTTTTCGATGGCTTCGCTCAATTGGTCGCGCGTCAGACGAGGAATCAAGTACTGTCCTTTGTTGATTGCTTCGGGCAAATCGCGAAACTGCGAGCAATCGCCCAAATAATCGGAGCGCATTGTTATAACTACATAAATGCGGCTGGATTCATCAGCCACAGCTTTGAGCAGAAGCTTAACGAAAGCGGCTGCTTCTTCTCCGGCGTTCCGGCGTTCGGACTTTTCTTTAAAGCGGAACAATTCTTCAAATTGGTCTATCACAATCAAAAGATTTTCGTCAGGTAAAAGCTCGCCGTTGGCAAAATTTTTTAAGCCGACCTCGCTTTGGCGCAGCAAAGTTTCGATAAGGCAGAGCTTTAACTCATCGTCAATCGGAGTCGGAGCCGGAAGATTTTTCTGCTCGTTTTCAGTTTCTTCTTCATCAATCAAAGAGGCGTTATTTTTCTGCCTCATTTCAATTATTTCTTCGTCAAAATTTTCAGGATGCCATAGAGCTTTCGCCAATCCCTGAATCGGATTATCGCCGGGCTTGCAGATGGAGATGCGCCAATGTGAGCCGATATTGTTTAAGCCGCCGTGGAGCAATGGCACAAGTCCTGCCCGCACAAGCGAGGACTTGCCGCTGCCCGAGGTGCCGACCACGGCAACAAAATTATTAGCCTGAAGTTTTTTCAGTAATTCCTCGTTACGATCTTTGCGTCCGAAAAATAAAAATCTGTCGCTGTATTCAAAACAGCGTAAGCCCGGATACGGATTATCTGGTAGTTTAATCATTATGGTGGTCCTCGGTTTTATGGCAAATTTTCAAGATAAGTATCGAGTTCCGCCAATTCGCGGAGTTTTACTTCGGTCGTGTCATAACCGTCTTTAGAAGTCGATTTTCCGGCGATAAAGATGGCTTTTCCCGAAAACTCGCGGTCGCGCCCGTCGCCTCTGATTTGTAAGAAATCCATTTCTTTTTGGCGTACCCATCTGGCAGACGCGGAATTCCAGTAAATCAGCGCAACATCGCAATCACGCAAACACTGGTAATGCTCGTCAATGATATTAAGGCTGTCTTTCTCGGTTAAATAGTCGGCTGCCGGCAGAGCAAAATATTTATCGCTTTTATGATGGTTAATAAGGTTAATCAAATCTTTAGCGGCGGAAATATCCTCTTCTTCGTAGATGATATAAACCTTTTTTCTCCTTAATCCGGCAGATACCTTTAGTATCGGCTTTGATTCGGATTTATCGGCGAATTTGTTCTGACCGGATATTTGTACGGGCTGCCCGGGCTTGAGAATATCCTTAATTCGTGTTTTCAAATCTTCCAGAGTTCCTTTTAGAACATCCGAATTGGTTTTGGGTGAGGCGTAAAGCTGATCGACAAATTCCTGATGCCGGCGGTCATAAATTTGAGTGTCGGCAGGCAGCCAAACCAATCGGAAAAAATCCGATTTTTTATCAAGTACTTCGGCTGAAACCATTGTCTGAAGCTGTGCGTAGGAAAGCGGCGAATCGGGCGGACGCTCGCCATATTCTCCTCCGATTAAATGCACGCCCAATTTACAATCCTGTAAGTTTTGGCGCACCTTATTCATATATTCATCTGCTTTCAAAGGTTTCGGTAGAGCAGTCGAAGGCGATACCTGAAAGCCCTGAACTTTTAAGTCCAATTTGACGTTGTCGAATTTGTCCTCCAAATCCGGCGTCGGCTCTGCCAAAAAAATTCTGTCATGCGAATTGTCGGGCGCGTTGCCTTCGATAATTCTGATGGCTTCGGCAAGACTAATCGCCAATTGAAGAACAGTTTGAGTAAATTTAAGTTTAGATTCTTCGCCGAGCAAATTAGGGTCGAAAAGCTTGGGGGTTTGGTTTATAGTATCAATTTCGTAAAATTTAAAACCCGTAATATCATCGCTGCCGATTCTTGGGATTCTATAATTTCCGGGCGGATGGTCGGGCGGTGCTTTCAGCACCCAAAAAATTCGTGATTTGCCTCTGGTGAAAGCTCCTATGTCTCTGCAAAAGGCTTCTAATTCGTCTTTACACCATTCAGAACTAAAATAGCTTGGACTTAAAACCGAAACAAGCGTCAGACTCTGTCCCAGGTTTCCGAAAATATGCTCCCTGATTGGGTCAGCGCCGTCCATTGCCGGGTCGCGCCAAACTCTCGGCTCAGCCAACCAGTTTCTGAGAAAAAACTGTAAAGTCTGGTCTAAAAGAGTAATCCAACCATCTTTATATCCAGGTAAAACGGTGTTGTCTGCATGTGCGTAGCTGATGAAAACGTTAGGCATCAGATTCTCCTCATTTTTTCAAAAAATACTAAAGTCTTTGATTTTGAAAAAAGGCATCGAAATGCGGGAATCAATAAACTTTAGTAAATTGAGCGGAAATATTTTGTTATACGCCTGCTATTATTCAGAATTTACAAAAAAAGTCAATGTTTTTCTTGCTAACTGCCGCAAGTTAAGGTTGAATGTTTTGTGCCGGGACTAGTTTATTAAAGGGGATACGAAAAAATAGATTCATCAGTTAATTATTCGGGTAATTTACGACAAACAGAAAAGCGGCAAATCTTGCAAGACTCACCGCTTTCTAAATTTTTCGGCTAGAAATTTACATCCCGTCGTTTTCGTCCTTTTCCTTTGGATGAAGCGGATTGCCGCTTTCGTCAATCGCGTCTTCATCAAAATCTTTGACCTGCGGCGTTTTCATTCCCGGACGCGGCGCGTGTTCGGGATGTTTTCCGACGAGTTCCAAATCGTCGCCGTGTTCTTCCATAATATTCAAATCGTGTCCCATGCTCTTTTCATCGGGCATATTTTTTCCTCCCTTGTTCGTTTTAAATTAGTTTGACCGCGAAATATTGAAAATTCTTTCAAATATTTCGCGGTCAAATATCTACGGATTTAATTATACACCAACTGTTTCGTTTTCTTCCTCTTCGACGAGATACGGCGTCGCGGTCGGCGCGTCGTTGTCTTCCGAAACGATTTTCGCAATTACCGGAAGGCTCAGGCTTCGCGTTTTGGCAATTCCCGGAACTTCCTTGCCTTTCGCGTAAACGGCGTGGCGTCCGTGGTCTTTATACCATTCCGAAAGTGACGCGGTTTTGTGCATTTCCTCGATGATTTGCCGCCAACCGACGCCCGTGTTGTAAGCGCAGAAGGAAATCTCGCCTTCCTGCGTTCCGTATGGAATGACGCACATTTCCGTCCGGCGGAAATCGTAGTTGAACAAATCCTGAAACCACATTCCCTCGACGCACAAAACGCGCCACATATCTTCGGTTTCGTTTTTCGGCTGCGCTTTCATTCTATCGTTTCTGTCCGAGTTCGAATCCGCCGACGAAGGTTTGAAAAGATTTAAGATTTGCGAAATCGGAAAGCCTTCGGGCGCAAGCGAAGCGTCATAATTTCGCATAATCGCCATGCCGAGCTGCGCCATCGTCAGCTTTTTGCCGCGAGCCGTGTCGGTAATCGTGGCGACATCCTTCATAAACTGCTCGTAATTGAAAAAGTCGAACAAAGAAGTCATCGCGCCCGTGTTTTTGTTGACGACAATCAGCGTGAAAATTCCGCAGTTCGGATGACAGTTGCACGACGACCAGCCCCACGGAGCGTCCGCGCCTTGCAGCATATCCATCACCGATGTGAACGCCGAATAACTTGACAGCGGAAACCAATCACGAAGCGGCTGAAGAGTCCCGTCAAGCTGTTCTTTCAAATCGTGCGTCATTCCCGCGAGCGTGTATCTTTGCTGAATACGAACATCGTCCGGCACGTCTTCGTCGCGTCCTGTAAACGAAACAGGCTGAAACGCGATTGTCTGAACTTTATCGATATTCTGCGCGGCAAATTTGACGATGTCGCCGATGGCGTCGTTGTTAATCGTATTAACAATCGTCGTTACGAGCGTAACTTTTATGCCGACCGAAGCGAGATTTTCAATCGCTTTGAGCTTTACGTCGAACAAATTTCCGACGCCGCGATGCTTGTTCTTTTCTTCGGAAGTTCCGTCAAACTGCAAGTAAACGCCGTGCTGCCCGGCTTCTTTCGCCGCTTTGCAGAATTCGATGTCTTCGGCGTAGCGAATGCCGTTTGTCGCCGCTAAGATTCGATAAAATCCAATCTTTTTCGCGTAAGCGACCGATTCGAGAAAGTGCGGCGAAATGGTTGGCTCGCCGCCCGAAAATAAAATGATGATTTGACGACGCGGCTTGAAGCTTACGGCGTTGTCTAAAATCTGTTTCGTGTCTTCAAACGTCGGTTCGTGAACGTATCCGACCTGATTGGCGTCCATAAAACACGGGTTGCACATCATATTGCAGCGGTTCGTCAAATCGACCGTCAAAACCGCGCCGCGTCCGAATTTTATGTCCGAAGTTCCGTGATGATGAACGTGCTTGTCTTCCGCCGCTTTGAAATCTCGCCCGTAAAAAAGCGATTCGATGCGCTCCAGAAACTTTGCGTCGGTCGCCATCACATCGACGAATTCGCCGTGCGTAGGGCAGGTTTTCCGCATCAAGACCTGACCGTTTTCCTCGACAATCTGCGCCTTTATCTCGCCCGGATGCGAGTTCATCAAAATCTCAAGCGGAATTGTCTTATTAATCACGCCGTCGCGCACGTTTTTCACGCACGTCGGGCAAAGCGAATCCGTTTCGCGCGGAAAGCCCAAAGGCGGCGCGGTTCGCTCGTAAGATTTAAGAAGCGGTTCTGCCGCCCAAGCCGGTTTAATCGACTCGCCTTCGGGCGCTAGTTTATTGACGGCTTGAAACGCCTTCCAGCCAATATCGGCAAGCTTCGACGCCGCCTTCGAGCCGGTTTTACCCTTGCCCTTCCCTTCGCCGCGTCTGAAATTATCACTGAACATAATGTGTTTATTATACTAAATTGAATAAAATATTTCGTATTGGATGCAGAAATGCAAGGTAAAGGCTACCAGATTTTCGCCTCATTGCCAACATTTACAACCGAAAAGGCTAGAAACTTTCCGCAAATTGGTGCATAATGGCTTGAATTTCCCGGCATTTATTATTTAACCGTAACCAAACTCAATGCGGTTTATTGAGAATAAACTTTAACGAGGCTCTCATGTCAGATAATAAAATCGAAATTCCTGAACCGCTTATAGATGCATTAAAGGCAGGGCTAGTTGTGCCTTTTATTGGCGCAGGGGTTTCGCGTGCCGTAGAGAAAAAAGAAAAAGATTTAACAAAAACCTTCAATCCTCTTTTTCCAAGCTGGAAAGAGTTTCTTAATTAACCCAAGTTGCCAGTTATAAGATTTGATATTTGAAATAAAAATTGTCCTCTTTTAGAATTTTGTCGCCAAACAAATTCAACCAAAAGAGGACAACCAAATGTGCGATAGCACTCTTGCAAT
>JBARIW010000123.1:0-1524 GCA_049799955.1 Pyrinomonadaceae bacterium
GCGTCCTCGCCGACGGTCACCCACACCACCCCATCAGAGAAGTGCTCCCTGACCCCATCGAGGTGCACCAGCAACCGAGCCAACGTCGTCTTGCCGAACCCTCCCGCACCCCACAACGCGGTCGTCATCCCCACCACGCTGACTCCTGGCCGCGTTACCGCCGCCACCAGTTCCGCCATCAACTCCGGGCGGACGACCTCATCACCGTGCAGCGACGGCACCGCGAACACTGGCCCCCGCGACCCTGCGACGCCGTGAGGATTGGAGGTGACCAGCGCCTGATAGAGCGCTTCACTCAGGCCTTCGGGGCTGGTGACTGTCGCGACGGTGATCCCGCGCGCGGAAAGTGAGGTCCGGAACGCTTCCTGACGCGCACCATGCTCGATGTCTCGGAACAGCTCCGCAGGGCCCTGCGCGTCCTCACCGAGCACGAACACCAGCCGCGGTATGCCCGCTGCGCTGGCCTCTTCGAACTCCAACTGGGTATAGGACAGCTCCGGGCGATCACGTACCGGTGAGCCGTACCAGAAGCCCACGATCATCGCGGTAGGAACCGCCCTTGCGGGCGGCCCCCGCACAGATCCCAGCGTGCGCTACTAACGCACTGGGCTCCTGCCTTGAGTATTAGCGCGAAAGCGCACGTCGGGAAAGGGATGCACCACGCGGGCGGGCGGAAGCCATCGAGTCGCGAGGCGGTTCATCCGCGCCCAGTTGATCCGCGTGCGCTGGCTGCGACGCTCCAGCGCCTTATGCCAGAGCCGGGTCACCTGGGTGCGAAAGGTGGCAACCGCCGCGCGGTTGCCAGGCACGGCGTAGTAGGCACGGTAGCCCCGCACCACGCTCGCCAACCACCGCCCCTGCTCGGGAACGGGCTGATGTCGCCGTCGCTTGAGTTGGTCTTTGACCTCTCGTAGCTTCGCCCTCATCCGCTTCGAGATCGTGATACGCCGCACCCAGAAACGCCCGTCCCGCATCCTCGCGCAAATGTGCGTGAAGCCAAGGAAATCAAACGTCTCCGGTTTCCCGAGGCCACGCGCCTGTCGATTCTTCGCGGCGAACCGCCCGAACTCGATCAGCCGCGTCTTGTCGGGATGTAGCTCCAGCCCAAACCTCGCGAACCGCTCGCGAAGCTCGACCAGAAACCGCTGCGCATCCTCCTGATACTCGAAACCCATGGTGAAGTCGTCCGCGAAACGCACGATAATCACATCACCACGCGCGTGACGGCGTCTCCACCAATCAGCCCACTGGTCAAAGACGTAATGGAGATAGACGTTCGCCAGCAACGGCGATGCCGAAGCGCCCTGCGGCGCCCCCTCCATAGTCTGTGACCAATTCCCGTCCTCGATAACACCTGCGCTCAACCACTTGCGGATAAGCCGCAGAATCCGCTTGTCCGCGATCCGGTGCTCAAGAAACTTCTCCAACCATCCATGATCAAGGCTGGTAAAGAAGTCGCGGATATCCGCATCAAGGTCGCGGTAGGGACCGCCCTTTCGGGCGGCCCCCCGCACAGATCCCAGC
>JBARIW010000124.1:0-1542 GCA_049799955.1 Pyrinomonadaceae bacterium
GGTGAACTCGGTCTGCTCTTCAACAGCAGCTGCTGCAGCGCCAGCAGCCGGACCGGCTACAGACATTGCTGCTGCGGAAACGCCAAACTTCTCTTCGAATGCCTTCACCAGGTCATTCAGGTCCATCACGGACATCTGACCTACTGCTTCCAGAATGTCGTCTTTTCTAATTGCCATTTGAAACTCCTAAATTGATTCGATAGTTACATCTAGTCGGTAATGACGCGAACGGAACAGCCCGATCAGGCTGCTTCGACTGGCGCTTCGGCTTCTTCAGCCGGGGCGCCGCCACCGTTCTTTTCCGCCAGGGCGGCGAGTGCACGGGCAAATCCGGAAACCGGCGCCTGCATGATGCCCATCAGCTGGGACAGCAGAACTTCACGGCTAGGGATATTGGCCAGAGCAGCAACGCCTGCCTTGTCCAGCGACTTGCCTGCGTAATTACCGCCACGAATGACCAGCTTGTCGTTGCCTTTGGAAAAGTCCGACAGGACTTTGGCAGCGGCGACGGCATCGTCCGAGATCGCATAGATCAGCGGACCGGTCATTTCATTGGCGAGGCCAGAAAACGCGGTACCTTCGACAGCACGGCGAGCCAGCGTGTTTTTCAACACACGCAGGTACACGCCCTGGTCACGCGCCTTGGAACGCAGTTGCGTCATTTGACCGACCGGGATGCCACGGTATTCAGCCAGCGCGATGGTCTGTGCCGATGCAACCTTGGCAGAGATTTCTTCGACTACGGCTTCTTTTTCATTCCGATTGAGTCCCACGGTCAAGCTCCAAAAATGATGCTTGGCGACTACACAACCCTATGGCTGCTTGCCTTGCATCGGTTCGAACACGGCGTCCGAAGTTAGGAGTTCACTGCTGTCGCGATCCTGCTTGCACAGCGGGCAGACTACAAAACTTGTTCGGGCTCGCCATCTGCGTTGGGTACCTTGGCTTGCGCTTCCGGCTTTTAACATCGTGCACAACGTGCATGCATATCAGCCCAACGGTCTTTGATTGCCCGGGCTTTCATCCGCAAGGAATCCGGCCCGGCCCAAAGATGCGCCCTGTGCCATTGCCGGCACAGGGACTTGATTCGGTAATCAGGCAGCCAGGGTGGTCTGATCCACACGGACACCGGCGCCCATCGTGGACGACAGCGAGACCTTGCGCAGGTAAATGCCCTTGCTGGTTGCCGGTTTGGCCTTGTTCAACGCTTCGATCAACGCAACCAGGTTGCTCTTCAGATCTGCGTCGGCGAAATCCTTGCGGCCGATGGTTGCGTGGATGATGCCTGCCTTGTCGGTACGATATTGCACCTGACCGGCTTTGGCGTTCTTCACTGCCGTTGCCACGTCCGGCGTCACGGTGCCAACCTTGGGGTTAGGCATCAGGCCACGCGGTCCGAGAATCTGGCCCAGCGTACCGACGATACGCATGGTGTCTGGCGAAGCGATCACGATGTCGAACGGCATGTCGCCGGCCTTGATGCGTTCTGCCAGGTCTTCCATGCCAACCACGTCGGCGCCGGCAGCACGGGCTGCCTCGGCC
>JBARIW010000125.1:0-15053 GCA_049799955.1 Pyrinomonadaceae bacterium
AGCTTGAGAATAACGGACGAAAGCGAGTCGTTCCCGTAATCGTAATCATGATTTTGATAAAGCGCGAGCCGGATTGCCGCATCGAAATCAGCCGGATTTTTTCTGAATTTCGCTTTAATTTCCGCGCCGTATGCGCGAAGCCGGTCTTGATTGCTCAAAAAGTCATAAAATTTTTCGGCTTCTTCGTCCGACCAGAACGGGTCGAACGCCGCCTGATAAATTGTTTCGGCTTCTTTCGCGTTGTTCGTTTCAAGCAAAATATTGATTTCTTTTTCGAGCAAAACGCTTTCTCTGTCGGGAAACTGCGTTCGCGCCTGCCGCGCGAAATTTAAGGCTTCGGCGTAATTTTTTTCTTCCGTGAGCTTATCAATCAATGTTTCAAAAATCGTGTAAATGTCAGGATTTTCTTTTGTAATCTGCGCGTAAAAATCAGTTTGCAGATATTCTTCCAAATCGTGCATCCGCGCCAAATCAATCAAATTTCCAAACGCCGCGCCGCGTTTTTCCGCTTCGGTAGAAAAAATAATCTTTTTGAGAATTTCCGCTTCTTTCTGAAACGCGGCGCGGCGATGATAAAACGCGGCTAAAATTTCCAGCTTTGATTTGTCGATTTCAGCCAGCCGAATCAAATTCTTTTCCGCCTCGTCAAAACGCGAAAGCTTTTCGTCGAGTTCCGCCAGTTTTTCAAGAATCTGCGGATTGTCCGGCGCGTTTTCCGAAAGTTTGGCGAGATTTTCTCTAGCTTCGGCAGTCGGCAAAGGCACAATCGCTTCCGCGCCGAAAAATTCCTGCCTTGTAAAAAGCGCGTTTTCAATTTCGTTTGGCGCGCCTTGAGCAGACACTTTTTGCATCGAACCAAAATTAAACCAAAGGGCTAAAACCATCAGACAGAAAGAAATGCAACCACAGATGAACGTAGATGAACGCAGATTTAATCTCGTCTTTCGGTCTTTGGTCTTCGGTCTTCGCATTTTAATTCCGCATTCCGCAATCCGCGTTCCGCCTTTAAAAATCTTTGCGTCTCTGCGTCTCTGCGTTGAAAAAATCTTTTTCATTTTCCGAGTACCTCAATCTGTAGCTCTTCCGTCGTCTGATTGTGCGCGAAATCTTCCGCCGAAACGCTCAAAACGTATTTTCCCGAAGCGAGATTTTCGGGAATTTTCAATTTCCCGACATTTGCTTTCGCTTCGCCCGACCAGAAAAGCTGAACCGGTTTTGCACCGTAAATCTTTGCGATTAAACGATTCGTGTCGCTGTCGGCGGAAACTTTCAGCAGAATTTCTTCGCCCGCCTGAAAGCCGGATTTTTCGAGATTGATTTTCACCTTCGGCGCGCGGCTATCCACGACGAACGTTTTTTCTTCCTGATAACCGTTGCCGTTTTTGTCCGTCAGCAGCAAACGGCATTTATATGTCCCGTCCGCCATCCAAGCGGGCGCGAGAAAGCGTGTTTCCCAGACTTTTTCCGATTCGAGAAATTTTAGAGGCAAAGTTTCGCCAAACGGCAGAACGGCAAAAACTTCGCGCACTGATTCGTCGGTTTTGACGCGAATTACAGGGTCGCCCGGCTGAATCAGACGCGGGCGAAGCAGCGCTCGCGGCGCGGCGAGAAACGCCGTGTAAGGTGTAACAAATTTGTATTTTTCCGAAAGACGTATGATTTCCGCGATAAAATCTTCGCGCTCGCCGTCGCGGTTCATCGCTTGTAAAAGCGCATTTACACGCGCCCGCGCCCAGACTCGCGGCAGAAAATAATGCGTTTCGTCAAATTCGGGCAGAGCGATTTCGCGCGAAAGATTTATTTTTTCAGCGCCCGTCTGCGCCGAAAAATCGATTGTTTGCGTCTGCGGCTTTTTGTAGCGACCGACAAAGGAAAAGCCGGAACCGGCGAACGAATTTTCACCGCTCGCGTAAACGTCGTAGAGATTTGCGCCGTTCGGCGACGCGAGCCTGAGATTGGCGATGTCCGGCGTTCCGACTTTTTCGAGAAAAAGCCTGAGTTTGAGCGCGATGTCTTCGGTTTCCCGCGCCATGTCAAAATAGCCGTGAGTTTTTTCCGCCAGACTTTTCAGCAAATTCGCATTTGCATCCGCGCCGGGCGCAAACGCGAAAAATTTCACCGGTTTATTGTCGAAAACCTTTTCGATTTCCTTCGTTACGGTCGTTTCGAGCGTCGGGTTGGCATCGGAAATCAGAACGATTTGCCTCTCGCCTTCGGAAAAAAATTCGGTTTGCGCGATTGATTTGGCGAGCGCGTTTTTCAAATTCGTTCCGCCGCCGAGCGAGCGGTCTTTGACAAACTGCAAAGCGTTTTCGACGTTTTCCGGTGTTCCCGCGACAGGCTTCGGCGCGAAGGAAAACGCCTCGTCATTAAACAAAATCAGGTTAAATTCGTCTTCGGGCGCGAGATTGTGCAGAAAAAAATCGATTGCTTCGACCGCGCGGGCGAGCTTATCGCCATACATCGAAAGCGATGTGTCGAGCAGCAAAACGACGCGTTTCGGCGCGCGCTCAGCGTTCTGATTTTGCGCAAAAATTGCGTTTGCCTGAAAAAATCCGTCCGCCGTTTTGTCCGCCGTTTGCGGGTCGCGCAAATCGTATGCAGAAATCTGTTCGGGCGCGCGGAAAGCGACAACCGAAAGCGCGTTTTCGCCCGCGTTTATTCGATAATCGAAGGAAAAATCGTCTCTAAGCTCGATGTTTGAAGCGTGAAATTCAGCGGCAAATTCATTCGGCTCGTTTTTCTCGATTTGCATTGGATACGCCGGATTTTCGCTTTCGATTTGAGCGAACCCGAAATCGTTTAGAACGCGGATTTTCAGATTAAACTCACTGACCGCCTGCGCTTCGCCGTAGGTCGGCTTGAGCGGAAAAGTAAAATGCGACGTGAGATTTTCAATCGCCAAATCTTCGGCGTACTCCATTTCGAGCCGCTTCGTTCCGTAAGAATTTATCGGGAAAATCTTCGCCGAAAATCCTTTTGCGCTTTCCGTTTCGTCGGTCGTCTGCAAAATTCCCGGGTCGATTTGCTGCGCTTTAATTGTTTCGTAAATTGCGTTGGCGCGGCGTTTTTCCATCATCACGCCCGGAATTCGCCGGTCGCCGTCCCAGACGGCAAAATCGGAAACGGAAGACTTTTGCGGCAAAGCGAAAACGTATTTGCCTTCGAGCGTCTGCGCCGTGTGATTGTCGAAAATCTGCAAAACTTTGACGGTTGCGTGCTGGTTGTCAATCAGAATTTCGACATTCATCACGGCGAGCGAGAGAATTTTCGGATTCGGTTTGTTGTCGGAAGTCGGAATTAAAACGCCCGACTGCGCGGAAACGAGCGAGAAAATCAAAAGAATTTTCACCGCGGAGACGCAGAGACACAGAGATTTTTTTAAGGCGTTTTTGAGAATAAATTCTATTAAAAATCTTTTTCTTTCTCTGTGTCTCTGTGTCTCTGTGGTAAAAGTCCTCACTCTGTTTCTCCTTTTACAAAATAATCTTTAGCGATTCGCGCAATGCCGCCGGTCGTTCCGAAATAAATGTTTTCAGCGTCGCCCGCGATGCTCATCACGGTTTCGGCGGGCAAAATGCGTTTTAAGGTTTTCCATTCCTGAGTTCGCAAATCGAGAATTTTCACGCCCGCCAGAGTTCCGATATAAAGCCGCTCGCCGTCGCTGAAAATCGCGTTCGGATTGACCGTAAATTTGCCCGCTTCGCCGTCAAAAGGGCGAATTTCGCCCGAAGGCAAAAGCTCGAAAACGCCGCCGCCGTAAGTTCCGATAAAAATTCGCTCATTTGCAAAGCAGAGCGCCGTTACCCAGTTTGTTTTCAGATTTGAATTCGAATCTTTGAACGCGCGCGTGATGCGGTTTGCTTCGATTTCGGCAAGCCCGCCGAGCGTTCCGGCGTAGAGCTTTTTGCCGATTTGCAGAGTCGTGTAAACAGAATTGTTCGGCAGATTCTGGACGGTCGAAAGAACGCGGATTTTCCCGTTTTCCCGAAACGCAAGACCTTTTGTCGTGGCGATGAAATCGCCGGAAAAATGCGTTATCGAATTCGTCGGCAAGCCATCTTTTTTAGTCAGGTTCTCAACGGAAAAATCGTTTTTGAAACTGAGCAAACCGCTCGAAGTCGCGGCGGAAACCGTCTCGCCCGTCGATTGCAGAAAATTGATTTCGCGCGCATTTTCCGATTCCAGATGTTTGAGCTTTTTGCCTTCGGCGGAAAAAACGTCGATGCCGCGCCGAAATGTGCCAATCCATAGATTTTCGCTTTTATCAAACGCCAGCGCCGAAACGAAATTGTCGGTCAGAGATTCGTTTTCCGCCTCGCCGAAGGCTTTTATTTTCGCGCCGTCTATCGTGGAGATGCCTTGATTTGAAAGCAGCAAAAGATTTTCGTCCGCAAAAATCAAATGAGCGTTTTCCAGATTTCCCTTGTCGGAAAATTCTTTAATCGCGTCGTCAAATGTAAAAATTTCGCCGCTCGCTTTTGTCAGAAAAAGGCGGTTTTCGTGCAAAATCAAGCTTGAAACTGACGGCAGATTCGAAATTGCGCGAAAAGATTTTTCGAGCATTTGCGCCAAGCCGAAATCGGTGGCGACATAAAGGTTTTTGTCCTTTGCGGCGATGCCGACGACGCGGTTTGACGGCAAGCCTTCGGCAGTCGTGAAATGCGCCCAGACGCCTGTTTCATAAATCCACAAACCGCTGTCGAAAGTGCCGACGTAAAGGCTCGCGCCGTCTTTAAACAAACAATTTATCGCCTTAATGCTCGTCTTTTCGGCTTTAATTTCCGTAAATCTTTCGCTGTCGAATTCAATCAAACCGCCGCCGAAAGTTCCAATTAAAAGTCTGCCTTCACTTTCGAGAAACGCGGTAACGGCTTGCGCTTTTCGTTCTGTCCAGACGTAGTTTTCAAATTTTTCGCCGTCGAAAGTTACCAGATTTTTTGTCCGCGTCCCGATAAAGAGCTTGTCGCGGAAAACGGCTAAACAGGTCAAATCGCTTTCGGGCAAACCGTCCGCAACGGTGAAATGTCGGACGATATTTCCTTCGACGGAAAATTGGACAAGCCCGCCGCCGGTCGTGGCGAAATACGAATCTTTAAACCGCGTAAAATCGCGTGTTTCGCTTGTGTTTTGCAAAATCGATATGTTTTTTGTGAGGTATGGAGTGAGGAACTTTTTTTCAAAAGTTACGCGATTTTGTTCTATCAGGCGGGCGCGTTCTGTGGCAAGCACGTTTTGAGCGGACTCTTTGATTCGCAGAATTTTTTGGACGACAAAGCACAAAATTAAAACGCTCGCGCCAATGATAATTTTGTTTTTGAATGATAACCGCATAATTGTAAGAGCGATTATCATTGATTCAGATACGGATTTGAACAGGTTAATCAACACGCGGGATGAGTGTTGATGCGGGCGTGTGATTGTGGATTTCCACAGTCGGGAGATGGATTTTTTTATTTCTTACGCAGCAAAAACCGTGTTCCGCCTTTTTCATTTTTCTGCCAGAAAATTTCCGCTTTAATCAGCGCGGCGCGTGATTTTATGTTGGCAATGCCGCGACCTCTCGGCGTGTGCTCGTTCGGACTGAAAAAACTGCCGTCGTCTTCGATGCTCAAAATAAATTCGTTTTCTTCGGACGCGTCGATTTTCATCTCGACAAATTTCGCGTCCGAATGGCTTTTGATATTGGTCAAAATTTCCTGCGCGATGCGATAAATCTGCATCTGCGCGTTTGGCGAAAAGTTAAATTTTTCCTCGACGGCGGCGGAAAATCTGTAGTTTTCAATCGTATGACCGAGCAAAAATTCGAGCGCGGCGGTCAGCCCGACATTTTCCAGTACCGAAGGGCTTAAATCCTCGCAGATGCGGCGGATTTCGGTCGAAATGGATTCGATTTCCGAGCGAAACTCGCCCGTGTCAGCAGGCAATTTGTCCGACATCAGCATCAGCGCGCGCAAATCGGCGAGCGTCTGGTCGTGCAAATCCTGCGCGATTCTTTTTCGTTCGCGCTCGGCTTCGTTGGCAAGGTCGAAACGCGCGGCGGCAAGCTCGCGGTTTCTCTGCGCGATTCGGCGGCGCTCGATTATCGCCCAGACCAGAGCGATTAGCGCAATGACGAGCAAAACGCCGAGCGCAGTCGCCGTCCACGGAAAAGGCGCGCGGGCGACGGAAAATCTAATCGTCAAAGACTCGGACGCGAGCAAATCTTTATTGAAAGCGCGAATTTCGATTATATATTCGCCGGATTTTAAGTTTGCGGGCGTGAGCTGCGCGCTGCTCGACAATTTTTTTTCGAGAATCTCGCCGCTTGAATTTTTGAGCAGAAAACCATATTGAAACTGCTCGGGAAAAGTGCGGCTGCTCAAGCCCGCGACTTCGACGAGAAGCGATTTTTGCGGGTAATCGAGATTTATCGTGCCGCTCAATTCTTCCGCGTTATGCAGACGCTGGCTCAAAACGCGCGTGGCGACGATTTTCGGCGCAACCAAGCCCGGAGTGTAATTAACCACGCCGCGATTTGTGCCGATAAGCATCTGATTTTCAACCGGCAGAAGCGCGAAAATCTGCTCGGAAGGCAAGCCCTGCTCGACGTTCAAAGCGGAAATCAGCCAGCCGAAATTTTCGTCGAATTTCGCGTGAAAAAGCCCGCCTTTGAGCGTCGCCGCCCAAATGTCCGCGCCGATTATTGCGAAATCGCGCACGTCTTCGTTGGCGATAATTGTCTGCAATTCGCCGTTTTGCAGGCGAAAAAGCCCGCGCTCGCCGGAAAACCATAAATTATTTTCGCCGTCTTTCGAAATTTTCCGAATCGCCGCGCCGCTTAAAGCTTCGAGCGATTTTTCCTGGCTGATTTCTTTCCCGTTAAATGTAAAAACGCCCTTTTGCGCCGTTCCAATCCAGAGTTTTTCGCCGTCCGCGAAAAGTGCGGTCGGCGATTCGACGGCGACGGGCGACGACGGATTTTCTATTTGCAAAATTCCCTGCTCGAAAACCGCCGCGTATGTTTTGCCCCGAAAATTGGCGACGGCGCGAACGTCGCCTTTGAGTTTTTCTTTCCCGTCAAAGCTGAAAAGCGCCTTCGGCGTACCGATTAAAAGCTGTTTTGAAAAATCTTCTCCGATTGAAAAAACGGTTTTTGAAAAATTCTCCGTTTCGAGCCAATCGCCGCCTACAAACAAAAATAAGCCGCCGTTTGTGCCCGCAAAGATTCGCCCGTCGCTCGCCCGAAAAAGCGTTCGGACGAAATTATCGTTGCTGTCTTCGGAAAGCGTCTGAACAAAAGGACTCGACGCGTCGAAGCGGCAAACGCCGCGATTCGTGCCAATCCAGACGACATTTTCGCGGTCGGTAAAAAGCGTGTAAATCGTGTTTGAGCGAAGTCCGCCCGCCGTATTTTCAAACGTGAAATGTTCCGTCTGCCGGTTGCCGCGAAAATGAAACAAACCGTTTACGGCAGTTCCGAACCACGCGCCGCCCGCGCCGTCAGGCTCGATTGCCAGAACATCGCCCGATTCCACGCCGATTTGAACGGGACGCGCGATGTCGTTAAACGAAAAAAAGCCGCTTTCCGCGCCGCGCGCATCCGCGCCGAGCCAGACGTTTCCCCGCGCATCCTGCGCCAGAGCGTTGACGAAAAACGGGCGCGGGCGGCTGAACGTCTCAAATGTCTGCGTATTTTCGACAATCAAAATACTGCGGCTTCGCGTTCCGGCGATAATTTTGTCGCCGATTTTCGCAAGACTTGTAATATTTAAAAGCTGCCCGTCGCTTCCGCGCAGAGGTTCGGGCGGAATGCGCTCGGCAGCGAGAGAGTTGTTTCTTTCGCCGTCTGCAAGCGCGAAAATCGCGCCTTCATCGCTTGCGAGAAAGATTTTATTTGAAACCAAAATCGACGTAACGGCGATATTTTTTGTTTCTTCGACGAGCCGGAATTTTTCGCTGTCGAAGAAAAACGCGCCTTTTTCCGCGCCAATCCAGAGTTTTCCGTCAGCCCCAATTTCGAGCGCAAAGATTTTGCCCGCGTCTTCGAGGCTTGCGGTCGAGACGCGCCGACCGTCGAATCTCGTCAAACCATTGTCCGTTCCGAACCACAGAACGCCGTCGGGCGTCTGAGCGATGGCGCGGACATTGTCCGAAGGCAAGCCGTTAAAAAGCGTAACCGCGCCCCATTGATGAAAATTTTGCGGCTTCGGAATTTCCTGAGAGATGGCGGTAAAAGCGCAAAGCAAAACGCATATAAAATCGGCGGCGACGCGCGAAAAAGATTTGAAATTTCCTGCTTCTTCACTTTTCACTTTTCACTTTTCACTTGTTTTTATTCGGCTCTTCCGCAAAACGCTTCCGGTCGCGCGCCGTCCATTCGGCAAGTTCGGCTTCGGCTTTTTCAAGCTCGTCCGAGTTGATAAGCCCGCGTTTTAAGGCTTCGCTGAAGGCTCGCGTGCGCGGATTATAGGCGAGTTTGTCGTAAGTCTCGTTTTCGGTTCCGGCGGAGCTTTCGGGAAAAAGCTTTTCGTAGAGCGTGGCGAGACGGCTTTCGACGCCTCTTAAGCTCAAACTGCATTTTCGCGCGATTGCCCAGTTTGAAAGTCCGAGCGCGAGAAAGCGCAGGGCTTCCGTTTCGAATTCGGTCAGAAGCGGACGCTGAAACGAATCCTTAAACGCCGGGTCAATCATATCCGCGCCGTCTTCGAGAACGGCGGCGACAAACCGCAGAAATCTGGATTCGGGATTGTTTTTGTGGATAAAACCGTAGGTCGGCTGCGGCTCGATTGAGCGGACGATTTTGCGAATCTCGTTAATATAAATTTCGTGCGGAAACTGCGTCCAGAAGATAATTCGCGCCTGCGGAAATTCGCGCCAGATTGCGCGCGCCGCCTTAACGCCGGACATTCGCGGCATCTGAATATCGAGAATGCAGAGCGTCGGGCGATGTTCGAGCGTCAGAAGAATCGCCGCCTCGCCGTCGTCGGCTTCGATAACGGGCGCAGCCGCCGGAAATTCGCGCGTGAGAAGCTCGCTTAAATAATGGCGCTGGGCGTTGTTGTCTTCGGCAATTAATATCGACATAAAAGAAAAAGCTCCGGCGTTAAATATATTACCGTTTATTTCCCGTTTGCAAAATAATCCGACCTTTCCGGCAAATATTATATTTGTTTATAAACCGCCGGAGACTTATACTAGCTTACGGATAAACCGAAAATCGTCTAATCATTTACAGCTAAAATCTCAAAAATGAATCAGCAGGAGCTTGCCCGAAAATTAATCGAAAGGACTTCGGACGAGCGCGCGTCTTTGCTTGCCAAACATTCGCGGCTGGCAGATGCCCGGCTTGCCGAATGTTTTCAGCAAATCTGCTACGAAATCTGGACGCACGAGCCGCAAAAAGTTTCGATTATCGTCGAAATTTTGCACGAGCTGTCCGATTTAACCGATAATCCTGAAATCGAAGCTTACACGGAATGGACGCGGGCAATCGAAAATCTGGTCAACGGCAGGCTTGAAGATTGCTTGAAATGGCTCGATAAATCGGAAAAAAGCTTTAAAGATTTGGAAAAGCCGCATAGCGCCGCGACGACGCAAATCAGCAAGCTTTATGCTCTGGCGCTGCTCGGTCGCTACGATGAAGCCGTCGCCTGCGGTCTGCGCGCGCGCGATGTTTTCAGCCGCGAAAATGATTTATATTCGGTCGGCAAAATCGAGCACAACATCGGAAATTTATACTGGCGGCGCGATTTTTACCGCGAATCCGAACCGTATCTCGCTTCGGCTCACGGTCATTTTGCCGCAATCGGCGACCAGCGGCAGCTTGCGATGGTCGAAAATTGTCAGGCTTTTGTACAGGCTTTACAAAATAATTTCCGCGAAGCCGAGACGGTTTACGGGCGGGCGTTAAACCGCGCCGCCGAAAACGATTTGACCGTAACGGAAGCCGAAATCGAAACCGGAATGAGCAATCTGTATTTGTTTCAGGGACGGCTCGATTTGGCTTTGAAATATATGGAACGCTCGCGGCAAAAATACGATTTGCTGAAAATGCCGCATCAATCCGCAAACTGCGAGCTTGAAATCGCCGACATTTATCTCGAACTCAACCTTTTGCCCGAGTCGGTCGCGTTTTACGAAAAAACCGAAGCGAAATTTGCCGAACTCGGAATGCAGGCGGAGCTTGCCCGATGCCTTCTGAGCCATGCGAAAGCTTTGTTTTTGCTCGACGACGCAGAATTTGCGGCAAATCTGCTCGACAAAGCGGAAAAATTATTTGAAGCCGAAGGCAATTTGATTTCGGCTGCCGTCGCCAAATTATCAAAAGCCCAGTTTTATTATCGAAACGACGATTTGACGAAAGCGGAAAACGAGGCTGAACCCGCTTTACAAACATTTATCGAAGGCGGAAACAAGCGGCACGAGCTTTTGGCGCGCTGGCTTCTCGGAGAAATCCGGCTTGGGCGCGGCGAAAGCGAAAAAGCCGAAGAAATTTTTCGTCAAACGCTCGGAACTGCCGCCGGACAGTCGCGCCAAATCGAATATTTGTGTCTGGTCGGTCTGGGCAAAATCAGCGGCGACGAAAAGTTTTTTCTCGAAGCGATTAATCTGGTCGAAAATTCGCGCTCGGCGCTGTCGGCGGAAGAATTTCGCACCGCGTTTTTCTCGGATAAACTATTTCCTTATAACGAGTTGGTCAAAATCAAGCTTGCCGAAAATCGTCCGGCGGAAGCATTGTCGTGGCATGAGCGCTCGCGTTCGAGAACTCTGCTCGACGCGATGAATATTGCGGCAAAAAATTCGGCGCAAAACCCGGAAACTACAAAGCTGCGCGAAGAATTAAACTGGTTTTACAGCCGCATTAACCGGCAGACGGCAAGCGGTCTGGAAGCGCGGCGCGGCGCGTCCGAATTGCGAAAAATGGCTGCCGCGCGCGAGCAAAAACTGGCGGAACTCGAACGCCGCAGGCAGATAAATGAAGCAGCAAATGCGGTCGGCGAAATCCGAAATTTCAATTTGGAAACGCTTCAAAGTATTTTGCCGGACACGACCGTTATCGAGTTTGCAGATTTCGACAATCGACTCTCGGCGTTTGTGATAACGGGCGACGAGTTTGAAGTTTTCCGTTTTCCGGTCGATTTGAAAACTCTCAAACTCGAAATCGAGCAATTTCTTTTTCAAATCAAAACAGGTCGTTTTCTGGAAAAACTTTCGGCGGAAAACCGCCGGCTCGCATCCGAAAGATTAATGCGCCATTCGCATAGGATTTACGACGCGCTGATTCGCCCGCTGGAGAAATTTTTCCGCGCAAAACGCATGGCAATCGTTCCGACGCGTTTTCTGCATTATCTGCCTTTTCAGGCTTTGCACGACGGCGAAAAGTTTTTGATTGAAGACCGTGAAATCGTTTATGCGCCGAGCCTTTCGGTTCTCGAAAACTGTCTGAGCAGAAAAATCTCGCCGCCGGAAAGCGCCCTGCTCATCGGCGTCGCTGACAAAAACACGCCTTTAATCGACGCGGAAATCGAAATGCTCGGCAAGCTTTTCAAAGATTCCGTCAAGCTGAAAAATGAATCGGCGACGCTTGAAAATTTGCGAAAAAACCTTGAAAAAGCAGACGTTCTGCATCTTGCCTGCCACGGCAAATTTCGTCTTGACAATCCCGATTTTTCGGCGCTTAATTTATTTAATGAAAACTTAACGGTTAAAGACGCGCGGGACTTGGATTTACGGGACAAACTCGTCGTTTTGAGCGCCTGCGAAACGGGTTTGAATAAAATAGTTTCCGGCGAAGAACTGTTCGGCTTGACGCGCGGCTTTCTCCACGCGGGAGCAAGCTCTTTGGTAATGAGTTTGTGGACGGTCAACGACGAATCGACGCTCGATTTGATGCGTCGTTTTTACGGCGAATTTCTGAAAGGCGAAAATCCGGCAAAAGCTTTGCAAATTGCCCAGGCAGAATTGCTCAAAAAAAACGCTCACCCGTATTTCTGGTCGCCTTTTGTTTTTACCGGGCGCTGGTAAAAAAAATTTGCCGACTAATGTATTTTTTACCCGCGCCGTAGGACTTATTAGAGGATAATATTGTATTTATAGCGGTTTTGGTCATTTTGGAGGTTGGAAATGCGACGTAAAAACACCTTTGGCATTTTTGCCGTTTTTCTGTTTTCCCTTATTTTTTTGGCGACCGGCGCGGCTTCTTCGGCGCAGTCGCCTTTCGAGCCGAATGAAGTCGTCTTCAAGCTCAAACGCACTTCCGACCTTGCCGCTATTGCCGCGCTATACGGCTTAGACCCGACTCCGATTTGCCAGATGGGAAACAGCCCGCTGTATCGCATGAGGATTTTAAAGGGCGGAACAGTTTCCGACGTTGTAAATCAGTTACAAAATGACAATAGGCGGCGCGTCGTTTATGCCGAACCGAATTATTTAGTCGGTTCGCCGGGACAAAGCAGTTTGCCGTGGAGCATGGGCGGTTCGTGGAGTATCGGCGGCTCATGGAGCATCGGCGGTTCGTGGAGCATCGGCAACACCGTCAAGGGTTATTCGAGCCAGTGGATGCGCGGCAAAATCGACCTTAATTCGGCACACAAAATAACGCGCGGTCAGGGAATTAAAATTGCGGTTCTCGACACCGGAATCGATTATCATCATCCGGTTTTTGCGGGCAAGCTTCTGCCCGGCTACGATTTTGTCGATTATGATTACTACGCTGATGAAGTCGGTGTTTGGGGACAGGGCGCTTACGGGCACGGGACTGCGGTTGCCGGAGTAATTGCGATAGTTGCGCCGGAAGCGAAAATTATTCCCGTTCGCGTGCTCGACTCAAACGGAGTCGGTAACATCTGGCGATTGGCGGAAGGTTTAAGATATGCCACAAATCCCGATGACAACATCTACACCGGCGACGGCGCGGACATTATCAATCTGAGTCTCGGAACGGAGGAAGAAACCTCGCTCATTAAAGACATTCTCGGCGCGACCGCAAATTATCAACAATCATCGAATCCGAATGAAAATTCGCGCGGCATCGTCGTAGTTGCCGCCGCCGGAAACACGGGCGATTCGACGCGCATTTATCCGGCTGCCGAAACGTCTGGCAATTTGCTCTCGGTCGCCGCCAGCAGCCGCGAAGATGTTCTGACGAGCTTTTCGACGCGCGGAGACTGGATTGAAGTTATGGCGCCGGGCGAGAATATAATCAGCGCGATTCCGAACGGCGGATTCGCTACGTGGCGCGGAACGTCTTTTGCCGCGCCGGTCGTTTCGGGAATCGCCGCGCTCGTCATGGTAAAAAATCCCAATATGAATTCAAATCGTGTCGCCGCGCATATTCAGGGAACATCGGCTGATGTCGTTAACGGAATGTTTCTGCGCGTCGATGCGTCGAGAGCTTTGACCATAGCTCCGGCTGCTTACTGATTCGAATAAATGTCTCAAACCGACGAAGAACTCGTTGAAGCGTGTCGTCAAGGCGACGAATCCGCGTGGGAAACGATTGTTCACAAATATCAAAACCTGCTTTTTTCGATTCCGCTTCGCGCCGGACTTCGCCGGGATTTGGCTTCGGACGTTCTTCAGGACGTTTTCACCACGCTTTTTCAGAAAATCGATTTGCTCGAAAAACCCGAATTTCTGCGCGCGTGGCTCGTTACGACCGCGCAGCACAAAACGATTCACCTGATTCAGCGCGAAGCTCGCGGCAAGCCGAAATCGATTGACGAAATGGCAGAAAGCGGCGGTTTTGAAGTTACCGACACGCGAATTTTGCCGGACGAGAATTTAATCCGGCTCGAAAGAGAAAAACAGATTGAATCCGCGCTCGCCGGGATTGACGGGCGATGCAATCGTCTTCTGACTTTGCTTTATCTCGAACAAAACAAGATGCCTTACGCCGAAATTTCGCAAATGCTCGACATTCCGCTCGGCAGCATCGGTCCGACGCGGGCGCGATGTCTCGAAAAATTGATAAAACTTCTGCCTAAATGATTTTTTTTCACCACAGAGACACGGAGACACAGAGAAAATTAAAACAGGATGAACAAGATAGGCAGGATAATTTATTTTTCATTTCGCGTTTTAAAAATCTCTGCGTCTCCGTGTCTCTGTGGTGAAATTTTCCAAACAATGTATTTTTTTGCGCTTTCGCCCGACTTCTATTATGTGAGGGATTTGCTTCGGAGAAATTAAATGAAACATCCAGAGTTTGAAAAACTTGTCAAAAGCTTTGAAGGCTTGCTTCCGATGTCGGAAGAGCAAGAGATTTCCAGCCATTTGCGTGTTTGCGCCTTGTGCGGCGCGCAGGCACGCAAACTGGAAAGCTTTTTCGGCTATGTGAACGCGGGCAAAACCGCGCCGGTTTCGCAGGCTGACACGGCGAGGCTTCTGAACGTTTTCAAACGACCGGAAAAGAGCATTTCCGCCACAGGCGAATCGTTCGTCGAGCGTCTGCTTGCCGGTCTGGTTTTTGACGATTGGCAGACGGCGCTCAGCGAACGTTTCGTCGCTGATGATTCAAGGCATCTGCTTTACCGCGCCGGGCAGTTTGAAATCGATTTGCGCCTGCATTTTGCGGACGGCAAATGCAGGTTGAGCGGTCAGGTTTTCCCGGATTGCGGAAAGCAGGCGAGCGCGGAAATTTTCTCCGAAAACGCGAGTGAGAAGGTTTTTTTGAACGATTACTGCGAATTCGTTTTTCCGCCCGTCGCGGAAGGAACGTACGATTTTCGCATTGATTCAAACGGAAAACTTATCGAAATCGAAAATCTTTCGCTTATAAATTAGGCGGCGAGAGGCGAATTAAAATTCGGCTTGGAAGAAAAAAGGCAAAGGATAGAAAAAAAATCCCTCCTCGGATTTAGCCTTTTTTCTTTCAAAGCCTTTCGCCTTTACGGTTCGCAAATGCGTCAAAGAAATAGAAAAAACGTGGAGATAACCGGCGATGAAGCTTCATTCCTTAACGAGAATTAAAATATTTGCGCTGCTGATTTCGGTCTTATTTGTTCTGACGGTTTTAATGTCGAACACAAAACCGGGCTTACAGGTCGCTTACGCGCAGGACGGAGCCGCTA
>JBARIW010000126.1:0-14103 GCA_049799955.1 Pyrinomonadaceae bacterium
AAAAGTCTTTGAGCAATGAATAATGTTCGGTTTTAGGGTGGTTTTCAATCTGAATTGTGAACATTATTCACTTTATCGAACTTATGCCGACGATTATTCAGAGGCTTCAGACTTTTGGTGCAAAGCCCATGGCAGTAATAAATCATTATAGTAATTCATTTAGTGCTAGTTCTTATTCAACTCAGATTGTTGGGCACGATGACTATAAACATGTGCTGTTCTAGTATAAGAGCGGATTTACAAAGACGGGAAGAAGAAATTCAAGCAGAATTAAAGAAATATGGTGTTAAAACTTAATCACCAACTATATATTTCTTCAATAAGCTTTTTCTCAAGCACACCGCCAATGTTTGTTATCTACTCCATCCCAAATGAAATTCGCTCAAATCTTTTTAGAGTCCTCATTATTTTCAATTCCGCTTTATTCAATTTTAAATAAAGCGGAATGATGTTTGCTTAAACTAATCCCGCCTGTCTGGTTTCAGGACAAATTTTATAAATACGGGAAGGTGTTAAATGCAGGATGAACGCGAAGAATCTATCGGGAAATTAAACGAGTTAATCAAAGATGTGCAGTTTGCGATGCTGACGACGAATGACGGCGGGGTTTTGCGGTCGCGTCCGATGCAGACGCAGGATTTCGAATTTGACGGCGATTTGTGGTTTTTTACGAGTTCGAAGACGCACAAGGCGGAGGAAATCGAGCGCGACAGTCGCGTGAATGTCGCTTACGCCGCGCCGGATGATAATACGTATGTTTCGGTTTCGGGCATGGCTTCGATTATCAAAGACCGCGCGAAAATCGACGAATACTGGAACGAGGCGCTCAAAGCGTGGTTTCCCGAAGGCAAGGACGCGCCGGATTTGGTTTTGCTGAAAGTCGCGGTCGAGCAAGCCGAATACTGGGACGCGCCTTCAAGCACAATCGCGCAGACAATCGGTTTTTTGAAGGCGCTGGCAACGGGCGAAAAAGCTGATGTCGGCGAGAACGAGAAGATAAATCTGTCATAGCTTTCATTTTTGCGGCTAAATTTCAGGAACAATTTTTTTCCCCGCGTCGTTAAAAAATCTGTTATGAAAAAAGCCATTTATATTTTATCGTTTCTTATAATTACAGCCGCCGCCGTCGCCGCTCAGACGATAAATCCGTCTGAAATCATAAAGGTCGAGGCGCAAGCCGCGAAAGGTTTCGCTTATCCATATTATTTGTATGTTCCGCCCGCTCTGCGCGATGCGAAAGCGCAGAAACAAGTTCATACGATTCTGGTTATTCCGAATAATACGGGCAAAATCGACGATGATTTGAGCGTTCACGAAGCGGACGTGAAAAAGCGTATGGCGCAGAACGGCGCGATTGCCGGACTTCTTAATACGGCGATTTTGATGCCGGTTTTTCCGCGTCCGAAAACCGATTGGCAGATTTACACGCACGCGCTCGACCGCGATTCGATGCTGACCGGCAAAAATGAATACAAGCGTTTCGATTTGCAGCTTGTGGCGATGATTGACGACGCGCGGTCGCGTTTGAAGGCGGACAAACTGAAATTCGACAAGCGCGTTTTGATTACGGGTTTTTCGGCGTCGGGAATGTTTGCCAATCGTTTCACGTTTCTGCATCCCGACCGGGTTAAAGCGGCGGCAATCGGCTCGCCGGGCGGCTGGGCGATTGCGCCGACCGATAAATATAAGGAAAAAACTTTGCGTTATCCAATCGGAACAGGCGATTTCAAAGCGGTTTCGGGCGAAAAATTCGATTTGAAAAAATTGCGTAAAGTCCCGCTTTTTATATTTTTGGGCGACCAGGACGAGAATGATTCGCTGGTTTTTACGGATGGTTACGAAACCGAAGATAAAGATTTGGTTTTCGAGCTTTTCGGCAAAACTCCGGTCGAGCGATGGGAAATCTCCAAAACTCTTTACCGGGAAAACAAGCTGAACGCCGAATTTAAGCTTTACCCGAACGTAAAACACACCGTTACGGTCGAAATGCGCGACGACATCAGGGCGTTTTTTATGAAATACAAGTGAGAGCCGATTACGAATTACGAATTACGAATTACGAATTTAGGAAAATTTCTTCTAATTCGTAATTTGTAATTGTGCTAAAATTTCCTCACCGGAAAACTTTCCGGTGAGGATTTTTAATGAAAAAATTTTGCTTTGTTCTGCTTGTTTCGACTCTTTTCTGCGTTTCTGTTTTTGCCCAAAATTATACGATTCAGCAATATCTGACGATTCGCTCGGCTTCCTCTCCGGCGCTTTCCGCTGACGGAAAAAAGCTTGCTTACCTGACGAATATTTCGGGAACTTCGCAGATTTGGATGATGGATTTGCCTTCGGGCGCGCCGAAACAAATCACGAATTACGACGACAACATCGGCTTTGCGCGCTGGTCGCCCGCCGGAAACGGTCTGCTGTTCGGAAAGGCGAAAGGCGGCGATGAAAACACGCAGTTTTTCTGGATGTCGAACGACGGCGCGCAGATTAAGGAACTAACGAAAAGCGCGAAAGTTCGCCATAATTTCGGCGCGTGGTCGAAGGATGGAACGAAGATTTATTACGCTTCGAACAAGCGCGACCACAATTTTTTCGATGTTTATTCGATGGAAATTGCGAGCGGCAAGGAAGATTTAATCCTTCAGCAGGACGGCAACAACGATGTCGCCGCCGTTTCCGACAGCGGCAGGCAAATTATCGTTTCGCGTTCGGGAACGGAGCTGAGCCTGGACAACGATTTGTTTTTGATTGACGCGGAAACGAAATCCGTAACGCCTCTGACCGCGCACAAAGGCGCGGCGCAGTTCGGCGATGTGCGCTTTCTGCCCGACGGCGATTCGATTGTGCTGACGACCAATAAAGACCGCGAGTTCACATCGCTCGCGCAAATCGACAATCTCCGCAGCGACGGCGGAAAAAACACGCTTTTCGTCGAGCGAAACGCGCCCGTTTGGGACGCGGAAAGCGTCGAAGTTTCGCCGCGCGGAGATTTGCTCGCCTACACAATCAACCGCGAAGGCTTTTCCGAATTACATTTGCGCGGGCTGGAAGTTGACGGCAAGCCTCTGATTACGACGATGCTCAAAAAAGACGAAATCGTAAAGCTTCCGGCGCAGGGACTCGTCGGCGGCTTGCGATTTTCGAACGACGGAAAAACGCTCGCCTTTTCATTTAATTCGGCGAAATACAATTCGGATATATGGCTTTATGATGTCGAGTCGAAAAATCTGACGCAGGCGACGAAAAGCGGGCGCTCGGATATTCCGCAGGAAAGCTTTATCGAGCCGCAATTAATAAAATACAAAACCTTTGACAAGCGCGAGATTTCGGCTTGGTATTATTTGCCTAAAGATACTGTAAAAGTATCTGACACTATGTATTTCAAACGTGAGCCGCGTAATCCAAATGAAAAAGGAGAACGTCTTACCAGAACTCATTTACCGGTAGTTGTCAGTGTTCACGGCGGACCGGAAGGACAGGAACGACCGAATTTCAACCCGCTTTATCAATATTTTCTATCGCGCGGCTACGCGATTCTGGCAACGAACGTGCGCGGCTCGACCGGATACGGGAAGACTTTTACGCATCTGGACGACGTGCGAAAGCGCGAAGATTCGGTCAAAGATTTGGCTTACGCGGTCGAATGGCTGAAAACTTCGGGCGGCGCGGACGCGAAACGAATCGCCGTGATGGGCGGAAGTTACGGCGGTTATATGACGCTCGCGGCGATTACGCTTTATCCCGATTTGTGGGCGGCGGCAATCGATACGGTCGGCATCGCCAACTGGGAAAGCTTTTTGAAAAACACTTCCGGTTATCGTCGCCGACAGCGCGAAGTCGAATACGGAATGCTCGACAAGGATTTGGATTTTCTGAAAAGCATCTCGCCGTTAGCCCGTGTCGATAAAATCAAAGCGCCGCTTTTCGTCATTCAGGGCAAAAACGACCCGCGCGTTCCCTATACCGAAGCCGAGCAAATCGTCAAAGCCGTCAAAGCCAAAGGCGGCGTTGTCGAATACAAACTTTACGACGACGAAGGACACGGCATCTCGAAAATAAAAAACCGGCTGGAGCTGTATCCGCTCGTCGCCGATTTTTTGGATAAATATATGAAATGATGTGAGAGATGCGAAATGAGAAGTGAGAGGCTTTTAGCTCTCATTTTTCACTTTAAAGTAAAAAAGGTGAAGAGCAATGTTTACTCTTCACCTTTGTCTGTAAATCCGCCATTGGATAATTACGGATTTTGTCTTGCCGGAACGGGCGTGTCCGTGCCCATTCCAAAGGCTTCGATAGTCGGAACGCCGGTTGTGCTGTTAAGAACATACCACGTGCCATCCGACGGACGATATACGGCGAAATCGGATTTGGCGTCGCCGTCATAATCGCCGTGCTGCGGAAGGTCGCCGTTCAAACCGAAATGCATAATGGTAAATCCGCCGAGGCTCTTCAAAACATACCAGTCGCCGCTCGACGGGCGGAAAACCGCAACGTCCGTTACGCTGTCGCCGTCATAATCGGCTGCCGCCGGAATATCGCCTGTAAGTCCCCACGAATAACCCGTCGTCGTCGCGTCCGAGCTTTTGAAGATGTAGAAATCTGCATTTGCCGGGTCGTCCGAGGCGCGATAAACCGCCGGGTCGGATTTTCCGTCGCCGTCGTAATCGCCCGGCTGCGGAGTATCGGTGGCAAGTCCGAACGAAATAGAGTTAAACGTGTTGCTTCCGCTTCGCAGGTAATACCAGATGCCGGCTCGATAAACCGCCAAATCGGTTTTGCTGTCGCCGTCGTAATCGTTGGCGACCGGCGTGTCCGTGGCGAGTCCGAAGTTTTCGATTCTGATGGTCGAAGACGCGCTGTTGAAAACATACCACGTTCCGCTGCGGAAAATCGCGTAATCGGTTTTGCCGTCGCCGTCATAGTCGCCGGGCGTGATTGTGTCGCCGCCGAGTCCGAAATGAACCGTTTGAGCGACGCCGTCCGTGCTTCGCTTGACGTACCAGTTGCCTTCCGACGGGCGGAAAATCGACAAATCAGTTTTGCCGTCGCCGTCAAAATCGGCAATCGTGCGGCGATTGGCAACGGCAAGATTTTTTTCCCACATTCCGCGTCCGTGCGTGGCAATCTTCAAGATGCGGTGAACCGCCTGAATCTCCATTCCGAAAACGGCAACGCGCGGCAAGCCGTCGCTGAACGGCTCCCAGCTCGTGCCGCCGTTAGCCGTGCGGAAAACGCCGATGTCGGTTCCGGCGAAAACAATCTGCGGATTTGACGGGTCAATCGCCAAAACATTGGTCGGAGTATCGGGAATTCCCGTTCCCGAAGCCGTCCACGTCGGCGTTCCGCTTAAAAGATTCGTCGTTTTAAAGACGTGTTGATTAGGTATGCCGAAACCGTTCAGCGCAACATAAGCAATGTTCGTGTTGGTCGGGTCAACCACAATGCGCCCGATGTATCGAGCCGGAATCGCGCCGGTAACGTCGGTCATCGTCGTCGCCCCGGCGGTTGTCGAAAGATAAACTCTTCCGAGCGTCGAACCGATAAGACGAACATTATCGTCCTGCGGCGCGATGCCGATGGCGCTGACGCGCTCGTTTGCGCCTGTAAGTCCCTGGCTCACCTGAGTCATCGTCGTTCCTCTGTCAATCGAGCGGTAAAGCCGATTGGAGCCGTAATAAACCGTGCTCGGATTGCCCGGACCGACGACGAGCGGCGCGTAGAACAAAACCGCGTCCGTGCAGAGAATTCCGTTGTTCGATACGCCGTTGCGGCAGCCCTGAAACGTCGCCCACGTCGGGTCGCCGCTGGCTTCCGTAGTCAACGCGCGCTCAAAACCGACCTGCGTGGTGGTTTGGTTAAAATATGTGTGATAAGCGACAACGTCGTTCGGCGTGGTCGCGTTTCTGTCGATAGCGGCAAAACCGCCGTCGCCGCCGTCGGAGTTAACCCATGTCGTACCGTTCGGCGCGAGAAATTCCGTGCCGTTATCCTGCGTTCCGCCGAGCGCGTAGTGACGGTCGAGCGGGTGCAGCGTGAGTCCCATAAACTGCGTCGCGCTGTAGGTCGAATTATTTAAGGTCGTCCAGACAACCGGCGTCGCGTTTACATTTGTAGTTTTCCAGATTCCGCCGTCGCTTCCGAAATATGCGATGTTCGAATCGGACGGCGCGAGCGTGATGACCTGCGAATCGACGTGCAGGTTGGTGGCTGACTGTGCATTGGTGGTATATGTCGCGCCGCCGTCTGCCGAACGGTTAAAAACGCGGGTCGGCGAGCCGCCGATGAAAAGTTTATTTGCGTCAACCGGGTCAACCGCAACGGCAATGTCGTAAAAACACTGCGTGGTGCAGAATCCGAGCGCGCCCGTAGCCGCGGTGAAGCTCGCGCCGCCGTCAACCGATTTGAAAATCGTTCCGTTGTTCTGTCCCGTGGTTTGAAATCCGGTCGCGGCGTAAACGGTTACGACCGCGCCGTTTTTGTTGACCGCCAACTCGACGCGCCCGGGATTTGCGCCGTCCAATAGAGCCTGGCTTCTCGCAAAAGTCGGCGTCGCGGCTAGCGCGTCGGTCGAAAGATAAATTCCGCCGTCGCCGCCCGAACCGACCACGCCCGCAATAAGGCGATTCGGATTGCCCGGCTCGATTGCCAAATCCGTAACCGAACGGCTCGCGCCGAGCGTTCCCTGAATCGTCAGTTTTTCAAACGTCGGATTTGCCCCCAACGCGTTGGTCGTGCGGTAAATTCCCGCGCTCGGCAGAACCAATCCGGTGGTTTGCTGACCGATTCCGGCGACGCCGCTCGTCGTTCCGACAAACAGCGTGTTCGAATCGGTCGGGTGCACGATAATTTCGCTGACCGCGCGTCCGGTGAAAACGTCGTTGCCGAGACTGTCTTTATTAAGCACCGGCGAGAGAATCGGAGTCGTATCGGCGTTTGTGATGCGATAAAGCCCGACGCCGATAAAACAGCCGCTGCCGCAAAGCGTCGATTCGCCCGTTCCGACAAAAATGGTCGTCGGGTCTGACGGCGAAATCGCCACCGCGCCGACGGCAATCGTCAAAGCGCTGTCCAGCAAAGGCGTCCACGTCGTGCCGCCGTTTAAGGTGCGATAAAGTCCGCCCTGCGCAGTTCCGGCGTAAACGATGTTCGGATTGGTCGGGTGAACGGCGATTGCCGACGTGCGACCGCTGTATGCGGTGCTCGCGCTAATCGGAATCGGCGCGGGACCGAGCGGATTCCAGAGCGTTGCGAGCGGTCGGTTTTGAGAAATGCGTTTTTGCGCCAGAATTCTTTCGCTCCGCTCCATCTCCATGATGGATTTGGCGCGCGAATCCTGCTGTGCAGTGTCAAATCCGCGCAGAATATCGAGATGCTCGTTGCGAAGGCTCAGATACTCTTCCTTGTTGATTTTCACGCCAGCCGGCAAATCCGCATCTTCTTCCTCTTCTTCAGACTCTCTTTCTTCGCTCCCATTAACAAACTCCTTAATCTTTGGGTCCTGTTTGATTTTGGATTCATTTTGTGCGGAAATCTGCCGCCAAACCGGCGCGGCAAGACCGATAAATAAAAGAAATAATAACGCAATCTTAATGGATTTCATGATATACACTCCCGATTTTCGTAAACTTTTGACATTTAAAATGGAAAAAACTTGTGCGTAATTAAAGTTTTATCACATTTAATATAAAAAACGTAAGTCGATAGTAGAAGTTAAGTGAATAGTGAACAGTGAACAGTGAACAGTGAAAGAATTTTCCTAAACTATTCACTGTTCACTGTTCACTGTTCACTATTTCCACCGCGCAGCCGGTTTTGTGTGATTCGACGGCTTTGTCCAGAACGACCTGCACTTTTAATCCGTCAGCAAAAGTCGCGGCGTGTTCGATTTCGGACTTCCCTTCGCGGATTGCTTTGACAATTTCCGGCGCAAAGCTCATAAATCCGCGCGAAAATCCCGTGTCGGCAACTCCTTCAACCGCTTTTTCGAGTCCGAAATCAATTTCGCGCCAATCGTTTTCGCCCGCGTGCGCGAGAAAAATCTCGCCGCGATGCTCGACGCGAATTGCGCCTTTCGTGCCGAAAAATTCGATGCTATTTTGATATTTCGGATATTCGGTCATCGAAATAGAAACGATGCCGGTCGCGTCTTCGGTCAAATCGCCGTCGGCAAAACGAAGAATCATATTTACCTCGTCGTCTGACGTTACTTCGCGCATCTCGCCCGAATTTTTGTCTTTGCGCCGTTTAATGTGTGTTTGAAGCTGGCAGAAAATCTGCGAAACGTCAGTTCCGAGAAACCATAAAAGCGAATCGACGACGTGCGAGCCGATTGCGCCGAGAGCGCCGCCGCCCGCGCCCGCGTCCGACCACCAGTTCCACGGCACGTTCGGGTCGCCGCGGTGCGGAGCGCGAAAATTATATTTCGCGTGGCGAATCCGTCCGATGTCGCCGCGCCGCATCATCTCAAACGCTTTTTGTCTCCCGTCCTGAAAACGAAGCTCGTGGTCAATCAACGCCAGAACGCCTTTTTCCCGCGCCTTTCCAGTCATTTCGCGCGCTTCCCGTTCATTCATCGCCATCGGTTTTTCGCACAAAATATGCTTGCCGCGCTCGATTGCCGCGAGCGTCATTTCCAGATGCAGATTCGGCGGCGTGGTGATGCAGACCAAATCGACTTTTTCGTGAGAAACCGTTTCGCGCCAGTCGTCCGTCCAATGCGCGATGCCGAATTCCTTCGCCGTCGCTTCGGCATTTTCAAGCCGACCGCTCGATACGGAAACGATTTCAGCGTCTTCACATTCCAAAAAGGACGGAATCTGCACCTTTCGCGCAAATCCGGTTCCGATAATCCCGATTCCGACTTTTTCCTTCATTTCTATAGATTACAACAGGCAGTAAAATGAAAAAAGGCAGCGAAATTTCGCTGCCTTTTTCGCGGGAATAATTTCCGGCAGATTTTAATATCTCCAGATATAAACTCTAATCCAATCTATCGCCGTGTCGTCTTGAGATGAAATATCCAGCATCGCCGCGTTTTTCGCGCTGATTTCCGGATTTAACACCGAACCGCCGATTTCCCGGTAAAACGTAAACGGCGATGGTTGTCCCGTCCACATCGGGCTGAAAACGGGCGCGACCGTAACCGGATTATAGCTAATTCCGTTTGCGGCATCGCTGACGCCGAAGGCGAGCGTGTCATTATCGAAAAGCTCTCCTTCGCTTCTGGCTCTGACATAAACGCGCGCTCCGCAGACGCGGCAGCTTCCGAGCCGGAAACTGTCGCCGAAGACACGTTTATTCGTGCCGGGGTCGTCATACTGTCTCTGTAAAAATCCGGTCGAAACAAGATACGGACTCGGCACTGTCGCTTCCAGACCGACGAAATTATCAAAACTTCCTCTGGTCATATATTGAACAGTCGTTCTTCGTCCGCGACATTCGCGCGGAAATGACTTGAAAATAATGATTTGAATCGGTATCACATATTCTCTGTCGCTGATTACGATAACTTTCTCGCTAAATTCAACTCCTTCTTCGGAGCCTTCGACACCGTTGGTAGTTACCGAAATGTTCAGGCTGGTTGCGCCGTTCTCACTGGTTTCTAATTTGACGCTTATCAATCGCTCGTTGCTTATCTCAATTCTGGTATCGCGCTCGACCTGAAGATTGACTGACTGGCTATCCGGATTTTCGTCGCTCGCACCGACGAAATCCAGTGCCGGTAATTCTCTCTGCCCGAAACAGAAAATAGCTGAAACAAGCACGAATGCTATGCAGAAAAATAATCTATAATTTTTTGAACTGTCGTTTTTCATTTTGTCTCCTTACATTTATCCTGATTTTTTGACTTAAATTAGATTGAAGCAAATAAATCGTCAGCTTGGATTCCAACGGAAATAGCCTGTTAATATATTTGCCGATGCCGTAAGATTTCCACTTTTCGGCAAGCAGGATGAACAAATCTTAAAGCAGAAAACTTATTGTTAATTTGTTGTCCACTTATAATTGAAAAAAAATCAAAAAGGTTTCACATTTATTATCAAGAGACTGATTTTTTAATTGTTTCCGGGCTTTGCACTTTTATTCAAAAAAGCTAAATAAAGTATGAATATTTCAATGTTTTACGAGCCTCTGTTCGCCTTTATGCAATAAATGTTGAATAAAAGCGCAAAGCCGCTAAAGAATGTAGATTTCCGGCTAATTAGTAAAAGCGCTTCAATCGTTTTAGAATAAATCTATGTCCGAAGCCTTAGAGAAAGTTTTGGGAATCAGGCATTTGCCGATTTTTCCGCTGCCGCTGGTGCTTTTGCCCAATGAATTGCTGCCGCTTCATATTTTTGAAGAGCGTTATCGCAAAATGCTCGCGGATGTCGAGGCGGGCAGGCGACTGTTCGGCATCACGCTTTTTAATCCGCCCGAAGATTTTATCGAAAAGCCCGAAACAGGCACTGTCGGTTGCGTCGCGGAAGTGCGCGAAGCGCAGACTTTGCCCGACGGGCGCTCAAATATTTTAACAATCGGGCTGATTCGCTATCGTTTGAACGAATACGTCGACGCGGGCGAGCCTTATCTGGTCGGCGATGTCGAATTTTTTGAAGACGATACGGAAGACGCGAACGTTTTAAATCCGCTGGCGGACGAAGTTTTTATTCTCTTCAGGCGCATCGCCAAAGCGGCGCACAAACTTAGCGGCGAGCGCGGCATTTTTCCGAATATTCCGCAAGCCGAACCCGAACAGCTTTCCTTTCTGGTAACCGCCGCATTTAATCTCGAACCCGATTTGAAATACCGGATGGTTGAAACGCGCTCGACGATTGAACGCTTAACGCGCCTGCACGAGATTCTCGTTCAAGCCGTCGATAAAATGGAAGACAACGCTGAAATCAGCAAAATCGCGAAAACGAACGGGCACAGCAAGAAGAAAATCGAGATGTGAGAGGTGAGAAATGGAAAATAGAAAATGGAAAATGGAAAATTAAGAGATTCTTTTATTTTCCATTTTCCATTTTCCGTTTTCCATTTCTTAGTTGCTCAACGCCATTTTGAAAAACTCAATCACTCTCCGGTCGTAAGCTTCGGACTGTTCCAGTGAAGCATTAGTGATTTTATAACCGGAAGGATTCAAATCTGTTTTCGTCTCGATTTTTGCCGTCGCCGGAAAGCATTTGGCGAGCTTTGCGGTCGAATCCTGAAACTGCGGCGCGTCGGAGCCTGCCAGAAGCAGAACATTTCGATTCGAAACGTTCTTCGCCAAATCGCAAAGCGAATCTCGCCGGTAACAGCCGTTGTAAAAATATGCGTACGTGCCGATTTGAGCGAATTTCGACGTTACCGAGCTGGCAAAAGGAAAGCGCGAGCCGACCGCCGACGCCAGAATTTCATCCGAATTTTGCGGCACGGAATCGAGCGCGAGCGCTTTGACGTATTCATCTTTTGCGGCGATTGAAAGCGCGACGAGCGCGCCCATTTCGACGCCGTAAACGCCGATTGACTGCCCGATAAGCGGCGTCTGCGCTTCGGTTTTCAAGCCGCGCAGAAATTCCAGCGAACCGAGAATGTCATCCGTTTCACAGCCGCCGAACGAAGTAGTTTTAACCGTCGGATTCGTTCCGTGCCCGCGTTCATCGGGCATTAAAACGGTGAAATTCGTCGCTTCGTTTAATTTCACGCCCAAATCCAGAACGTGCGAACGGTCTGCGCCGTAACGATGCAGAAGGATAACGGCGGGCGCGTTTTCCGTTCCCTTGAGAAGCCAGCCGCGCGACTGCGTTCCGTCGCGATTCGTCCAGTTTTCATCCGTTACGCGCGCGCCGCGCGTGCTTAACTGCCCGTATTTTTCGGGCGTAACGAGATAATTTGCCTTCGGCGCATCTGCGGTCTTGTGAACCAGCCAGATGGAAGCCGCGACGACCGCCAGTATCAGCAGTAGAATAACCGGAAGCAGAAGACGGGAAAAACTTTTAAAAAGACGCGTTGTTTTTGCCATAAGAAGTTTGTTAAGTGAGAAATGAGAAATGAGATGTGAAAAGTAAATTAGCCTTACCTTTCACATCTCATTTCTCACTTCTCATTTTTGTTCACAATTTATAAAAGAAATACAACTGATATTAGATTTCGTGAGTCTTAGATGACAGCCCTTGAAAATTTAGGCTTTCGGTAAGCTGTTTAAAATGTTACCATACTTGCCGACTATAAAGAAAGAGTTTTTAAATACCAGAATGAAGACAAAAATTTTCGCCGCTTTTCTGATTATTTCCGCTTTTTGTTTGACGATTTCCGCGCAAACAGTCGCCCAAAACAACACAAAAACTTCAACCGTCGAAAAACCCGCGTCGCGGTTTTTCCCGCTTTCCGAGGTGAAAGAAGGCTTGAAAGGTACGGCGCGAACCGTTTTTCGCGGCAGCGTTGCGGAAGAATTTAATGTCGAAATTCTCGGCGTCGTGCCGGGCGCGATTGGTCCGCAGCAGGATTTGATTATCGGCAGACTTTCGGGCGGCGGCGCAGACCGTACGGCGGTTTTTGCCGGAATGAGCGGTTCGCCCGTCTATATCGACGGAAAACTTGTCGGCGCAATTTCTTACAGCTTTCCTTTTTCGAAAGAACCGATTTGCGGCATCACGCCGATTGAGCAGATGCTGGCGATTTTCGAGCAGAAACCGGGCGTGAAATCGACTTCCGTTGAGCCGCGCTCATTTTCGTTTGCCGAGTTAGCCGCGACGAGATGGAAACCGAATTTCCCGAACGGCTCGATGGTTCAAAGCTCCGTTTTAGCAACCGGAAATTCGGCGCTCGGCGCGGTTTCCGGTCAGATGTTTCAGCCGATTGCGACGCCCGTTTCCTTCAGCGGATTTTCGCAGGAAACGCTTAATCTTTTCGCGCCGCAGCTAATGTCGGTCGGCTTGCTTCCCGTTTCGGCGGTCGGCGGCGCGGCGAAAATCTCGCCTTTGAAAGCGGCGAACGAAAACACTTTGCTCGGCGGCGCGTCGGTTTCGATGCAGCTCACGCGCGGCGATTATTCGATGGCGGCGAGCGGCACCGTAACATTCCGCGACGGCGAGAAAGTTTACGCCTTCGGGCATCCGTTTCTGAATCTCGGAACGTCCGATTTGCCGATGTCCGAATCAAGTGTTGTAACGGTCATTCCGAGCCTGAACAATTCGTTCAAGCTCGCCGTTCCCGACGCGATGGTCGGCAGTATGACGCAGGACAGGCAGACCGGAGTTTACGGCAAGCTCGGACAAGCGCCGAAGATGATTCCCGTCAGATTAAATCTGGAAACGAGCCGGGGTCAGACCCAGACTTTGAATTACGAAGTCGCTCAGGACGATTTTTTAACGCCGATTCTGATGAATATCACGGTTTACAACGCGATTACCGCCAACGAGCGGGCGCTCGGCGATTCGACGATTGAGATAAAAGGCGCAATCAAGTTCAAAAATCAGGAGTCGATAAAAATCGACCGTCGCTTTAGCGGAATGCAAGCCGGACAACTGACCGCCGCTTCCGTTGCGATTCCGGTCGGCGCGATTTTCAGAAGCCGTTTCGACGACGCGGAAATCAGCGGAATCGAAATTAATTTAACATCTTCCGACGGAAGCAAAAACGCGACGCTCGAACGAATGACGCTCGATAAAACCGAAGTCAAAGCAGGCGAAACGTTTGAAGTTCAGGCGTTTGTGCGTTCCGATTCAGGCAAGATTTTCGCGCAGAAGCTTCCCGTCCGCGTTCCCGCTGATACGCCCGCCGGAACGCTTCTCGTAACGGTCGGCGACGGCGGCTCGCTTCAGCCGATTTCGGTTTCGCAGCATTTTGTGCCGAAAAATCTCGCTGAACTGATTAAAACCATCAACGAAATCAAAAAAGACGACCGCCTTTACGTTCAAACATATCGCGTAACGAACGGCGCGATAATCGGCGCGAAAGAATTGCCGAATCTGCCGCCTTCGGTTCTGGCGACGCTCAACAACGAGCGAACGGTCGGAAATTTCAAACCGACGATTATGACCGTTTTAACGGAACAGGAAATTCCGCCCGCCGAATTTATCATTTCCGGTCAACAGGTTTTGACGATTGAAGTGGTTAAATAAATAAGAAGTGAGAAATGAG
>JBARIW010000127.1:0-72139 GCA_049799955.1 Pyrinomonadaceae bacterium
AACGATGACTTAAAACAGTTTCAAAACATCCGCGACGCCGAAAATACCGGAATCGCCATTATTTTTCAGGAGCTTTCGCTCGTCAAGGAATTAACCGTCGGCGAAAATATCTTTCTCGGAAAAGCGCCTTCTTTTTGGGGCATAATAAACTGGTCTGAGCTTTATCATCGCGCGACGAAATTGCTGAAAGATTTACATCTTTCGATTGACCCGCGCACGCCTGTCGGAAATCTCGGAATCGGGCAGCAGCAACTGGTAGAAATCGCCAAAGCTTTGTCGCAGAACGCGAAAATACTCGTTTTAGACGAGCCGACCGCCGCTTTGACCGAGTCGGAAGTCGAAACGCTTTTCGCGATTCTCGAAAAATTAAAGCAGCGCGGCGTCGGGATGATTTATATTTCGCACAAGCTCGACGAGGTTTTTGCGATGAGCGACCGCATCACGGTTTTGCGCGACGGGCGAACGGTCGGAACGGCGAACAGGGCAGATTTGACGAAGGAAAAAGTCATTTCAATGATGGTCGGGCGCGATGTCGGCGATATTTTTCCGAAACAGGCTCACGAATTTGGCGCGAGCGTTCTGGAAATCAAAAATTTGACCGCTTTCGACACGGAAACAAATAAAAAACTAGTCGATAATGTTTCTTTTTCAGTCAGAAAAGGCGAAGTTTTGGGAATTGCGGGATTGATGGGCGCAGGACGCAGCGAGCTTTTAATGACGATTTTCGGCGCGTGGCTCGGTCGTTCTTCGGGCGAGATTTTTATCGAAGGCAAAAAAACGGAAATAGATTCGCCGGCGGAAGCAATCAAAAACGGCATCGGTTTCGTAACGGAAGACCGAAAGCGTTTCGGTTTGATTCTGGAACAGACGATTTTGGAAAATATGACGCTCGCCGGGCTGAAACAAATTTCAGGCGCGTTTCTGACAAATCGCTCGCGCGAAGTTGTCGCGGCAAACGGCTCGATGCAGTCTTTGCGCGTCAAAGCCAATTCTTCGCTGACCGTCGCCAACACGCTTTCGGGCGGAAATCAGCAAAAAGTCGTTCTTGGAAAATGGCTTCTGACGAATCCGAAGGTTTTATTTCTCGACGAGCCGACACGCGGAATCGATGTCGGCGCAAAACAGGAAATTTACGCGGAAATCAACAAATTAGCTTCGAAAGGTCTGGCAATCGTGATGGTTTCAAGCGAATTGCCCGAAGTTTTGGGCTTGTCGGACAGAGTTCTGGTTTTGCACGAAGGACGGCTAACGGGCGAATTTACAAGAACCGAAGCGACGCCCGAAAAGGTAATGGTCGCGGCGACGGGCGAATTGAAAGTTATGGTTTAGGATTTTATTTTTTTACCGCGCCTCTGCGGTAAAGATTCTTTATTAAGATGAGTGAAACAATAAAAAATAATAATTTCAAAATAGAAACATCGTCGCTTCGCGCTTACACGATGCTCGGCGCTTTGATTTTGATTTGGCTTTTCTTTCACTGGCAGACGGGCGGAATTTTTCTGACGCCGCGAAATCTTTCCAACCTGATGCTGCAAATGGCGGTTACGGGAATTCTCGCGGTCGGAATGCTGATGGTGATTGTTTCGGGCAACATCGATTTGTCGGTCGGCTCGGTTCTCGGGCTGGCGGGCGGAGTCGCGGCGATTTTGCTGACAAATTATGAATACGGGCTTGCGGCTTCAATTTTGGCGGCGATTGCCGTCGCCGCCGTCATCGGCGCTTTTCACGGATTCTTGACGGCATATTTCAATATTCCGGCTTTTATCGTTACTCTTGGCGGCTTGCTCGCATGGCGCGGCGCGGTTAAAGGCATCACGAAATCCGAAACAATCCCGATTGCCAACCCGACATTTAAGCTCATCGGACAAGGCAATCTCGACATCGTTTCGGGCTGGATTTTAGCCGCCGTCGGAATTTTGCTGGTCTTGTTTCTCGCTTTTCGCCGCGCTAAATCGCAGGAAGCTTACGGGCTCGGCAAAGCCGATTATGTCAGACAGATGTTGAACTCAATCGTTCCAATCGGCGCGATTATCGCCTTTATTTACGTGATGAATTCTTCGGACGGCGTGCCGCTTCCGGTTTTGATATTTCTCGTCGTCGCGCTTTTCGGCGTGTTCGTTACAAATTCGACGACCTTCGGGCGGTATCTTTACGCAATCGGCGGAAACAGCGACGCGGCGCGGCTTTCGGGAATCAATACGAAGCTGAACGTTTTGAAAGTTTTCGCGCTTCTCGGAGTTTTGACGGGAATTGCGGCGGTGATTTTTTCGGCTCGGCAGGGAAGCGCCGGACCTGACGCCGGAGTTTTGAAGGAGCTCGACGCGATTGCCGCGTGCGTTATCGGCGGCGCAAGTTTGATGGGCGGGCGCGGAACGATTTTCGGCGCGTGTCTCGGCGCGCTGATTATGGCTAGTCTCGACAACGGAATGTCGCTGCTGAACGTCCGCGATTTTATGCAGGAACTTATTAAAGGAACAATTTTGGTTGCCGCCGTCGGTCTTGATATGATTGGAAAGAAATCTTGAATTTAATTTAATGGAAAAGATATTCACCACAGAGACACAGAGACACAGAGATTTTTAAATTATTTTTCTTTCCTCTGTGCCTCTGTGTCTCTGTGGTGAAATTTCTTGAGGAGAAAATTTGATGCGATTAAAACTTTTAGTTTTTTTAATTTTTGCTTTTTTCGTTGCCGCTTGCGTGCAAGCGCCGAAAGAACAGGGCAACACGCCCGCAAACAAACCGTCTGACCCGAATAAAAAAATCAAAATCGGTTTTTCGATGGCGACCGTCAAGGAGGAACGCTGGCAGCGCGACTTCGCCGCTTTTAACGCTCGCTGTAAAGAGCTGGAAGCGAGCGTCGAATGTGTCGTGCAGGTTGCCGATAATAAAGCCGAAAAACAGGCAAACGATGTCGATAATCTTTTGACGCAGGGCATCGATGTGCTGGTTATCGCGCCGCAGGACGCGACGCAGGCGGCGACGCTGGTTGATAAAGCAAAAGCAAAAGGCATTCCGGTTATCAGCTACGACCGTCTGATAAATTCCGATAAATTAGACCTTTACATCTCGCATCAGGTTCCGGTGATGGGCAGAAAAATCGCCGAATACGCTCTCAAAAACGCGCCCGAAGGAAATTACGTGATGGTTTACGGCGCGGGAACCGACAACAACGCCGTGATTTTCAAAAAAGAACAGCTTGCCGTTCTTCAGCCGTCGATTGATAGCGGAAAAATCAAAATCGTCGCCGACAATTTCATCACCGACTGGAAACCGGAAGAAGCCTTAAAATTTGCGGAAAACGCTTTGACGCGAAACAACGACGACATCAAAGCCTTTGTCGTTTCAAACGACGGAATGGCTGGCGGCGTAATTTCCGCGCTGGAAAAGAAAGGTCTGGCGGGAAAAATCCTTGTTACCGGACAAGACGCGCAGATAGACGCATTGCAGAGAATCGCCGAGGGAAAACAGTCGATGACGATTTACAAGCCGATTATTCCTCTGGCGAGCGGCGCGGTTGACGCGGCGATAAAACTGGCGAAAAAAGAGCCTTTGACGGGAACGACAATGTTCAAAAACGATTCTTTGCAGGGAAAGGAAGTTCCGGCAATTCTTCTGGAAGCAGCCGTCGTCGATAAAGATAATTTGATGGATACGGTCATCAAAGACGGCTATGCGAAATTTGAAGACGTGTATAAAAATGTTCCGGCTGATAAACGTCCGCCGCAAAAGTAAACAAAACAAATCACGGAAACAAAAAAGCATCTGTTAACGGATGCTTTTTTTATTTTTAATTTGCGTTCTGAAATCGAAATCTTTTTAAGAGATGTGAAGATTTATTTCTCCCGTGTTGTTAATAATCCGCCGCCGCGCGCGTTTATATTTGTAGATGACAATTCAAAATCTTCTTCGCAGGTCGGAGTCAAACAGAGTCCGCCTGCTTTCGAGTCAAACGATTTGCTCTAAATTACCGAAAAGTCGATTCACGAACTAATTAATCACACGCTCTTTAGACAAGTTCCGCAAGGAAATGAGAAACAAGAAAATGAAAAATCAGGATTTATTTATACGAAAAATTATCGTCGTTATTTCGTTTATAATCGGTTTGACCGCCGCCGATGTTTGGGGACAGCCGAATATGCCCGCTAAAACTCAGCCTTCTGATGACGAGGCGGCAAAGAAAGCGGACGCGTTTCTCGTCCAATGGGACAAAAACGATATGCCCGGATGTGCGGTCGGTGTGGTTAAGGACGGCAAGCTTATTTACAAACGCGCCTTCGGAATGGCAAATCTCGATTACGACGTTCCAAACACCACTTCGACATTGTTTAATCTTGCTTCGGCGTCAAAACCATTTACGGCGTTCAGCATTGCGCTCCTTGCGCAGCAGGGAAAATTGTCGCTCGACGACGACATTCGCAAGTACATCCCGGAAATGCCGAAATATGACGATACCGTTACAATCCGGCATTTGCTTCATCATACCAGCGGAATCCGCGAATATCAGGCGCTTATCTTTTTCGGCGGGCTCAGCCCCGACAACGCTTTATCCGATAAAATCGTATTAAATATGCTGGCGCGTCAAAAGAATCTCAGTTTCAAACCGGGCGCAAAACACCAGTATAGTAATTCCAATTATCATTTGCTCGGAATCATCGTCGGGCGCGTGAGCGGAAAATCTTTGCGGGCATTTGCCGAGGAAAACATTTTCAAGCCTCTGGGCATGAAAAATACTATGTTCTTTGATAATCGCTTCGAGGTTGTCAAAAATCGGGCGAGCGGTTACCGGGTCGGTGCGGATAAAAGTGTCCGCGCCCGCTCTTCACTGTTCGATTTGGTCGGCGGCGGCGGAGTTTTAACGACGGTCGAAGATTTGTATTTGTGGAATCAAAATTTTTATGAGCCGAAGGTCGGAAACAAAGAGTTGCTCGCGCTGATGACGACGCCGGGAACATTAAACAACGGAGAGAAAATAGGTTACGGCTTCGGGCTGTTCCATAACGAATATAAAGGGCTGCCGGTAATTAAGCACAGCGGCAACATGACCGGCTACCGGGCGCAGATTGTTACATTTCCCGAACAAAAATTTACGATAATCGCTTTGTCCAATAATTCGGCGATTTTTCCGAGTGTAATTGTCGAGAAGCTCGCGGATATTTATCTGGAAGGACAATTAAAACCTGATGTGCCGAGCCAAAAAACCGTTACGGAAAGTTTGCCGGCGGCGATTGCTCTGTCTGAAAAGGAAGCGCTGCGCTACGCGGGCATTTACGCAAGCGGCGAGAGCGGAGCGGTCTTTAAACTGAGTCTCAAAGACGGAAAACTAATCAACAGCGGGCTTCTGAAAAACGAAACGCCGCTGATTCCGGTTTCCGAAAACCGCTTAGTGATGGTTGCCGACGCTAATAAATACGAGCTAATTCCCGTATTTAACAAGTCCGGCGCGATTTCTGAAATAAAATTAACAACTAATGGCGCAAGACCGGATGTTTTCGTTCCCGTCAAACCGCCGCTGGATTCGCCGCAGCAATTATCCGAATACGCGGGAACTTATTACAGCGACGAATTCGACGCGGATTACAAAATTTCGCTGAAAGGCAATAATCTCGTCTTTCAGGTCGGCGAAAATTTCGAAGCCCCGCTCATCGCCGCGTACGCCGATTTTTTTACCGCTGCGGGCGGTCAGATTAATCTCGTCTTTACTCGCGACGATAAAGGAAAAATCGCGGGATTTGTGTTCAATTCAGCCGCTGACGAACGAGAGGTTAAAGGAATCGGTTTTAAGCGGCAACAGTAGTAAAACAAGCCGGATAACAGGTTAAATCAATCGTCGGATACGTCGGAGAACGTATATTTATACGTTAAACCACACGTCAGATTATACGTCCCGGCACGTATCTGGCGATTGACTAAAGGTGTCCGAAGCAGTATCTACCGGATTTCCGCAAACGGTTTTACGATAACCCAAATCAGGAAAGCTATCCACGTCAGCGCAAAAAGCACGGGCGGCGCGAGCGATAAAGGTTTTGAGATGGAAAAACCCGTTATTTGTTTATCTTTCGCGCCTTGGTCAAAGAAGGTATCAACAGTTTCGCGAAATTCGGGAATCATTTTCCGCTGTCTTAAATTTATGAATTGACAATATTGCCAGTGTTTATACTGAACTAAAAGCCAGAAAACCGTAAACGCCAAAGCCGCGCCCGTCAGCGCAATTAATAAACCGACGGGACGCTCTTTGTTGTAGAGAATGGCGAACGCTGAAAGCAGTCCTATTTCAACGACAGAAAAATAATTCAGACGGTCGTGGAAGAGTCGCTCTTCGTGAAGCCCGTGCTGCCACAATCGATTGAGTTCATCCTGTGAAAGAGAATCTGATGCCGAAACTTGCTCGTCTTCCATAATCAAATTATAAGAGGTAATGGCGGCGCAAACTATTGATATGATGCCGAACGTGATTGACCATATTATAAGCAATGGCGCGAACGGAAGCCGGATTGTCGTTTACCGTGCCTGTTCGTTCCCACGCCTCATCACTTAGATTTTGAAAAAAGATAATATTCGCCCGGCAGACATTTGAAAATTCTTTGAGCAGCTCGGCGAGACTGATTGAATTAAAATTGCCGTTGGCGATGAATAAATCCTGGTCGAAACCCGGGAGCGGCGTTTTATCGCCGCACGAAATTCTCAAGGCGCGATAAGAAAAAACCCGCTCGCCGACAGTCAAATGCCCGAGCAGTTCCTTAATCGTCATTTTGCCCGCCGCGTAAGCAAACTCGCCTTTTTCTTCGGGAATCGAAGCGAAAAGATTCTCGATTTCGGTCAACTGTTTCTGCATCGCGGAAACAATATCGGTTTCTTCGACAAGCGAATCGTAATCTTCATAATCTTCTTTGTATTCTGTTATTTCAGGACGTTTCATGTTTGAATTTTAACAAAATTTTTAATCGTGCAAAACTTATAACGAGAAAACTATATATCTAATCCGTATCAAATAACGTCCGTCGCAAAAAGGGTCATTTATCCGACAAAGTTAAGTATAACATCATCAAATCAGGACACAATTACATTTCGCAAGGGCTGGACATCTTCGATGTATTCTCTGCGTATTTAATCTCACAATGTCTCTTTTGCAAATAATGATGAACGGATTATTTCATCCGCTCTAGGACTAAACAGCCGGCGAAGATATAATTTTTTCACCGGATGTGAAAATTTATTTCTCTCGTGTTGTTAATAATTCGCTGCCGCGCACGTTTATATTTGTAGATGACGATTCAAAGGAGATTAACGTGAGCGCCACCATAGCCAACATGCCACTGACAAGCGATTTAAAAGACTCCGCAAAAAGCGCGACGCCCGATAAAGCGGTCGCGGAAAACGCGGAGCTTGAAGAACTGGCGGTTCTTTTTCGCGATTATCATAAAACGATTTTCCGCATCGCGTATCGCATTACGGGCAGCCAAAGCGACGCGGAAGACGTTTTGCAGACTATTTTTCTGCGGCTCACTCCGAACCACGCGCGGCGCGATTTTTCGCCGAGCGCGGGAAGCTACCTGCATCGTGCGGCGGTCAACGCTTCGCTCGACTTAATCAGAAATCGCACTCGCGCCAATTCCGTCTCTTTGGATGTCATAGATTTTGATCAAAGCTCGAAGCTCTCTACCCGGAGTCCCGAAGAAGATTTTGCAGATGTAGAGCTGCGCGAGCTTATCCGCCATGCGGTCGCAAAGCTCGAAGGACGCGCCGCGACCGCGTTCGCGCTCCGCTATTTTGAAGGCTACGACAATGCTCGCATCGCACAGGTTTTAGGCACGTCGCAAATGGTCGTCGCGGTCACGCTGCATCGCGCCAGAACACGACTTCGTAAAGAAATCGGCAATTATTTGGAGAAACATCATGAAGCATAATAAAGAAAATTTGGACGCAATCATCGACGCCGCCGCGCGCGAAATACGCGACGAGCAAATCGACGAATCAATCATAAATCAATCCGCGACACGCGTGTGGGCGCGTGTCAGCGCGCAGATGTCGGACGAAAATTCTTTGTCCGCAAATTCAAATTTGGAAAATTTAAATACTATGAACACTAAAAACACAGCCGAACATATTGATGGGTGCGCGGATTTTCAATCGCTCATTCCGGCGTATCTCGACAAGAAACTTTCAACGGCTCGCACGCTGCTTCTGGAAGACCATACGAACGAGTGCATTCCGTGTCGCCGAGCGCTGAAAAACCAGCGTGCGTACACGACAAAACCGGCGACGGTTGGCGCTCGTCAATCCGCGCGACAGCAGCCCGCGCAGATGAACTGGTGGAGCAAACCCGGCGTTGCGCGCTGGAGCGTCGCCGCCGCGCTCGTCGTCTGCTTAGGGTTTGTCGGAATGTTCATGTACGAGCGTCTCGACTTATCAGGGCGCACGCTTGCGGCGACGGTCGAGAATGCGGACGGCGCGGTTTATGTAATTTCTGACGCGCAGAGCCGACAGCTTGTGCCGGGCGAACAGCTTCAGAAAGGCGAACGCGTGCGCACGGCGAAGGATTCGACGGCGGTGCTGCGACTCGCCGACGGTTCGACGGTCGAGATGCGCGAACGCTCCGAGTTTTCGGTGAGCGAAAACATGCGCGGCGTAACCATCCGGCTCGAACGCGGCGATGTAATAGTCGAAGCCGCCAAACAGCATAACGGTCGCCTGTATGTTCAGACGCCAGACTCGCTCGTTTCCGTCAAGGGCACGATTTTCGCCGTCGAAAGCGGCACGAAGGGGTCGCGCGTTTCGGTCGTTGAAGGCGAAGTGAAGGTCAATTACGCGGGCAAAGACGAAACCTTGCTTCCCGGCGACCAGACGACGACAAATCGTAGTTTGGACAGAACGTCCGTGGAGCAAAACGTCGCCTGGAGCCGCAACGCGGCGCGTTATGCGAATCTCGTTTCGGAATTGGCGAAGCTGCGGCACGACGTTAATCAACGCGTCCAATTACCCGGTGTTCGTTATTCTTCCAAATTTGTCGACCTCGTTCCCGAGAACACGGTTTTTTATGCGGCGCTGCCGAATTTGAGCGAAACGATTGCCGAGTCACAGCGCATTATGCAGGAGCGCATCAGCCAGAATCCGGCGCTCGCCGAATGGTGGAAAGGCAAAAAAGGCGACGGCACTGGCATTAACGAGCAGACAATTGCGCGTGTGCGCGAGTTCGGTTCTCAGCTTGGCGAAGAAATTGTCGTCAGCGCAGAGATGGACGCGAAGGGCGAGCCGAACGGCGTCCTCGTGTTGAGCGGAGTGAAAGATGCGGCGAGCTTCCGCACCTATCTCGACGGACAGCTCGCGCGTATCGCGAACGAATCCGGCGATATGCCGAACGTCCGCATCATTGACAATCCGTTGACCGCAAAAGTCGAGAATACTTCGGCAACAACAAAGACGGCGACGACAAAAAGCGTAACATCAAACGACTCACTCGCGAAAAAATCCGCGACTAAAAGTGAACTGTTCGTCTGGATTCACAACGACATTTTCGCCGCGTCTCCGCAGATTGAAAGTCTGCGCGGGCTTGCGACGACATTAAACGCGTCGGGCAAGACCGGCTTCGCGAATTCGCCGTTCTACCAGCGCATCAACGATGTTTACAGGGACGGCGCGGGACTCGTGATTGCCGCCGACCTCGAAAAGATTATCGCGCAAGCGGTTACTAAAGATAACAAGCCGGGCGCGGAGCGTCAGCTCGAAGGCTTCAAACAGCTCGGCGTCATGAACTTGCGCCACTTCGTCGTCGAGCAGAAGGAAGTAAACGGCAAAACTTTGAGCCGCGCCGCGTTGACGTTCAACGAGCCGAATCGCGGCATCGCGTCTTGGCTCGCCGCGCCGGGTTCGATGGGCGCGTTAGACTTCATCTCGCCGAACGCGAATGTCGCGACCGCGTTTGTCGTCAAAAAGCCTGAACTGCTGGTGGACGATTTGCTCGGATTTTTAGAGACGGTCGAGCCGGATATGCGACGCCAGATGGAGGAAATCGAAAAGTCGCAAGGCTTCAGTATTCGTAACGATTTCGCCGCGCCGCTCGGCGGTGAGTTTGCTTTCGCAATCGATGGTCCTCTCTTGCCGACGCCTTCGTGGAAAGTCGTTCTGGAAGTTTATGACCAGGCGAAATTGCAGGGAACGTTTGAGCGCGCAATCGAAAAGCTGAACCAGTTTTCCATGCTGCACGGCAAAGGCAAGTTGAGTCTGGAGAATACGACGGTGGGCGACCGTACTTATTACTCAATAAAATCTGACAAGGGAGCAGAAGTTCATTACACTTACGCGAACGGCTATCTCGTCGTTGCGCCGAGCCGCGCTTTGCTCGAACAGTCGATTGCAAATCGCGACGCGGGCAACACGCTGGTTCGTTCGTCGAGATTTATGAGCGCGCTGCCGCAGGACGGCAACACGAATTTCTCCGCGCTTCTTTATCACGACCTCGCGCCGCTCATGCAGCCGCTCGCGGAAAGAATGAAGAATGCGGGCGGTGCAGAGTTGACGGAAGAACAGCGTCAGGCGCTCGGCTCAACCGATGCAAATGCGCCGCCCACGCTTGTCTATGCTTACGCGCAGGGCGACCGCATTACGCTTGCGGCGAACACCGAAGGCGGCGCGTTCGGCTTAAGTCCGGCGAGTCTTATCGGTCTGCCCAATTCGTTCGAGATGCAGCACATTTTAATGAACGCGATGGGCAATAAAAACGTAGATAAGAAATAATGGATAGAAACAACGCGAATTAGCACGAACAACGACGGACGCTTTCGAGTGTCCGTCGTTGTTCGTCCGTGTTGTGTTACTTCATATTTCTTGTTCGCTGAATGTTTGATAAAGTTGTATCTGTAAAATTATGAATACCGATTTGGTCGCAGATACATCAACCGTTATTGCCGTTATCGCTAATGAACCGGAAAAGCCTTTGTTGATTGCCAAAACGCGAGGCTCCGATTTGGTTGCGCCGCGTTCGCTTTATTGGGAAATCGGCAACGCATTTTCGGCGATGATTAAGCGCGGACGCATTACGCTGGAACAAGCAACAGCAGCGATTGAGATTTACGAGCAAATTCCAATTAGCTTGGTTGACGTTGATTTGAAGCAAGCATTGGAAATAGTTGATAAGCACAAAGTTTACGCTTACGACGCTTATATGATTGCTTGCGCTTTAAGTCGAAATTGTCCCTTGCTGACGTTAGACGGCGGTTTGGCTTACGCGGCAAAAGCGGCGGGCATCGAAGTTTGGGAGGCAAATTAACAAATGCAAACATACCTGGAAACACAAGAAAATTTATCGATTTTGCTTGAGCGCGCGAGCGAGGAAGGCGAAGTTCGGATTAAACGAGCCGACGGGCAGATATTTGTTCTCAAGCCGGAAAAACCCAAGCGTTCCGCCTTTGACGTAGCAGGCATTGACTTAGACATTGCAACCGAAGAAATCGTCGAACTTGTCCGCGAAGGGCGTGAAAGATTATAAATCCTTTGAAAATATCGGCATAAGATAACTGAAATTCAGTTGAATACAAAGTAGGGCGCGTCGTGGTGAAATCCGACAGAAATCTGTAGCTGGGAGAAATTCAAAACATGAAACTTATCAACTGGGTAAAATTTTTCGCACTATGCGCTTTATTTTTGAACTTAGGGTTAGTAAGCGTCAAAGCGCAAACTCAATCAAATTTGCAAAAATTGGAAGGAACGAAATGGAAAGCATCTGCGTCTTTTCCTACTCCACCCGATACTTGGTTGTGGGAATTTAATTATCACATTGAGAAAAACAACAAAATTCGTGCTCATATTGTAGTTGCTGTTAGCGGATTTCGACAAAAATCCAACTACAATATGACTACGAAAAGCTATGAACTGGTAAATGAACTTACTACGGAAGTAGAACGAGAGCAAAACGAAATAGGAACATATCAGCAGACAGGTAATTCAATCAAGATGAAATTTCCGAGTCATCAAATTGATGCAAAATTAGACGGAAATCAGATGATTGGAAAAATAACCACCTATGATGGTGAAAAATCAGTTTGGTCAGCGGAACTTGTTTCTGAGAAATCAACGGTAACGTCAAAAAATAATTCTGATAAAAGTGAGACAAAAACGGTTGGTACAAGCGGGCTTGCTGATGATTTAAGTGATGTAGGTAATTCTAGACTAATTTTTGAAGCTCAGGCATCTGGAACTTTTAAAAATATATTATCAGAGGAAATAACAAAAGGACTGATAAGAATTGAGATTATAGATTTTCAAGTGGATAACTTGAAGGCGAAATTTACCCTCAATAGCATGTCAGGAGAATTATCAGGAAAAATTTACGACAATGAAAAACTTCAGCTAACAGGTGTTGGCGTTATTAAGGGAACATTATCTGACTACAAATATCAGTGTTCCCTAAATGCATTAGTCAAAAATGGAACTTTAACCGAAGGTAAATACTATTGTGAATCTAAAAATGGCGTAATAAAGGGAGTACTTGAAACGGCGCTGAGGAAAAATAATTAATAAGTCCTTTTTTATCAACGGTGCGCCCGACAATTCAACGGACGTGAGAGCGCGCACAGTGGCTTTCTAACTAATAACGGTATGGTGGTGATAGCTGCATGACAAGTGTTATCGAACTTGAACAACTGAGCGTGACGTTTGGAAAGCGTCCGATTCTGAAATCTTTAAACGGCGCGCTCGGTGGGCGCGCCATCGGCTTGCTCGGACCGAACGGCGCGGGCAAGACTACGCTCATCCACACGCTGCTCGGCTTTCATCCGCCGACTTCCGGCACGGCGCGTATCTTCGGGCAGGACATTACAGGCGAAGCAAAGCAGGTGCGGGCGACGGTCGGTTATATGCCGGAGAGCGATTCGTTTATCGCTAAAATGTCGTGCGTTCACTTCGTGCGTCTGATGGCGGAGCTTTCCGGCATTCCCGCCAAACATGCGCTCGAACGCGCGCACGAAGCGCTGTTTTATGTCGGCTTGGGCGAAGCGCGTTATCGTCCGGTCGATAGCTATTCGCTCGGCATGAAGCAGCTTGCCAAACTCGCGCAGGCGATAGTTCACGGACCTAAGCTGATTATTTTAGATGAACCGACCAACGGTCTCGACCCGCCGACGCGCAGCCGTATGATTTCGCTGATTCGACAGATTCGTGACGGCGGACGCGCGCGCATACTTTTGTCGTCTCATCTTTTGCGCGACGTTGAGGAGTGTTGCGACGAGATTCTCGTATTGAAGGACGGATACATCGCCGCCAACTGTAATCTGGAAGAGGAGCGCAAGGCGAATCGTAAATTTATCGAGCTTGAGACACGCGGCGGCGACCGCGCGGCGTTTGTCGAAGCAATCAGCGGTTTAGGATGCGAGTACGCGCTGTCGGGCGAGCGTCGCATAAAATTGATTATGCAGGAAAGGGTTGAAATAAGTGATTTGTACCGCCTCGCGCTCGAACACGGCGTGCAAATCAGGCGGCTCAATTTCAAGCGCGATTCGCTCGAAGACATTTTCCTGAAGGCTATGGAGAACGGAAACGCGAGCGAAGGCGCGAGCGCGCAAGGCAATAACGGAAACCGGATTGAAAACGGCAGCGGGAGGACGGACGATGGCAGTTTATGAGCATCTGTACAGGGCGTACGAAGGCGAGTCGCAATCCGCGTGGTCGCGCTTTCTGGTGATACCGCGCTACGCCCTGCGCGAAGTTTTCAAGTCGAAACTGTTGACGACGATTTTTATCCTGTGCTTTATCTATCCGCTCGTCGCGACTATCCTGGTTTATCTGCATCACAACGCGAACGCGCTCGCGGTTCTGCAAATAAACGTGCGCGAGCTGCTGCCGATTGACGCTTCGTTCTTTCAAACTTTCGTCGAGATGCAATGCGCGTTTGCTTTTATCCTGACGGTGCTCGTCGCGCCGCCGCTCATCTCGCGCGACCTGGCAAACAATGCTTTGCCGCTTTATTTGTGCCGCCCGCTTTCCCGCGCCGAATACGTGCTCGGCAAGATGACCGTCATTGTAATCCTGTTGTCATTGGTAACGTGGATTCCGGGCTTGATAATCTTCTTTTTTCAAGCGTCTCTCGCCGGTTTCGCGTGGCTTTGGGCGAATCTGTGGATGATTTGGGCGATTTTCTTCGGGTGTATGGTCTGGATTATCCTGCTGTCACTACTCGCGCTCGCCGTGTCGTCGATTCTCAAATGGCGCGTGGTGGCGAGCGGCGCGCTGCTCGGACTGTTCTTCGTGTCGGGCGCGTTCGGTGAAATCGTCAACGAGCTTTTTTTGACCCGCGCCGGACATCTGGTCAGTTTATGGGCGACAATGAAAAGCATTTGGAGTGGCTTGTTCGGACTTTTCCAGCGACAGACCGGAGCCATTCGCGGAAAAGTTACCACTCCGATTTACGATAACCAGTTTGTTGACATCGCGCTATTGGAGCCGCCGCTGTGGGTTTCGTGGCTGCTAATCGCGCTGGTCTGCGTCGTCTGCGTTTGGCTGCTCGCACGCAAAGTGCGCGCTTACGAGGTGATTAAATGACACTGACGACAACATCATCAACAACTCAATCGTCGCCGACGCCCGCATCGTCTTCAACGTTAACAACGTCCGGCGCGTCCGTTGCTTCGCTGGTTTCCGATAAAATGATTGTGTTTGAAGACGTTTCGAAATTCTATGGCGAGATTCTCGGCGTCAATCGCGTTAATTTGCAGATTGCTCCGGGCATTACGAGTCTCGTCGGACCGAACGGGTCGGGCAAGACTACTTTGATGAATTTGATGACGGGACTGCTCAAGCCGACGCAGGGGCGCATCAGTGTTCTCGGCATATCGCCCGACGCGCCCGAGGCGATGTTTCAAAAGCTCGGTTACTGTTCGCAGTTCGATTCGTTTCCGCGCGGCGCGACCGCCCGCGAGTTTATCGAATTCTACCTTCGCGTTCACGGTTACACGAAACAGGAAACCGCAGAACTCGCGCAAGCTGCGCTCGAACGCGTGTCGCTTGTGGAAGCGGCAGACCGTAAAGTTTCGGCGTTCAGCAAGGGAATGCGGCAGCGCGTCCGGCTCGCCCAGTCTATCGCGCACAATCCTTCGGTGCTTGTTTTGGACGAGCCTTTGAACGGGCTTGACCCGATGGCGCGCGCCGAAATAATTCGCCTGTTTCGCCAGCTCGCGGACGCGGGAATGTATCTCGTCATCTCAAGCCACATTCTGCACGAAGTCGATATGATGTCCGACAGCGTCGTGCTTCTTCATAACGGTTATGTTGTCGCGGAAGGCGAAGTTCACGGCGTGCGCGATGAGATAGAAGAACATCCGATTCAGATTCTGATTCGCTGCGACCGACCGCAACTTTTAGCCGCGCGTCTGTTCGAACACGAGCACACCGTCGAAGCGCGCATCCATGATGACCGTCAGGGCTTGTTTGTTAAAACGCGCCGACCGGATGATTTCTATCTGCTGCTCAATAAAGTTATTACGGAGCAGAATCTTCAGGTCGAATCGGTCGCGCCCGTCGACGACGATTTGAATGCCGTCTATCAATACTTAATCACATCCGACGGAGGGCAAACTCGATGAATTCAATGTCTGAGAACAGCGAACAACAGTCCGCCGCAATCAATGTAAACCAGCCGAATGTGAGCAGAGCGCGAGCGTCTTCATGGTCGCTGTGGACGCGGCAGACTCTTGCAATCCTGCGTCTTGAAATCAGGAAAAACTTTTTAAGCCGGCGCGCTCTTCTGCTCTATCTGATGGCGGGACTGCCGCTCGGCTTGCTGTCGCTGTTCGCGCTTTTTCGGCTGCCGTCGGACACTGCGGGAAGCTTCAGCGAATTGAGCATCGCCTTTGCGGCGATATACGGCGGGCTGATTCTTCGCACGCTCGTCTTCTTCGGCTGCGCGTGGGTTTTTATGAATCTGTTTCGCGGCGAGGTGGTTGACAGAAGCTTGCACTACTATTTTCTCTCACCCGTCCGGCGCGAAGTCCTCGTCGTCGGCAAATATCTGTCAGGACTCATCGCAACCATCGTATTATTTGGCATCACGACCGTCGGCTCGATGTTAATACTCTACTTCTCAATCTACCCGTCAGAATCGGCGCGATTTTTTTTCGAAGGCGCGGGTTTAAGTCAAATGCTGACTTATCTTGGAGTTACAATCCTTGCGTGCGTCGGATACGGCGCGGTCTTTCTGCTCGTCGGATTGCGTTTCCGCAACCCGATTATTCCGGGTCTTTTGCTCTACGGCTGGGAGTGGCTCAACTTTCTGCTGCCGCCGTTCCTGAAGAAGATAAGCGTGATTCATTACCTGCAATCGCTCGTCCCCGTGCCGATGTCCGAAGGTCCGTTCGCGGTGCTCGTCGAACCGACGCCCGCGTGGATTTCCGTGCCGAGTCTTCTTCTATTTACGGGCGTCGTGCTCTTTCTCGCGAGCCTGCACATACGCCGCATGGAGATTAGCTATGCAGGCGACTAACCGGAAAGACATGCGAATAGATGAATTCTTACCGCTAACGATGAAATCGATTCGAAACGTTCGGAATGCGCCGCGCCGGGCATTCTTACTTTCGACATTTTTAGGATTACCTGCTGCTCGCCTGCTCGTCGGGCTGTGCGCCGTCTTCTTCGCAGGGCGACAGTAAACAGAATTCGTCTACTTCCGCGCCAAACGATTTGCCCGAACTTACCGACGAGATAATCCGCGAGCGGCTCAATGACGCGCGCGTCTGGGAAGTGCCGGAAGAGAATGGAATCGCCGAGCCGATAGCCTGGAACTTTGATGAAAATGAGCCGAAAGAAATAACCGTCGTCGAGAAAAAAATGGAAGGCGCGCGCGCGACGATTATTTTAGACATCAAAACCAGGTCGGCTCCAAATATGCGCAACCCACGCTCCCTCGCCGGACAAATTCGCACGGAGTGGGAGCTAAAAACCGGCTGGGCGTTGCGAAAGTGGGAGATAGTCGATACTGAGAATATCTCGATGAAATACAGAAATATTCCTAATCCGCCCGCGCAAAATTCCAACCGCTGATTATTTCTTGAAAATCTCGACAGGAGAAGGTCTGCGAATCTCAATTTTTTCTCCGACTTCAATCGCCAACAGGTCTTCGCCTAATTCTGCCGCGCCGATGCGGGTTTTTCTCTTTGGCGAAATAATATGTGAAAAAATCGCCATTCCCGGTTTTACAAGAGAGAGAAAATTTCTCCGGCTTGTTCCGGTGTCGTCTGATACTCAATAACGAAAGAACCGGAGGCTTTATAATTCGCCGCGAAATCAGTCTCGATAAAGATTTTGCTTGTGAAATTGAAATTCTATGATATGTTAGATGCCAGACTTTCCGTAAACAAATATTCCATTAATTTCCAATCAGGTTTGCTTGAAGTTTTTCGCAACTGATTATTTATTGAAGCAGGTAACAATTATGATACGTCGTCTGATTTTTCCGCTGGTTTTCTTCAGCGCCGCAATAATATCCGGTCTGTCGTATACAGACACTGCATCGGCTCAAGTACTTTCGACTGGGGCTGTTTCCGAATCGAACCCGGCGGCGACACTGACTGTTCCGCCCCAATATCAAATTTTCGATATTGGCGTTGTACAGGCAGGCGACACCGCATCGCAGGGGTTCGGCGCATCGACCGGCGGCGTCGCTGTCGGACGGAGCGTCCGCACCGGCGGGGCGCAGGCGTTTACCTGGACGCTCGGCGGCGGCATCATCGGACTGCCTAATCTTGCGGGACGCGCGTTTTGTGTCTCGAACGGCGCGAATAACAGCGGCATCGTTGCGGGCACTTGCGCGTCCACTTTGTTCGGAACGAGCCGTTTGCCCGTCGTCTGGCAAAACGGCGTCGTGTCGCAGCTTCCGCTTCCCGCAGGCGAAACGCTCGGCGACGCCAACGACGTGAACGCTTCGGGCATAGCGGTCGGTTCGGTTAATAGCGGCAGCCTTCAGCGAGCCGCCGTTTACGGCAGCGTAAATGCGTTTGTCATAACCCAGACCACTTCGAACGGCAGTTTTTTTCTGACCGCATTCGGCGTCAACGATTCCGGTCGTGTAGTCGGTACGGGAATCGACCCGAATAACGCCGCCCGCAATGTCGGCATGGTTTATGACATCGGCGGCGGCTCCGCCTTCGAAGTCGGCGCGCTGTCAGGCGCTAACGGCGCGCTGGCTTTTGCCGTCAGCAACACCGGTTATGTCGTCGGTTCGAGCATGATGAATCAAGGTTCGGGACTGCCGTTTATATGGTCTCAGGCTGGAGGAATGGTGGCGATTCCGCTTGCTGCGGGAACGACGCAAGGCTCGGCGCGCGCGGTCAATTCGGCTGGCTGGACTGTCGGTACGGATTCTTCGGCATTCGCTATTCCGTTTCTTTACGACGGCGCCGCCACCTATCGTCTGGCGGACCTTATTCCTGCCGGCACGGGTTGGGATTTATCAACCAATACGTCGTCGTCGGCTCTCGGAATCAGCGACAACAACGTCATTGTCGGAACCGGCGTTTTCAACGGTCAGGTTCATGCCTACGCGATGGTTCCGGTAATCAACGTCTCGCTCGGCGGGCGCATACTGACGGCAGGCGGTAATGGCGTCAGCAATGCCAAAATCACAGTGTCCGGCGGAAATCTGCCGGCTCCGATTATGGCGCGAACGGGCAGTTTCGGTTATTACAAACTCCAGGGAATACAGTCGGGAATAACATATACCGTAGCTGTCTCTGTCAAACGATATGTGTTTGCCCAGCCGACGCGAATGGTTACACTTCAGAGCGATGTCAGCGACTTTGATTTTGTGGCGCAACCTTGAGCGGGCGTGTTTATTATAAGCACGTCCAAAACACTCAACAAATTAAATTACGGATACGGCTGAAAATGCCAAAATTGAAAATAAATGTCCAAAATGGCGTCCAAAAAAGAAAGAAGCAACGCTGAACATTGCTTCTTATACCGTTAAACATTGGAGCCGGTGAACGGATTTGAACCGCCGACCTGATGATTACAAATCTTAAAAAGATATTTATTTAAGTTTCGATAAGTTTACTAAACATTGAAATAACTTAGCTTACAGTTATTACGAGTTTAAGTGAATTTGTGTAAGTATTGATAGGTTTATTACATTTGACACACCATTGACACACCAAAGTTTTTACATTACCGTGATTAATTCATTCCAATCTGTCGTATTACTTTGATTTTTTCTTGGTTGTTTCATTTTCCAATTGCCTTCGGTTTTTACGCTTGCAAATCTGACGGTATATCTGCCGAATTTTTGATTTATCTCGTCTATTACTTTTATCAGATTGTGTTTTTGCTGGAATTTTTCATCATCAAGCATTCTCTTTGTTAGTTTATGCTTAAATGCCTTTATTTCTAGAATTATTAGTCAACGTAATCAAATAGAAATAAAATACTATCTCTACAATAAAAAAATTGCTTTTACTGAAAAATTTGTATATCTTAAATTCGTTCAAGACAATTTAACCAAACTTTTAAAGAAACTGTCAGTAATTTCTTCCGTCTGTATTTGAGGTTTCCAACTGACAGCAAACTTGCCGAAATAAATGTTATTGATTTCACCCTATAAAATTTCTCAAAGGCGAAGAAAAATATGAAATATCTCGTTCTGCTCGAAACATCAGGTAATCAACGATATATATTTTCAACCAACAAACTACGCGAAAACGTCGGCGCATCCGAATTGACCTATCAAATCGGCACAAAAGCTGTGATGAAAGCAATCGGCAAATATGACATCGTCAAAGATGACAAAGATGGTAAAAAATTAATAAGTTTTTTGTTTAATTCCACTCAAAATCCGCCGATTGAAACGCAAAATGATGATGGCGTCGAGATTGTTATGGCAACTTCGGGAAAAGCACTAATTTTGACAAAAACCTTTGATAAAGCAAAAGAAATTGTTAGAAAAGTAACTCAAGCCGCACTTGAAACTATCCCCGGATTAACCGTTCACGGCGCAATTTGTAAAGTGAAAGATTGTGAAAAAGTCGATGAATCCGACGAAGCAGACAGATTGCACGAAGCAGTTGGCGATGTTCACAAAAAACTTGAAGAAATCCGCTATCAAATTCCGAGTAACCTTCAACGCTTTCAGCGTCTGCCTTTTGTCGCAGAATGTAATTCGAGCAATTTGCCTGCCGAAAAACTATATATTCACGAATCGGTAAAGGGAAAAGAAGCAGAAAAGCCGCATTCTATTGTTTCAATTACCAAGCAGGAAAATTTAAAGAAAGGTAAGACTAGGCTTGAAAATTCAGTTAAAACACACGAAACGGATTTACATTTCGCCGATAATATAAATGCTTTGGAAAAACATTTCAAAGAAACAAATTGGCTCGCCGTTATTCACTCCGACGGAAACGGTTTAGGACAGATTTTCCTTGATTTTCAGCAACACATTAAAGCAGAAGATGGAAACGAATATCGTGAAAAATACCGCAAATTCTCGCTTGGACTCGATGAATGCACGATAAAGGCAACTGCTTTCGCTTTGAAAAATTTACAAACCGCATATCGTGCGAATCGAAAAGATAAAGACAAAGACTCAATCGAAGTTCCGGCAATTCCTCTGGTTTTGGGAGGCGATGATTTGACGATAATTTGCGATGGACAATATGCCATCAAATTTACCAAAGATTTTCTAAATAAATTTGTTGAAGAAACTAAAAATCCGAAAATCCAAGATATTTTTCCTAACGGTATTTCGCTTGGAATTTGCGCCGGAATTGCGATTATCAAACCTCATTATCCGTTTCATCAGGCTTATCGTTTAGCAGAACAGCTTTTGCAGTCGGCGAAGAAATCAAAAGAAGTTTCGGTGGCGCTTTCCGCGCTTGACTATCACGTTTTGTATGATTTGGGCAGCGTTGATTTAGCGGAAATTCGCGGGAAACTCAAACACTTCAAAGTTGCCAGACCTTACATCGTTTCAGATGAGCCGGAAAAAATAATCGAAAAATTAAGCGAAGAAGAAAGAGAATTAGCCAAAGTTTGGGTTGATAATCATCATTTTAACAAACTTTCGATTCGAGTTGAAACAATGCGGCAAGAAGAAGACGGCAAACGTAAATTACCGAATTCACAGCTTCATACGCTCCGCGAAAGGCTGCATTTGGGAACTGCCGAAGCCGATGCATTTGCTAAAACTATTACTCATCGTTACGACAATACTGAAAAGAAAGATGAGCCTTTCAAGAAATTGTATGTTGAAAAGGAAACGCTGTTTTTTGAAGAAGATGGCGCTGACGGAAAACATAAATTGACACATTTTCTCGACGCAATGGAAATCGCCGAATTTTGGAAAGGGTTTGAAAACGGAGGTGAAAATGAGCGGTAACTCACATGGACAAATTGTTTTGATATTTGAATCGGATTGGCACGTCGGCACCGGCACAGGAATTCCGGGAAGCACGGATAAATTGATTTTCCGCGATGCGGACGGTTTTCCGGCTGTTCCGGCTAAAACTTTAAACGGCATCTGGCGCGATGCGATGGAAACCTTGACGCTCGGTTTGGACGACGGAGACGAAAATAATAAGCGTTGGCAAAAATGGGTTGTTGCGATTTTCGGAAATCAACCTGCTGAAAAAGGCGCAGACCCGACAATCACTCCTTTTCAATCAATTCTAACTCTGCGACCGGCGCGAATTTCCGAAGATTTGCGGGCTGCAATCGGTACTGATGAAGACGGAAAAAAATTCAAACAAGCATTAACTTTTATCAAAGCCGGAATTGAGATTGACAACCAGAGCGGAACGGCGAAGGAAAATCATCTGCGTTTTGAAGAAATGGGCAGATGCGGAACAATTCTGGAAGCGGCGTTTGATGCGCGAACCGACAACGAAACAGCGCAAGCATTACTTGCTTTGAGCGGCGAATTGATTGAAAGAATCGGCGGAAAACGTCGGCGCGGCGCGGGAAAATGCAAGTTTGTAGTCAAAGGTTTAATGACAAAAGATAAAGCAATCGAACATCTTCAAACTTTTGCAGATAAAGACGCGCCCGAAGTTCCGGCAGTTAATAAAACCTCAAACGATATTGATTTGGAAAAAGCTAATGATTCGACCGAATGGCGAACGCTCGAATATCGTTTAACTTTGCAAACGCCGGTTTCGATTGTAACGGCGGTTTTGGGCAACGTTTCCGAATCGCTCGATTTTATTCCGGGAACTTATCTTTTACCGCACGTTACAAATGGTTTGAATAAAAAAGAAGTTCGTTCCGCAGTTGCCAACGGCGACTTTCAAGTTTCGTTCGCAACTGTTGAAATTGATAAAAAGCGCGGCTTTCCGATTCCGAAAGTTTTTGCGAAAGAAAAAATGAAGCAAAAAGAGAGAGATAAGGAAGAAATTTATAATCGTTTGCTTGAGCCTTTAGAAGAAAAGTTTCAAACCAAACCAATCCGCGAAGGTTTCATTTCGGAAATAAATTCAAACACGCTCTCGATTGCCGAAACGCCGCAGACGCTTTTGATTCACAACACGGTTGACGATAAGTTTCAGCGTCCGACGGAAAATGTCGGGGGCGTTTTTTCGCGTGAAGCAATCAAAGCCGGAACAGTTTTGCTTGGCGAGATTCGTTGGAAAAAGTATTTGAATTTGAAGGATGAAGATTTTGGGAAACCGAAAGAATCCGTCCGGCTCGGAACTTCTAAAAAGGATGATTACGGTTTGGCGGATTTTGAAATTGTCGGGAAATCGGAAAGTTTCGAAGCTCAATCAGCTGCGAATTCTAAACCGCAAGGATTGGTCGTTTATCTCGCGTCGGACATTTTGCTTCGCAACGACAACTTGCGGCAGACGAATTTGGTTGAAGATTTGGCGAAAAAGTTAGGCGATAAATTAGGTGTAAAATTGACCGAAGCAAAACCTGAAACAGGTTTGATTTCGTCAATTATCCAAGTTCGTCGCATCGAATCTTGGCAAGTGAGTTGGGGCTTTCCGCGCCCAACTTTGACGACAATGGCAGCCGGTTCGGTGGTCGTTTTTGAAACTGAAAACAAAATAGATTTGACAAAAGTCAAAGAAATCGAAGCAAACGGAATCGGCGAAAGACGCGGCGAAGGTTACGGACAAGTTGTTTTCAATCCGCCAATTTTGAAAGTTTCAAAACCCGCTTGGCAAAAAGGAAAACTAACCGAAGCTGAAAAATCGAAAGATGCCGGAAAACTTGACGACGATTTTTCCAGACAAATCGAATTAACGGCGTGGCGCGAAGAATTGAAAGTCGCAGTTTTGAAAATTGCGGCAAATGAAGATTGCCGCGAAAAGATTTTCGGCTTTGAGATTAAAGTAGAAAACGGCGAGAAAAAATCAATCCCGCCGATGAGTCAAATCGGCGGACTTCGCTCCGTAATAAGTCGTTTGCAGAATAAAAGTAGTGTCGAGCTTGTCAAATCTTGGCTTGAGCATTTGGAGAAAACTTCAAATCGCCTTGAAAAATGGCATAAAGACAAAAACAAAGCCATTGAGAAACTACAAAAAATTAAGAATTTGGTTGGAGAAAAAAGTGAAATTTGGAGAGTTTTGCGTGAGGCGAAAATTGACGAAAAAACTACTTGGCAAAAACTTAAATCTATAACTAGACAAAACTTAGAAGAAGACGAAAATCTTTGGGCGGAGGCGATTCGAGCATTGTTCTTCGCTTGCCAACACGCGCACAAACGCGACCTTGAAAAAATGGAATGGAAAAAGGAGGCGGCAAATGGCTAGACTGATATATTCACGATTAAGAATCAATGGGAAACTCACGGCGGAAACGCCGCTTCACGTCGGTGGAATTGGCGGCAATGCGGATTCCGATATGGCTCTTGCCATCAACGGCAAAGGCGAATTTTATGTTCCAGGCACGAGCATTACGGGAGTTTTGCGAGCGTGGTGCGAGAGAAGTTTCGGCAGAAAATTGACGGAAGATATTTGGGGATTTCAAGAGAAAAACTCTCAAATAGCCGGAACGAAAAAAGATGAAAGCCACGCAAGTTTTGTTCTAGTTGAAGACGCGACCATCGAAAACGCAAAAGATGTTTTGACCGAAATCCGCGATGGCGTTGGCATTGACCGCTTTTACGGCACGGCGGCAGACGGCGCAAAATACGACCGCGAGATTTTGCCGAAAGGCTCGAAATTAGATTTCAAAATGACGGTTGAGATTGGCGAAAACCGGAATGCAAACCAAATCAAAGCTATTTTCGGACATCTGCTCGAAGCCCTGCAAAACGGCGAGATTCGTTTCGGCGGTTCGCGCACACGCGGACTCGGCAAGTTGCGGTTGTCGCTGACAAAACAAGTAAGCGACGAAAGTTTGCTTGGCTTCGACAAAATTATTTCTGCTCTCAAAAGAAAAATTGAAACGGAAAATGAAACGACGGAGAATATTGACACAAAAGCCGAAATCGAAAGATTGATAAAAGCTGACAAAACAACAAAACCCGATTCAAATGCGCGGCTTGAAATCACGATTGACTGGTCGCCCGTTCAGCCCTTGATGGTCAAAGCCGGTTTTGAAGGAATCGGCGTTGATATGCTGCCTCTCACGTCGCAAAAAGACGGCGGCGAACTTGCGCTCGTGCTGCCCGGAAGCTCGATAAAAGGCTCCATCCGCAGCCAAGCCGAACGCATTATGCGAACTTTACTCGATTGCGAAGATAAAGGCGAGAGATTTCGCACAAAAGATAATCCGAACTTTCACGACCAAATAAACAAAATTCCTTTGGTTGACGAAATTTTCGGCGCGAAAGCTGACAGCGGTGAAGATAAAAATGGCATCGAGAAAAGGATTAAAAAAGGTCGGCTCGGAGCTTTGTCGATTGACGATTGTTTTGCCGAAAAACCCTTCGACAAGGAAATTTGGAACGAAATAACGACCGCGAAAACTACCGTTACCAATATCGAAAATAATAAAGAAACGGAAGTTTCCTTCGGACAGCAACCGCTTTGGCAGGCATTGAAAAAAATCAAACACAAACCGAAAGACAAAACCGGCGCGGAAATTGATAAAGAAATCGCGTCGTTTGCCGTCGAACATCACAACGCGATTGACCGATTCACTGGCGGCGCGGCGGACGGCGCATTGTATTCGGTCTTAGCTCCGACCAAAATCAGTTGGGACAAAATGCAAATTTCGCTCGATTTTTCACGAATTCAAAATGAGGACAGACAAATTGAGAAAGCCGAATGGCATAAATGCCTGATGCTTCTTTTATTAGTGTTGAGAGATTTAGCCGAAAATCGCTTGCCTTTAGGTTTTGCGACAAATCGCGGAATGGGCGAAATTGAAGTAGAAAGCATTGAGTTAAAAGGCAAAAATCTTAAAGAAATTGGTTTAGACGGTGATGTTTTAATCAAAATGGAAAACGGCAAATTTACCGCAAGCGATGACTTGAAAAAATTAGGAGGCAAAGAATGGTGGAAAACGAATTAACAAACATAAAACTGAATACGAACAGAGCGGACGGAAAAACTTTATCCGAATCGGTTGCGGAATTTATTAAAGTTTTCGGAGAATCGTTACCAAAAACTTTCGCCGTTCTTTATTCTCCGGGCGATTGTTTATTATCTCTGGTTGACGAACAGGGTAATTTTACGGCAAAGGCAAACGAAGTTGCTTTGAACAAAATTTTTGAAGCGCGAATTTTTAACGATGTTGCCGAACTGCGCTGGCTCAATGAAACAGATGGCTGCGGTGCGGCGGCAGTTTTATCTAAAAAAGAATTTCCGTTTTTCGGTAGAACCCAGACGACGGAAAATTGTGTCGAAACAATTAAACAAAATTATCTGCTTTGGGGCGAAATTTCGCCAAGCAATCAAGCCGACGAAAATTGGACGGAACTCGCCGAAGCGCGAATCGGCAAATTCTACGTTCCAATCAAAACGACTTCGCGGGCTTGTTTTGAAGCAAAAGAATATCTGAAAGAATTTGCCGACGGAAACGTCGCGGTTTTTGAAGAAAGATTGACGGGAATTTCGGAGGTAAAATAATGGCTGAAAAGTTGGAAGGAACAATTAGCTTTAATAAAAAGGGACAAAGATTTTTGGAATTTACAACGGCAAAAGGCGGGAAAATGAATCTTATTCCATCGCCCGATATTATTTCGCCCCAAATCAAAGAAAGTAAGGAAGAAACAATAAAGGTAAAAGTAGATACGGGTTCTGACGGTCGCCCAACCAAAATTTATGTTGAAGGCGAATCTTTTGCGCCGCAACCACAAATCGCTCGACCCAATCACGCGCCGAGAAATCCATCTCCGCAAAATCAACGGCAAAAATCAGTTCAAACGATGAAAGGTGATTTTCACAATCCGTATAATTTCGTTCCCGCAATTCCGCGAAATCATATTCACGGAAAAACAAACGAATTGGGTGACCGCGAACCAAGTGGACACGACCGTTATGTTTCGGATAAATTTAGCGGAAAACTAACCGTCAAAATGCGCGTTGAAACGCCGCTACTTTTGCCCGATACAGCGCGAATGACTTATACAAACGACAAAGACAGAAACGTTAAAGAACACAAAAGCTATCCTGTGCGCGTCGGTGCAGACGGGAACCCCTTCATCAATCCAACTGCCGTCAAAGGAATGCTGCGCTCCGCCTACGAAGCCGTTACAAATTCGAGGCTTTCGGTTTTTACGAAACACAAAAGCCGATTAGCTTTTCGGGGGGAGGTAGGTGAAGGCTTATTTGCTGTTCCTGCAAGAATTGAAGGTGAAAAGGGAAATGAAGAAATCGTTCTTTACACAGGGAAATCTGTAATTGAAGAAACAGATGGTGGAACCAAAATTACAAGCTACAAAGAAAATGGACAGCCTATAAGACAAGCACAATTTGCTGCTTGGATAGAAACCTTTAAAACAAGAGCATTCAGGGTTGTTGGTAGAAAACAAGTATTCGCATATTCAGATTATGCCGTTGTTCCGAGAGATGATGAAAGCAACTTTCCAAAACATGGCAGAAAGGCTTGGGCTTGGATTGAATTTGATGATTCCAAAAAGGAAAGATTTACTTTTTATAGAGTAATAAAATTATCTTATCGAGAAAATCAGCTTGGAGTTGCGCCTCACGAGTCTTGTGAAAAAGTTGAAGGTTTTATTTGCAACACGGGCAAAAATATGGCGAATAAACATGATGAACGATTTTTCTTTAACTCAACGACCAGAATAAAACTGGAGAACAAACATACCGATTCATGGAATATCCTAATTAAAAATTATCGAAAGCAACATGAGAGTGATTTTGACTCGCCACCAAAGGATGGCAAAGGAAGAGGTGAGTATTCACTTGAATGGTCAAGGCAAATTCAACGAACGACTAAGGAAGAAACATCAGAAAAGGCTGATATAATTGCCGAAGAGTTAAAAGATGGAACGCTTTGCTATGCTCGCGTAAAATGGAATGGTTCGGATTTTGAAGTTTTAGAGTTGTACCCGGTAATGATTTCGCGTCGGTTGCATAAAAAATCGCCCGATTCTCTGCTTGATAAAAGTTTGAAGCCAGCCGCCGTCATCAATGACCTTTCGCCCGCCGATAGAATTTTCGGTTGGGTTGGAGACGGCGTTAAGAAAAATGGTAATTATCGCGGGCAAATTCGTTTCGGCTCTGTTAATTGCATGACTGATAAAAACAAGGCGATTCAGTATTTTGGCGATTTGCTTCCAATAAATATTCTCGGACAACCGAAACCACAGCAAGGACGATTTTATGTCGCTGAAACTCAAAACGGTGAAGCTCAACCTTCTGATAAAAAAAGAAACAATGAAGATGCAGGTTATCAAGATGGGCGTGGGCTGCGTGGTCGCAAGGTTTATCCGCATCACGCGGATTTACCGAAAGATTACTGGCAAAATCCGACGGATGCAAACTTGACAACATCAAATCAAAAGTTTTTCAAAGAATATCGCCGTCCGCAAAAAGACGGACAAGAACAGCGTGACAGCCAAAATCGTTCAATTCAAGGTTGGGTAGAACCGCAGACAAAATTCGAATTTGACATTCACTTTACGAATCTTTCTGAAGTTGAACTCGGAGCATTGATTTGGCTCTTGCAATTGCCCGAAAACCATTTTCATCGTTTCGGCGGCGGAAAACCTCTCGGTTTTGGAAGCGTTGGACTAGAGTTAGGAACGGCGGAAATTACAAGCGGCGAAGATTTGAAAGGGTTTTACAGTTCACTTGATAATTCCCGAACACAATCTAAAACGCCGGAAGAATGTAAATTAAAATTTGAAAAAGCGGTCGAAGCAGCAAATTATCAAAACATTCTCAAAGCGTTCAAAATTGCCTGCAAAGGCTTTAACGATGAACTGCCGATACATTATCCGAGGGCAAGACGTTTTAAAATGGACAGAGATAGAACAAACAAAATTTGGATTGGTTCAAATAATGAAGAACTAATTTCCAAACCAACACGAATTCCGCCGCATTCTGAGGGTTTGGCTTACGAATGGTTTGTTGAAAATAACAAAAATGGGGAACAACATATTTTGCCGAATATAGATGAAGACGAAGGTTTTCCGATTTTCGACCACAAAAAAACAGGACGTTAAAAGCTATGATATTGTGGCGCTGAATTCGAAGCCTTAAACTTTTGCGCTTTTGGAATCAATGCTTAAACATTTTTACAAATTGCCGCTTGCCGAATATGAATTTCAGTTGGTGGCACGGGAGGATACGATTTGTTTTCCCATTTTGGGTTCGACATTGCGCGGGGCTTTTGGCGGGGCTTTGAAGGATGTTTCATGTACGGCTGCGCACAGGAAATGCGAAATTTGTCTGCTTAACAGAGCGTGTCATTACACCGGGTTTTTTGAACCGCAGGCGCAGAAAAACGCGCCGCGTCCGTTTACTTTTCAGATTCCGATTCCGCCGCTTAATCCGAAGCTTTCGCTTGAAGATTCGCTCAAAATGCGGATTAACAAAGGTTCAAGCCTGCCTTTTGGGATGACGATTTTCGGCGCTGACGCCAACAAGCGCCTGCCGTATATCATTGCGGCGGTCAGCCGGATGGCGCGAAAAGGATTGGGAATGCCGCGTGCGTCGTTTTATCTGGAGGAGGTATCGGATGCAGGCAAAGCGATTTATACAGCAGAGAGCGAACGAATTTCGGATGACGGGCAGGCTCGAACGAATCTTGCCGAATTTTGCGAAAAGCGTCTGGCGAATTTGAAGGTTGGAGACAGTCTGAAGCTCAGATTTTTAATGCCGGTTTGGCTGCGCGAAGAGCAAAAGCTGGTGGAAAAGCCGCAGTTTTTTCATCTCGTAAAGTTTCTGTTCGGACGTTTGAAAAATATGTTCGGACATTTTGCGGACGGAGCTTTCGATTTTGACGAAAGCGGATTTCTCGACGAGAGCCGCAGAATTGAAATTAGCGGCGAAAATCTCTGGCGGCACGACTTCGAGTTTTATTCAAACAGGCGTGGGAAAAAGGAAAGGCAGACGGGCGTTTTGGGCGAGATGACGTTTGAAGGAAAAAATCTGAAGATGTTTCTGCCGCTGCTGGCGGCGGGAGAGGTTCTGCACGTCGGAAGCAAGACGACGTTCGGACTCGGACAGTTTAAGATAGTGTGATATTTGACAGACGGGAACGCGGAAATTTTTGAGGTTGTAAATTTTACTTATTTTTGCTCGTAAAAAAATTAGCCAGATGACTACAAAATATTGTGGAGATAGAGGAAACTGCCATACAATATATTGCGATTTATGGTTCGCACTTGCCGAATCACGGATTTATCAATCTTGCTAATCAACTGTATTTGTTGAAATGCTACGGTTTATGACGGCGGCGGCTCGGAAAGCGGAAGTTCAAAAGTTTTCCGCGAACCTGTTTAACAATTTTCGGTTTTGAGCGGAATTTGACGGTTAAATATCTGAGACAGAAAAGGTTAAGGCGAAAAATGAGGGCGAGAGGTTCGCACCCGTTGAATTTATTGGACTTAACGGAATATATATGGTAAAAATAGAGAATCGGGACAAAGAGTGTGTTAAACGCGTATTTTTTAGAGACGATAAAATACCTTATTTCAACAGGTTACAAAATGGGGCTGTCGGAATGAAGGTCGCACGTTAGAGTGCATTGAAACTTTACTCCAAATTTTCATGCTTTTGTCACGCCATAAAGTCGTAATAAGGGTCGCACGTTAGAGTGCATTACATTTTTGGCAAGTTTGCTGTAGATAATACAGACTATAATTAGTTTTAGGCTTATCAATATGAGATTTGATAAGCCTTTTTCATTTGGAGCGCTTGCGGAAGCGATTTTGACATTTGTTCGTAATCTGAAACTTCGCGTCGGTCGTATCATTCTTATCGGGCTGACGATGGTTTTGGCTTTGTTCGGTTTTCTCGCGTTTTTGCAGTTTGGTTTTATCTATTGGATTTATACGGTCGTCGAAAATTGGATAACCGTTCGGCTCGGCTTCGACTATTATCTTGCAGGACTTTTCGCCACCGTTTTTGTTTCAGTTTTTACAATTCTGACGCCGACTCTGGCTTGGTATATCCTTCTGGGGAAAAAACGCGCTTGGGGCATCGGCGTGATGATTGGCATTCAGGCATTGATGTGTCTTTCGGTCTATACGCTCGGCAGTCGCATCTGCTTCGACCGCCGGAGTGGTAAACCGCTCTGCTATTTTGCCGACACGCCGCAAGGTAGAGTCTGGAGCTACACGCCCGGCTTCGACCCGGAATCAGGCAAGGAATTTCAACTCTACACCCGCGAAATTAAGGAAATCGAAGAGCTGCGAAAGCAATTGCCGGTGAATAAAAAATCTCGCTGAAAATTCCGGCAAGTTTACTATTGCTTATTTGAACTTTAGGACGTGAGGAAAAAAGTATAATTTGAAACAATTGAGAATAAATTATTTGAGACTGAATATTTTCGCTGCCGGACTCGATAAGTTAGGCTTTGTTTTATATTCTTTACGCCATACTTGTGCGACCTTATTAATGGTAAGCGAAGAAAATCCAAAAATTGTTTCTGAGCGGCTTGGACATTCAAGCGGAAAGATGACTCTCGATACTTATAGCCATGTTTTGCCCGGAATGCAGGAAAGTGCATCTAATAAGCTTGAAGCAATGTTATATCGCAAGAGTGGAACGCCGCGCAAGATTTGACACACCATTGACACACCAAAAAAGAAAAGGGCATCCAAAAGATGCCCTAAACTATTGATTTTATGGAGCCGGTGAACGGATTTGAACCGCCGACCTGATGATTACAAATCAACTGCTCTACCAACTGAGCTACACCGGCTAATCGCGCCCGTCTTTTTGATAACAGGCGCAAGCGAAAATACTACAAAATCGACGCGCTTTCTGCAAGTGGTCAGATTAAATTTGAATTTCAGGTTTAACATAAAAATATATGTTGACGATTGTTTAATCAAAAGGTTACGATAAGTATATGTCCGCTCCGGCGGGCAGAATTCAGATATTCCTCTTTCTTTTAACTTCAAAAGAAAATATTTTCAAAACAATCAGGAAAACAGGAAAAAAGGAGAACAACGCGTGAGTTTTCATAATTTATACAAAAAAGGCTTTGGAGCGATTTTTTTAATTCTGCTCGGTTTTGCCGGAGTCGTTTCGGCGCAAAGCCAAACGTCGACGATGATTTTGAGTCAGGACAAAAGGAAAATACCGGTGGCGGCGGGAAATAATCTGTATTGCGCCGGGTATATTTCGCCGTCAAAGGTCGATACCAAACTTGAGATTGTCGGTGCGGAAAATGAGCAGGAACAGTTTGTTTATTCGCAGAACAACTATATTTACATCAGCATCGGCGCAAGCAAAGGCGTTAAGGTCGGCGATATGTTCGCCGTTATTCGCCCGCGCGCGAGATTTAAGTCTGAATTTTCTAAAAAAGGAAATCTCGGAATTTTAGTGCAGGAAGTCGGCGCGGTCGAAGTTGTCAGCGTAAAAGCGGACGTTTCGGTTGCGCGCGTTGCTACGTCCTGCGACAACTTTTTGCTCGGCGATTTGCTTCAGCCGATTCCGCAGCGCACCAGTCCGACGTTTATGCAAAGACCGGCTCTGGACCTTTTTGCCGATTATTCCGGCAAAATTACGGGCAGAATCGTTTTGGCGCGAGACGGACGGGAAGCGCTCGGAAGCGAACAAATCGTCTATATCGATTTGGGCGCGGAAGACAACGTCAAAGTCGGCGATTATTTCACGATATTTCGCCCGCTCGGCAAAGGCGGTTTGTTTATCTCGGATGAAGACGAAATCGCCGCCGCCCGCAACCGCGGCTTTCAAAGCTCGGAATTTAAAGGCGGAACATATTCCAACCAGTCCACGCGCAAATCGGGCGACGAAGCTGACGGACAAATCGTAGACATAGAAAAAGCCAAAGAAAATCGTCCGAACAATCTGCGAAAAGTCGTCGGCGAGCTGGTTATTCTCAACGTTAAAGAAAGAACCGCGACAGCCATCATCGTCCGCACGCGGCAGGAAATCCACACCGGCGATATGGTCGAGCTGCAATAAGATAAATTACGAATTACGAATTGCGAATTACGAATGAAGGAAAGGCTTCTTCAAATCGGTCTTTCGAGAAAACTTTCTTCTGATTCGTCTTTCGTAATTCGTAATTCGTAATTGAAGATTATGAATACAGTCAGATGCCCTGAATGCAACATGGTGAACTGGGCGACGGCGCTAAACTGTAAGCGTTGCGCCTGTTTTTTTCAAACGGCTGAAACGTCCGTAGCTGTCGAAACGTTCGCGGCTGCCGACGCAACATTCATCGAAGCCGCGCCGGTTCAAAATACATTTGTCGAGCAGTTGCCGGTCGAAACGCATTACCCGCCTAATTTTGACAAGCCCGCTTTCGGCAGTCCTCCGCCGAACCGGGCGAATAATCAGGAGTCGCATCAGGATTACGGGCAGAATCAACAGTATAACCAGAACTTCAACCAAAACCAGCCGCCGCATCAAAGCTACGGTCAAAATTACCAGTACAATCAGGATTACGGGCAGAATTATTACCAGCAGCCGAGCTTCCGGCAAAATTTCGCAGTGCCGTCTAATCCGAAAATAGGTTTAGCCGTTACCTCGATGATTTTGGGTATTATGGGAATCGTTACGGCGATGTTTCTGGTCGGAATTTTGCTTGCGCCAATCGGTTTGATTTTCGGAATCATCGCGCTGGTCAAGATAAAAAATAAGCCGAATCAATACGGCGGAAAAGGCTTTGCCATCGCCGGCGTGGTAACGAGCGCGATGATAACGCTTTTTATCCCGATTGTTCTGGCGATTGCGATTCCGAATCTGATGGCGGCGCGAAACGCGGCGAATGAAGCAAGCGCGGTTTCCGTCATTAATAGTTTAGCCACTGCCGAAGCCGATTACAGGCGCGGCGCGGGCAAGGGCAGCTGCGCGGATTTGAAAACTTTAGCCGCCGCTAACGTGGTCGATTCGGGTTTGATGAAAGGCGATAAAAACGGTTATCGCTTTAATATAGTCAATTATCCGCTCGGCGGCTGTGAGATTACCGCGACGCCCTCTTCGACTTCTTCGGGAGCGCGCTCGTTTTATTATTCGACGGACGACAACCAGATTCGCGCCGCCAGAAAGAACGGCAAACCGGCTGAAAAGTCGGACAATCTGCTCAAGGACGACTATAAAGAGGAAGAAGCCGAGAAGAAATCGCAATCAGAATCGCAGTTTGCGATACCGAATGAATCTATCGCGCTGTCTAACCTGAAAAGCATCGACGGCGCGCAATCTACATATATTGCGACCGCGGGGCAGGGCGAATGCTGCGGCGATTTTAAGACGCTGGCGGAAATGCAGCTTATCAAGCCCGGTTTAGCCGACGGCGAAGACGTGGGTTATCGCTTTAAGATTACAAAGCTTCTCAAAGGCAATTACGAAGTTACCGCGACGCCGATTTCAGCTTCATCAGGCAGCCGCTCATTTTTCAAAAGCCCGCTCGAAGGTCTGCGCGGCGCGGCAAAAAACGGTCTGCCCGCCGACAAGAACGACCCGCCGGTTGATTATTATTAGGAAGATGTCAGATGCTAGATACTAGATGCCAGTTAGGAAGAAAATCTCTTTCTTAACTGACATCTAGTATCTAGCATCTGACATCTTCTTTTTATTTTCGAGATAGAAAAACCTGAAATAATCGTACATCGACCAGCAAGCGGTGATGACCGAAACCCAGAGCGCGCCGCGCCCGACGAGATAGCCGAAAACCTTCCAGTCGTTTGTCGTCAAGGAAAGGGAAGCGAGGTGCGAAAAAGCCGTCTGAACTTCGGCGACTTCCCAGAAAACCATCGGGATATTCGCGCCGAAATTCGAAACCGGCGGATTTCCCGTCGCGCCCGCAACGAGCAGCGCGACAATCGCCACACACTGCGCCCACATCTTTATTTTCCCGACCGACTGCGCCGCAATCACGACGCCTTCGGTCGCCGCAATCGAGCGCAAACCCGTAACGATAAACTCTCTGCCGAGAATCATCACCACCGCCCAGGCGGGCGCGAGATGTTTTTCGACCAGCACAATCAGCGCCGCCGAAACGAGCAGCTTATCGGCAATCGGGTCTAAAAGTTTTCCGAGATTCGAAACCTGATTGCGCCTGCGCGCCAGATGCCCGTCGAGAATGTCCGTAAACGCGGCGGCAAGAAAAATGCCGATAGCCAGAAAATAACTGCTGATGCCGAAAAGGTCTTCCGCATAAGTCGTCAAAAGTACGACCACCAATAGCGGAACGATAATAATTCGCGCAAGCGTCAGAGAATTCGGCAGGTTCATCAAGATAAGTGTAAAACGGAAAATGGAAAATGGAAAATGAAGGAATTTTCAAAGACAGAAGCCCGCGCGTCAGCAATGGCGCAATGCTCAATTAAATTTATTTGATTTACCCTTTTACCGCATAAATTTTCTGCGAATCGCCAGCGCGAGAAGCGCGGCTTGAACGGGCGCGAGTATTTTTTCGAGAAAAATCCAAAATTCACCCCAACCTGAGGCTGGCTTACGAAACTCTACATTTTGAAAAGTTGCTGTTGCTAAACTATGTCTAACCGCTTCCCAGAATTCAAGTGGACGCTGTAAGCAGGGATTTTCCGTAATTGTTTTATCAATTGGGCAAACTTGAAAATTTACTCCCGTAAATATTGCCGCAAAGATGAAGATAATTGTTAGAAGAATAATAAATGCCCAAATTGGATATTCTCCGTAAAAACTTGAAAGCCAATACCACCAATGTAAAGACCAAACTTTAAAACCTTTGTTATAATAGAGTCTCTTTGATTCAAGCGCCATAAAACGAAATTGCGACGCATTTGAGAAATATTTCGTTTCTTCCTGATTATCAGCTAACTGCCAGCAGCTTCTGGCAAGCAAGTAATGGGGATATTCAATACATCGTTTTGTTAGGCTTTCTAATTCAGATTCAACCCACAATTTCTTAATGCCGGATTTTGTCCAAAGACAATTTGTAAAAACAAACTTTTTACAATCTACATGAATAAACCAACTCGGTTGAAGATGCATATTATAAAAAGTTATTCTCTCAGGTTTTTCAATATAAGCATGTTGCATATCTAAATGGGATTCGTTACCGATAAAGCCTGTTTTTTCACTTTCCTTAATAGTCGTCCCCTCTTTAAATGAGGCTTTTCCATCATTAATTATGGCTCTATTTCCACCGACAAAATGTATGTATCCGCTTATCTTTGCTTTAAAAAAACTACAGACCGCTTTATCAAATACTGTTTTATCAAAGGAAACTTTCGCGTCGTCAGCAAATTCTGCAACATCGAAAAATACATTGTCACTGAAAGTCGCGCCGCTAAAACTAACATTTTTAGAAAAATCCGAATTATAGAAATGCGCCTGTTTTGAAAATGTTGCAGATGTAAAATAAGTTTCCTCGTGAAATTTTGTAGCGTTAAATTCGGCAAGTTCTGAAAAATAAGCATAATAGAAATCAGTTCTTTTATTAAATTGAGCTTTATCAAAGTTTGTTTTTTTAAGAAATTTTGCATTCCGAAAATAAGCTTCATCAGTAAAAATTGCTTCTTTGAAAGAAACTGTTTCATTAAATGTCGCAGAACTAAAAAAGGCAGCCTGATTAAATTCAGCCGAAGTAAAATCGACTTCTTGAGAAAACTTTACCCTGCTGAATTCAGCCTTTTCCATAAAGTGGGAATTAATAAATGTGCTTCTACCTTTAAATTCAGAATCATTGAAATAAGCGTCACTACTAAAAATAGCGTGGTTGAAGTTCACACCATATTTAAATGTTCTTCTCGATAAAACACCCCCGCCCGGAAAATAGACATGTTGAAAATAAGGTTGGTTATGTTCTAATTTGTGACGCATGACCGATAAAAAATTTGTATTATTGTGCTTATTATCATCTGGAAAATGTAAGATGCAATAATAATTACCCGCATCATCTTTATAATCAGCAGGTAACTGATGGCAAACCTCAGCTCGAACAGCTCCTTTAATAAAGTCTCCTTCACAGTTTCGATGAACAAAACAAACTTGCTTTTCTTTAGAAGAATCTTTTCGCATTAAGACACAACTCCTGCTGATAAATTGGTTAAATCGGCGGAATAGTAGCACGAAATTGGTCAATTATGAATTACAAATTACGAATTGAGGACAAAAATAAATGGCGGAGTAGAATTTATCTCTCCGCCATTCGTCTTTCGTAATTCGTAATTCGTAATTGATTCTCACGGCTGCATAAAGCCGAGATTGTTAACGGGGAAGTTGGCGATTTTCGGGAAGACATCGATTAGATTCGCGTCGGGCAAGCCGTACCAACGGGATAAAGTCGCGGCGTATTGCTCGACCGAGGTTGTCGGAATCCAGCGTCCGCGCGCGCCTGTGCCGTTGTCGGCGTCATCAGGTCCGTTTGCGACGAGGGTTGGGAAAGGCGTTCCGTTCGACGTGCTGATGCCGTAGAAATCGCTTGCCGTTATCGCGCCGCCGACGACGAAGTGATGCCCCGCCCACGCGTGGTCTGTGCCGACCGCGCCGCCCGTTCCGGTCGGATTGAAGGTGCGCGCGAAATCGGACATCGTGAACATCGTTACTTTATCCGCCAAGCCCTGCACGACCATTTCTTCATAAAACGCGCGCATCGCCTGGCTGAGCTGCGTCATCAAGCCGGTTTGACCGTTTGCCGCCGTCTGGTTCGCATGTGTGTCGAATCCGCCGATTTGACAGTAAAAGATTTGGCGGTTGATGGTCAAATCGGTGTGCTTCTTGATAAGCCGCCCGACCTGTTTGAGCTGGTTGCCGAGCGTCGTGTTCGGAAAAGTTACGGTTACTTCCGCAGGCGTCTGGAGCGATGCGTTCGCGGCAATCGCCTGGTCTGTAACGTGGCTTGCCGCCGCAACCAAATCCGAACTCAAATCCTGCGTTCTAAGCTGGTGAAAAGCCGCCAGACGCGCCTGCGACTGTGCGGTCGTATTAAAGCCCGCGGGACTCAAAACCTGATTCAGTCCGGTCGGCGCAGGCGAGATTGCCATCGGAAGCGTCGTTTGTCCCGATGTGAAAAGCTGCGCGCCGTTGATGGACGTAACCATCGGAATCAGCCCGTTCGGATTGTCGGGCGTGTTTCTCTGGTCGGAAAGCCGACCGCCCCAGCCGGTAAAAGACTGCTGGTCGCTGCGCCCGCCCTGATATTGCGAAACCTGGTCGGAATGCGAAAAAAGCTGGTACGGTTTCGGATAACCGGCAGTTTGATACTGCGTTCTGGTCGTCGGCTGAACGAGCGTTCCGACGTTCGTAACAATCGCCATCTTGCCCAAGCCCCAAAGCTCGTGGATGCCGTTGTTGGTTCCGCCCGCGACAACTCCCAGATTCGGGTGCAAGCCGTAGCTCAGATTTCCCATACGCGGCACGCTGATGGGCAAAAGCGTATTTTGCGCCAGCGCCAATCCCTGCGTGTTTCGCGCGTTGAAATAAGTCGTGTAATTGCTCAGGCTCGCGTCCGAATGGTTCGGGATGACCACGTTGTTGCTGTCGTTTCCGCCTGACATAAAGATGCAGACAAGGGCGCGGTAATCGCTCGGCACAGCCGACTCGGATTCGTCGCTGACTTTCTGCGCCATCGCGCTCATCATTCCAAAATGCCTGAACTGCGTCGCCGCCGCCGTCATTCCAAGAGCGCAGCCCGATTTGATTAAAAAGTCTCGTCTATTTTGTTTCATAACATCTCCTTTTTAGTCTTTTGTCATTCGTCCTTTGCAAGTTGAATTTAATTCAAGAACTAAATTTAATGCCAACCTGCAAAGGACAAAGGACAAAGGACGAAGAACTACCTTTGCACCTGATACTGCGACGATGTCGCGATTAAATAAATAGCCGTCTGCGCCCGGAGAAGCGGATTTGTGGACGGGACGATTTGAACCGCCGTCATAATCGTGCTTCGCATCGTCGCCGACATCGCTCCGTGCATCATTTTCTGATTCAGCGCGTCCAGAAGCTGATTGCTCGTCGTATCCGCCGCCGCCAGCGCCGACCATGAATCGAAATTTATCGCGGTTCCGTTCGGCGTATTCGGTTGAGAAACGCTTATCCGGCTGAAAACGATGCTGTTGACGACATTTGCGCGGGCGATTGATGTTCCGGTCGTATAAATTCCAAATTCGGGACCGAGAATCGTCGTTCCCGGAACGATATAATCGGGCGGGTAATAGTTAAAAACGGTCGGAGAATAAAAGGCGCGCTGTCCCATCGAAGTCGGATAACGGTCTATATCTCCATCGCTCTGCGATAAACCGTCAAACGATGCGGCATTGAAATGCCTGTAAAGATTGGTCGTAAACTGAACCGGCTCGCGCAATTTGCCGTAACGCGGGTCGGTTTTCACGTCGCCGCGCGCTTCGGGGTCGAGCAAAATCGCTTTGACGACTTCCTTCAACTGCTTCGGATTTTCGCGGTTGGCTGTAAACACCGCCGCGATGCGCCCGACGTATGCCGGTGTCGGGTCGCTTGTAACAAGCTGCTGAATAAGCTGCTTGCTGACGAATGGCGCGACGTTCGGATGCTCGAAGATATTTCTCAAAGCCTGCGCCATCGCGTTGGTTCCGTAAGTCGTAATCGCCGCCGCGTTGCAGCCCGTGCAAGCCGCGATATTAGTGGTTGTCGAACCCGGATAGCTCAAAAGAGTTTTTGCCGTAACGTCGTGATTAACGGTATTTAAAACCAACTGGTCTTTGTAATTCGGCGCGCCCGCGATTTTACTCGGACAGGTCGGCGGCGCGTTTTCGCATCTCTGCCAGCCGGTGAAAACTTTTGTAAAATTATTGACCGTGTTCTGGTCGTAGGTCGGAATCGGCTGATTGTTGCCGTCAAGCTGGAGAGTTCCGTCCTGGTTGAGCATAAACAAGCCGATATTGAAAAGCTGCAAAACTTCGCGGGCGTAATTTTCGTTCGGATTGTTTTTCGTGCTGATAGACATATCCAGATAATTGCCCATCGCCGGGTTAAGCGTGATGTCGGTCATTATCTGCCGCCAGTTGCCGAAGGCGCTGTTGCTGAGCTGCAAATGATATGCGAGCAACCAGCTCGACTGCTGCGTGTCAACGGCGGAAACGACGATAATCTGGCTGAGCGCCCACGAAACACGATGTCTGAGCTGCGGCGCGCCGTAAAGCGCTTCCTTGTAAAACCAAGTCTGCGGCAGATACATCGTATATGTATCGCGGTTGCACGTCGGCGGAACGTCGGGAATAGTGGCGTTATTATCACAGGTGCTAACCGGCGTTGTCGGAGCCATCGGAACATTCGGGTAAGGATTGTTTGCCGAAGGATAAGGCGCGTCGAATTGCTCGGCGAGCCACGTATTCAAACCGATGCGGCGGATTCTGTCGTCGAGCGCCTGCGTCGGACCAAACGTCGCCTGCTCAAGAAATCTGATGCGGTCGCCCGACCATCGATAACCGACGCGCGACTGTATATTCGTATTCGCTGAACCTTTTTTGAAGGGTTGGCTTGTAACAATCGAAACCGGAGTCGGTCGCGCTTCGGCGTCGTCTTGTATGTCGCCGCCGGTCGTGCCGAGTCCGAGACGCACGCGATTGCTGGTTAAACCGCGCCACGTAAGTCGCGCCAGCACATCGCCGTTTTCCAGAGGCGGCGTCCAGTAACCGAGTTCGTCTCTGAGTTCGATAGTTACACCGTAAACTAAATTCTGCGATTTAACCCTCTGAATTTCCAGAACCGGAAAGCGATACTGTCTGCCCTGCGCGTCTTCGATGTACACGCGAAAGGCATTTGCGCCTTCACCTTCCATTAAATCGATATTAGTTACAAAAAGAACGACTTTCTGGCTCAACGCGAACGCGCCGCTTTGCGGTTTCGGCAAACTGCCGCGCCAGCCTCTGTCCGCGTCCGTCGCCAGTGCGCGTGTCGAATTCGGTTCACTTATTAAAACCGGTGTCGGCGAATTCGGGTCTGCGTCTTCTTCTGCCAATGCCGGAAGCACCAGCAGAAACACGACCAGACTCACGCTTAAAATTTGCAGCAGGAAGCGCAATTTTCTGCTCAACATAACCTTCCCTCCTTGGGTTTCGTTTGCTAAAATTATGACCTTATGTTCTGAAATCAATTTAATAACGACACAGAGTGGAAAAACGTCGTTAATCAATGTTGTGCATATTCGTTTATATACGATTTTGCGGAAAAACACAAGACATTTTTTTAATTAATCTTTTAGAATCGCTTCTAACATTTATTTAGACGTAACCATTTTTCATTTAGTCGAAGAAATACGAAAGATTTTCAGGAGCTTAAAAAACTTTATGCCAAAAACGATTTTTCTCGAAACACCCGGAACTTTCAGCTTCCGGCAGACAATCTACAGCCACGGCTGGAGCGAGCTTTTGCCGTTTGAAATAAACATTGAAAACTGGCGTTTGAGCTATGTTTTTACTGATGAAAATTCAAAAAACCCAATTTCGGCGACAATCATCGATGATGAAGGAAAACTGAAAATAGAAATTTCCGACGGAAAAATCGCGTCGAAAACGGAAGCGAGCATTTTAAGCCGGATTCGCCACATTTTGCGGCTGGACGACGATTTGAGCGGGTTTTACAAAAATCTGAAGTCCGAAAAAAGATTAATCTGGATTGCCGAAAAACGCGCCGGCAGGCTGCTTCGCTCGCCGACGGTTTTTGAAGATTTGGTAAAAACAATCTGCACGACGAACTGTTCGTGGAGCCTGACAAAAAAAATGGTCTCGAATCTGGTCGAAAAACTGGGCGAAGAATCAAAGGACGGAAAACGAGCTTTCCCGACCGCCGAAGCGATGGCAAATTTCGGGGAAGAATTTTACCGCGACGAAATCCGCGCCGGTTATCGCTCGTCGTATTTTGCGGAACTGGCTGAGAAAGTCGCCGCCGGAAAAATCAATCCCGAAAGTTGGTTAAACTCGGAATTGCCGACAAAAGAGCTGAAAAAGGAAATGAAATCCGTCAAAGGCGTCGGCGATTACGCGGCGGAAAATCTTTTAAAACTCGTCGGGCGTTACGACGGGCTTGCGCTCGATTCGTTTCTGCGCTCGCAGTTTTACAAAAAACATAACGGCGAAAAGGCTTGCACGGACAGGGAAATCGATGCTTTTTACGAAAAATTCGGCGATTGGCGCGGGCTTGCGATTTGGTGCGATATGACGGAGAGATGGATTAACTGAATTTTGGATTTTAGATTTTGGATTTTGGGTTTTGGGAACAATGAAACTAGACTTGACGTAAGACACAAATCTTTTTTGCTTAGTAGTTTACAGGAAAATTTTTTCTTGAAAATATTGAAAATTTCTTCGGCTTTTTGAAAAACTTCCGCGTCTGAAATAGCGAGCGAAGAAAAATTCGTTGGAAGTGATAATTTTTTGATAATAAAAAAAGGAGTGTAAAAATGAGAAGTAAAATTTTTAGTTTGGCTACGGCTTTATTTGCGGTGATGTTGGTTTTGTCTTTTGCGGACGCGGCAAACGCGCAGCGAAACAGGCGCGAATCGCGCAACAAGTTGATGAACAAGGCGCAGGTCAAAGCGGTTATTAATCGCGTCGAAGACCGCGTCGATAATTTTGTCGGCAATTACGATAAGTCGCTCGACAGAAGTAAATTAAATGGTTCGAGCCGCGAAGACTGGCTGATGAAGAGAGCGAAAGATTTGGAATCGGCGACGGATGAATTGTCCCGCGAATTTGACCGCCGCGACGCGTGGGCTGAAAACAAGGACGAAGTTCGCAAATGTCTGAACATCGCTACCGACATTAATCAAAATATGAATACTTATAAATTCGGCGCGGCGACCGAGAAAAATTGGGCTAATGTTCGCTACGATCTGAATACGCTGGCTGACATTTACAATCTGCCGAAGGTCGGCTCCGGCAGCTATAAGTAAACAATTCCTCCGCTTATTCGTAATAATCGAGGCAGACGTTAAAAATCTGCCTCAATTTTTATTTCAGAATGGGTTTAATGCAGAGAAAAGAAATTAACAGGGATGACAGGATAGACAGGGATTTAATAAATGAATTTTCTTATTATCCCTGATTATCCTGTCATCCCTGTTAATTTTCTTTATTACCAGATGTGGTATTAAATTGATTCTAAAAATGTAGTAAAATGTTCGCAGTACTCCTCAAAAGGTAAAAAAAATGATTGAAGCGGGAACAATTTTACAAAACCGGTATCGCGTCGAAAAACAAATCGGGCAGGGCGGAATGGGCGCGGTTTTTGTGGCGACGGACGAGCGTTTCGGCAGCACCGTGGCGATAAAAGAAACGCTGATGCTGGACGAGAAATTTCGTAAAGCGTTCGAGCGCGAAGCGCGTCTTTTAAACAGTCTGCGTCATCCGGCTCTGCCGCGCGTCAGCGACCATTTTGTGGACGGCAACGGTCAGTTTCTCGTCATGGAATACATCGACGGCGAAGACCTTTCCGAGATGATGGAGCATGAAGGCAAAGTTTATCCGCTCAAAGACGTTCTGAATTGGGCTGACCAGCTTCTCGACGCGCTCGAATATCTGCACACGCAGGAAATGCCTGTCATACACCGCGATATCAAGCCGCAGAATCTGAAATTAAACTCGCGCGGGCAAATCATTCTGCTCGATTTCGGTCTGGCGAAGGGAAATCTGACCAGTCCCGAATCGAATACTGCCGCGAAAAGCGTTTTCGGTTATTCGAGAAATTACGCTTCTTTAGAACAAATTCAGGGAACGGGAACTGACCCGCGCAGCGATTTATACAGTCTTTCGGCGACGCTTTATCATCTTCTGACCGGCGTTCCGCCCGCCGACGCCCTGACGCGCGCGATGAATGTTTTGTCGGACAAGCAAGACCCGCTCGTGGCGATGAACACGATTAACGCCGACATTCCCGAGCCGGTTGCCGAAGTTCTGCACAAATCAATGGCTTTAAATGCCAATCAGCGCCCGATTTCCGCGCAGGCGATGCGGGCAATGCTCTGGGAAAGTCAGGAATCGGTTGCTGAAGATGCGAAAACCGTTCCCGATAAACGGCTTGCGGCGAATCTTTTTACGCAGAAAACGGCTGTGCTCGGAGATTCGAATCCGCAGCAGTCTTCGATAAAAACGGAAGTTCTGGCGGAGAATGTTTCGCAGGAAACGGCTGTAAAGCCGCGCACAACAGGCGATTTTGAAGCGCAGGCAACAAGGATTCAGCCGCTGGCGCAGCAAAGCGCGGGACGCAAAACGGCAACCGGCGCGAAGGTTTTTGTGGCGTTGCTTCTGGCGGGATGCGCGGCGGCGGCAATTTTTTATTCTTTTAATCCGGGAATTTTCGGCGCGGGCAGCAGTAATCCGGCAAATACGAATACAGGGCAGAATGTAAATCCTGTTACAGCTTCCGAATCAAACACGAATACAACGGAAACGAATGCGAATGTTTCAACCGAAATCGCCAATACGAACGGCGCAACCGATTTAACCCGGAAAGAAGAAACGAAGAAGCCGGAAGTCAAACAAACCGAAAAAACCACGGCTGAAACATCAAAATCGCAGGCTAAGGGAACCGGAAATCAGATAACCATCGAGGAATTAAACGAGTTGAACGAAATGGATGACGCGGATGATGAAGATGAAACGACGGTCGGGAATACGCCTAAGATACGTCCGGTGCCGGGCAGTCCGAATAAGAAAGAGCAAATTCCGCCTTTCGTTTTTCAGAAAATGACGCCCGCGCAGAGACAGCAATTAAAACAGGCTTTGGAGATTCAGCGGCAACAGCGCGAACAGCAGCGGCGCGAGCGTGAAAAGCGACAGCAGCAACCGCCGCAGGTCGCACCGCCGAATTAACGGAAAATGGAAAATGGAAAATATTAAGAGATTCTTTCATTTTCCATTTTCCGTTTTTCGTTTCCACTATGCGTTGCCGATAATTTCTATAAGCTTTCGATTAATCTTTTCCAGATGCTCGTCTTCGTACGCTTTATTTTCAGGTTTCGGGATTTCCAGCGGCGGGTGATAAATAATCTCGACCTTTCCCATCCGCGGATATTTCATTCCCTGCGCCCAGACACGGTTTCCGCCGCGAATCGTTACGGGCATAATCGGCACACCGGCTTCGAGCGCAATCCACGCCGCGCCGGGTTTGAACGGGAGAAATTTACCGTCCGCAAATTCGCGCTCGCCTTCGGGAAAAATAATCAGCGTTTCGCCTTCGCGCAAAAATTTGACGGCTTTTTTCAGCGCGTTGAGCTTGCCGCGCTTGCCCTGCGTATTAACCGGAAACGCGCCGAGCCGTCGCATCAGCCCGCCGACGAAAAACCAATCGAAAGCCGCGTCCCAAGCCATATATCGAAACTTGCGCTTAACGGGCAAAGTTACCCAAACCGGGTCGGCGTAAGTTTGATGATTGGGCGCGATGAGCAAACCGCGCGTCGAATTTTGCGGAATGTTTTCCGTGCCTTTAAATTCGATGCGCCAGAAAATTTTGCTTAAAGCCAGCCCAATGTAGCGACATACTTCAAAAAGAACGGGCGAAGTTTTTTGAGAATCGGAAGAGTTCACGGTGTGATTATAATAGTGAATAGTGAACAGTGAAAAGTGAATAGTTGAAGAATTTTCCTTCACTGTTCACTTTTCACTGTTCACTATTCACTTAATCTATTCCGTCGAGCGGGAAAAAGCGGTCGATAAACTCGACGTGGAGGCGTGTAATGCCGTCTTTACCGATGCGTTTGCCGCGCACGATGGAGATGATTGAGACGTTGTACTGGTCGCATTTGACGCGGACGAACGAGCCGATTTCCACTTCGAGCGAGGTGAAAACTGCCGCGCCGCCGAGCGATACGTTTTCCGAAACGGTCATTTCGCTTCCCAGAGTGTTTCCTTCTTCGTCAACAAGGTCGAGAACCATTCCGACCGGAATGTGAAAGCGCGTGTGGCGGCGGTTTTCTTTCGGTATATCACTTTCGTCGGTTTTTTCTTCGGCTTCGACGATGTTCCAGAGATTGTGTTCCGAAATCTGCGTGATGTCGTAAAGCTTTGCCGGGTCGTGGATATAGCTCGACGGCGGATTTTTCCCGACAAACGCGACGCCGATTGCGTAAGTTTCGTTCTCGTTATGTTTATTTATCGGGATACATCGACGAACCAGCGCCCAGACCTTGTATTGCGGCTCCATATAATCGTAGCAGCGAAGCTGGCGCGGCAAAGGAATAGTCATTTGAACGAGCCGACCGCGTTTGACCGGGCGGCGAAGATTAAAGCCCGCGCCGAAAGCGGAAACGTCGTTCAGACGCGTAACTTCGTCCCACGCGTATGTGCGGTTGACTTTGGATTCGATACGAACCGGAAGCGCGAGCGAGACGCGCTGAATCCTCCGGTCTTCAGGTTTTTTTACTGGAGCTGACAACATCTTGATTCCTCCGAAATGTAATGCAGAAAATTTAGTTGAGAATTATGAAAAAGACTAAGAAAAAATTGTCTGAAACGGCAATTTTATAAGGGTTTTACAGGTTGCTTCACAGGCGTTTTACCTGTAAAATATATATAGGATTAAAACAGTTAAATTTCCAGATTTTGTATCTGTACGCACCTAGAAAAAATAACTCATTCGGCAGTAAAAAAATTATCAGGAAAAATAGCGGTAAAATAAAAATATAATGGAAACAATTTTAGAACGTAATCAAGTCAATATAGAAGACGAGATGCGGCGCTCGTATCTCGATTATGCAATGAGCGTCATCATCGGGCGCGCTTTGCCCGATGTGCGCGACGGTTTGAAACCTGTTCACCGGCGCGTCCTCTGGGCGATGCACGAACTCGGCAACACGCATAACAAACCATATAAAAAGTCGGCGCGCGTCGTCGGCGACACAATCGGTAAATATCACCCGCACGGCGACACCGCCGCCTATGACACAATCGTTCGCATGGCGCAGGATTTTTCGCTTCGCTACACGCTGGTTGACGGGCAGGGAAATTTCGGCTCGATTGACGGCGACAACGCGGCGGCGATGCGTTACACGGAAGTGCGAATGCAGAAGCTGACGGGAGAAATGCTCGCTGACATCGAAAAGGAAACGGTCGATTTTACGCCGAACTACGACGAATCTTTGTCGGAGCCATCGGTTCTGCCGGTTCGTTTTCCTAACCTTTTAGTCAACGGTTCGGAAGGAATCGCCGTCGGAATGGCGACGAAAATTCCGCCGCACAATCTGACGGAAATTCTCGACGCGACGATTGCGCTCGTCAAAGACCCGGAAATCTCGATTGACAAGCTTATCGGCTATGTTCCCGGACCGGATTTTCCGACCGGCGGTTTTATCTACGGGCGCGAAGAGATTTATCGCGCATACAGCACCGGGCGCGGAATCGTGCAGATGCGCGCCAAAGCGGGAATCGATAGAATCGGGCGCGGCGACCGCGAGCGCGATGCCGTCGTCGTTACGGAAATTCCGTATCAGGTCAACAAGGCGCGGCTTATCGAACGCATTGCCGAGCTTGTCCATGAAAAGAAACTCGACGGCATCTCGGAACTCCGCGACGAATCGAACCGCGAAGGAATGCGCATCGTCGTCGAGCTCAAACGCGACGCGATTCCGCAGGTCGTTCTCAACAAGCTTTATAAACTGACGCCGATGCAGTCTTCGTTCGGCATCATCAGCATCGCGATTATCGACGGGCAGCCGAAGGTTTTGAATCTCAAACAGATGCTCGAAGCGTTTGTCGAATTCAGACGCGAAGTCATTCGCCGCCGCACCGAGTTTGAACTCAGGAAAGCGAAAGCGCGGGCGCATATTTTGGAAGGCTTGAACAAAGCCATCGACGCGCTCGACTATATCATTCCGCTGATTCGCAATTCGCGCTCGATTGACGAAGCAAAAGCGTGGCTGACCGGAAATTTCACAACGCTGCACGAACAGAAAAACTGGCGCGGCGTTTCTGCCGACAAAACTCTTTCGGGATTTTTGAAGGAGTTGGAAAAAGTCGTCGGCGGCTTGAGATTTACGGACATACAGGCGCAGGCGATTCTTGATTTGCAGCTTCGCAGATTGTCGGCTTTGGAACGTCAGAAAATCATCGACGAACTCGAAGCAATCTTAAAACACATCAGCGAGCTTGAAGCTATCTTAGCAAACGAACAGCTTCTCCGTCAGGTTATTATCGGCGAGCTTCAGGACGTGAAAAAGAACTTCGGCGACGCTCGTAAAACGCAGATTATCGACGCGGGAATTGAATTAACAATCGAAGACCTTATTCCCGACGAAGAAGTCGCCATCACCGTAACGAAAGCCGGATACATCAAGCGAACGGCTGTTTCGACCTATTCGAAACAGGCTCGCGGCGGCAAAGGGCGTTTCGGCGCGACGGCGAAAAACGAGGATTACGTCGAGCATATTTTTACCGCTTCGACGCACGCATACCTGATGATTTTTACCGACAACGGGCAGGTGTTTAAGATAAAAGTCCACGAAATTCCCGACGCGGCTCCGGCGGCTCGCGGAAAAGCGGTCGTCAATCTCGTCCAGCTTTCGACCGAAAGAAGACTCGTCGCGGTAATGCCCGTCAGAGATTTCACCGAGGAAGTTTACCTGACGATGGTTACGAAAAAGGGAATCATCAAAAAATCGTCGCTCTCGGATTATCAAAATATCCGCGTTAACGGCATCAACGCCATCAACATCGACGAAGGCGACGAGCTTCTCGACGTAATCCGAACGGACGGCACGAAGCAAATCTTCATCGCCACGCACGACGGCGTTGCGATTCGCTTTGAAGAATCGGACGTGCGCCCGATGGGACGCGTCGCTCGCGGCGTTCGCGGCGTAAACTTGCGCGAAGGCGATTTTGTCGTCTCGGTTCTCGCCGTTTCGAAAGAAGGAACGGAGAAAATCCTTTCCATCTCGGAACAGGGCTTCGGCAAACAGACGCAGGTTGCCAATTATCGCCTGACAAAACGCGGCGGCAAAGGCGTTATCAATATGAAAACGACCGCCAAAACCGGCAAAGTCGTCGCGGCATTTCCGGTCATCGACGACGCGGAAGTGATGATTATCACGCAGCAGGCGAAATTAATTCGTTTAAGCGTCGATAAAATCCGCAAAACCGGCAGAAGCGCGCAGGGCGTTATGCTCATCCGCACAAACGCCGACGATTTGGTAACGAGCGCGTCCCTGCTCGAACCGGAAGAGGAAGTCGAAGAATAAAGAGTAGTGGAAAACGGTAAGTGGTAAGTGAAAGAAATTATTCTTCACTTACCACTCACCACTTACCGTTTACCACTATTTTCACGGCGCGATGACAATGGTAAAACTCGGCGAATACTTGCACTGAAAAAGCAAACATTTAGTCAATTACGAATTACGATTTGAAGAGCTTATACGATATTCGTAATTCGTAATTTAACCTCTCACTCTCGTGGAGTGAAAATTCGATATTTTCCACATACCTTTTTGTTTGAGCCAGAAAACGCTCATCCGGTAGCGGCTGACGGTGTCTTTTCCGTCCTTGTCCTTGCTGCTGACGACCAGAACATAATTGACCATCGCGGTCTTGCCGTAGGTGCGGACTTTGAAATTTTCGTAATCGAGCTTTTGCGGCGCGTCCGTCCCGGTATCGGCTTTTATCTCGTCGATAAATTTCTTTTTGTCGTAAATTGCGCCGTTGGCGGCGATAAAGACGAAATCTTCGGCAAACATCCGTTCGAGCGCGGCAATGTCGCGTTTCGCCTCGGCTTGCTCTTCCGCCCGGTGCCGCTCGATAAATTCCTGTTCAAGCTTCGTCTGCGCGAAGGCATTTGTCGCGGCGATAAGCAGTAACGCAATTACGAAAATAGTTGCTCGTTTCATAATAATTGATAATTAAAAACTTCCTTAAAATTATCAATTATCAATTATCAATTATAAACAGCTCCATTGATTATTGACGACCATCGCGGGCGCGCCTGTTCCGCCCGCCTGGCATGGCGTCGTTGCGCGTTTGCAGTTCGAGCAGTAAACAAGCGAGCCGTTCGGTTTGCCCGCCGGCAGAGCGTTTTGCGCGAAGCTGGGCATCTGCACCGCCGCGCCGAACTGAACGTCCGTTCCGAAAAACGTCGGGTGTCCCTTAACGTTGCCTTCGTCGGGCTGTCCGGTCATGAAGATTACCTGCGCTTTGTCGAAATTGTTTTTGGTCATATTTTCGCAGGACAAAGTGTAGCCGTCGTAGCAGAAACGGTCGCCGGTCGAATAAACCCGCAGGCGCTCGTCGGCGGTGAAGGTTTTCGGACCGTAAAGATTGCCGGTCGAGACAAACGTGCGGCGGGCGTTGAAGACAATCGGGTCGCCGAAAATGCTGTTGATGATGGTTATCGGGTAGGACAAATCGCCCGCGTATGGATTGTTGACGGCGTTGTAAACAATCGAATTGGTCATCGATTCGGTCTGCGAGCCGACGATTGTTACGTTGCAGTTATCGAGAATGTCGAGAAAAGTTCCGCCGCGCGCGGTTTGAAAACCGCCGCCGTATGTATCGTATATCGAAACGAGCGCGCCGTGTTCGAAATGCATCGAATCGCCTTTTTGCTGTGCATTGCGCGGCGGATTGATAAACAGGCTGCTCTGGATTTTCCAGTCGGAGTTGCGCGTGTTGACGTAAATTCCGGTGTCGGTGTTGTAGATAAAGCGGCAATGATTGACTTTGAAGTAGTCGCACTGCCACTGCTGCGCCGTCGCGTCAAGCCCGTGAACGTAAATTCCGCGATAGAAATTGGTAAAAGCGACGCGCTCGAAATAAAAATCCTGCGACGAAGTGTAAGCGCCGACGGCTTCGACGCCGTATGTTTTATCCGTGCTTTGCGCGTAAAGCTCGATATCCTTTATAACGATTTTTTCGACGCATTCGCCGATGATAAAAATTGCCTGATTCGAGCCTCTGAGCGTGATTCGGCTCGTGCTTCTCTGAGTAATATTGTTGGTCGAAGCGCCCGTGTTAAGCCCGTTTGCGCCCTGTATGACGACGCCCGGCGGCAGAGGAACCGGCGAGGTAACGATATAATCTCCTTCGGGAAAAGTCAGCGTTCCGCCGTTGTGCACAGCCATAAAAGCCATCGCGCTTTTGAGCGCAATCGTGTCGTCCGTCCGCCCGTCGCCGACCGCTCCGAAATCCCTGATGTTGTAAAAACCGAGCGTTCTTGCATCGGGCGTGGCAATCCAGTCGTATGTTACCGCGCCGGAAAACTGGTCGCCCGCAAATGTTACGCGGTACATTTTATCTTCGCCCTGAAAACACCATTTCTGGTTGGTCGAACTCGCTTTCATCGAAACGGTCGAACCCGTTCGCGCCAAAGTCGTCCCCGAACCGTTGCAAGCCGTTACGTTCAACGGCGTCGCCGCGTTCAAATCGGAAATCGTTACATTCACCGTCGGCGGCGAATATCGAACGGCGCAGGCGGCTACTCTCTGCGTCGTCGGAACGTCGAGAATAATGTTGTAGCCTTCGAATTTGTTCTGAGCGAAAAGGTTGAGAGCAAAAATTAAAACGAAAAGACAAGGAATCAGGATTTGTTTCGACATAATGTAAATATTATGTCTTAAAGAAGTTAAATGGGCAAAAGAAAAAATTTAAGCCGCAAGTTGTTCAAGGATATGATCTAAAGTTTTGTCAGTCTTTGATGATTGTTGTTGTTTTGCCAGTTCAAAAATTTTTTTCGCCTTTTCAAAACTATTCAACTCTTCGTCTGCGTCATATACGTCAATCGACTCGACTATCTCGCCGTTTTCGTTTCTAAAGTCGAAGGTATAAATTTCACATTCGGGCAAATCACCATCGTAATCATCAAAATTTTGAGCAATCGAAATAGCGCTGTCCTGCAAAACTGCAAGAAAAGTATTTCGGTTAGCGGTAGTTTCCCACTCCAGCCTTCCTTGATTTGTTCTTTCTAAAATTTTATCAAGAACTAAATTGAATTTTTGGTTGTCCATTTTAATTATCCTTCCCAATCAGAATTTTAGTTTCACCAATTAGTTTATTCAAGTTGTCGGAAATAAAATCCAACTGGTTATTAATTCGTACGCGGTTTAACGCTTTAGTGTTGCCTTCAATAGTATTTCTTAAATCAATTCGGATTTTCTTTATCTCTCGATGAATTTTTATAAAATCAATTTGATGAATCTGAGTCGAGCCTTCCAACACTTTCTGCATTTGAATTAGATTTGAATTAAAATCATTTACGCGAACCAAAGCTAATTCGAAATTTTCTCCGCGAACGTATAATCTGGTTTCTTCGATATGTTTTATTGAATTCGAGACATCGGAAATCAAAAGATTACGAGAAATCGCTTTCTGAGTTTGTAACGAAGCATCTTTTGCCGCTTCAGCCGCGCGGCGAGTTTTGGAAATTTGAATAAGAGCTATTATCACGCCGAGAAGCGATAAGAAACTGCCGACAATGCTAATCCAATTTACGAGTTCGCTATTCACATTTATTCAAACAAATTCGGTGTTTGCGTTTTCAAAAGTATGTCCAGACCGAAATGTTCATACGCGCGGCGCGTAACTAATCTTCCGCGCGGCGTTCGGTTGAGGAAGCCGATTTGAATAAGATATGGCTCGATGATTTCTTCAATCGAATCTTTTTCTTCGTGAATCGAAGCGGAAATCGTTCCCAAGCCGACAGGTCCGCCGTCGAATTTTTCGATGATTGTCAGGAGCAATTTTCTATCGATTTCGTCCAAACCGTAGGTGTCAACTTCCATCCGGTTGAGCGCGTCCATCGCAACTTCTTCGGTTATGCGCCCGTCGTAATCGACCTGCGCGTAATCGCGTACGCGGCGCAGAAGCCTGTTGGCGATTCGCGGAGTTCCGCGCGAGCGTCTGGCAATTTCATTCGCGCCCTGCTCGTCGATTTCAACTTTCAAAATATCGGCGGAGCGTTTAATAATCGTCTGCAAATCTTCGATATTATAAAAATCGAGGTGGAAAATTATGCCGAAACGACCGCGCAGCGGAGCGGTTATCAAGCCCGGACGAGTCGTCGCGCCGACGAGCGTAAATTTTGGTAATTCCAGCTTTATCGAGCGCGCCGCCGTGCCTTGTCCAATCATCAAATCGAGATTATAGTCTTCCATCGCCGGATAGAGAACTTCTTCGATTGCCGGATTTAAGCGATGAATCTCGTCGATAAAAAGCACGTCGCCTTCCTGAAGATTTGTCAAAATCGCCGCGAGGTCGCCGGCTTTTTCGATAATCGGTCCGGCGGTCGATTTCAGTTCCGCGCCCATTTCGTTGGCGATAATGTTTGAAAGCGTCGTTTTTCCGGTTCCCGGCGGACCGAAAAGCAGAACGTGGTCGAGCGCTTCGCGGCGCGCAAGCGCGGCTTTCATAAAAATTCGCAGATTGTCTTTTGCTTTCGGCTGCCCGATATATTCGGCAAGCCGCGTCGGGCGCAGAGACAGCTCAAACTGCTTGTCTTCGTCAAAAGCCGTTCCTGTTCGCGAATCGATTGTTTCCAGATGTTCGGACATATTTAGAGTTTTAGTTTTTATTCTTTGAACCTAATTCATCAACAATTTGTTTGGCTGCTTGCCCGAAATAATTACTACAAATATACAATCTTGAGCTAGGGTTTGGACGAGCAGATTCAATAAACCATTTTGTTAGGCTAATAAGATTTTCTTCACTAATTAAATCGGTAAGGCTTATTTCATATAAGAAACCGTGTCGTGAATAATAAATTCCCAAGGAATTAATCTGACAAACTTCATTAAGATAATCAACGTTTTCTTTATTAACGCCACCAAGGGAAAGTAAAATATAATAGCCTAAAAGCTGGTAAAGACTTTCAGATTTAAGACGAAAGTCTTTTGTTGTTTTAATATCAATGATTCTTTCGTCAATGATAAGGTCAGCGTCAGCACCACCGACAAGCATAGATGCTCTTCCAAAAGTTGGGTTTAGGTAACAGGCTTTTTTAGACTTAAAATTTTTTTCTGGGACAATAGAAATTAGATTTTTTAAATCTTCAACATCTTTTTTATCCACTTCTTTTAGGTTTTCCAACAATAATTTGTTTACACCTGCTCGAAAGACTACATCAAGATAGGCTAAATAAATCGTTCCAGCAATTAAGTCTTCGGTTAAAACTCCATTTTTAATATAAAGTTGATAATTACTCTTTGCTTCATCAAATCTTTCTTTAGCAATTTTCGATAAATCAGAGCCTTTACTTTCTAGAATACGAACACTATTTTCTGAAATCCAATGTTTGCTTTGAACATCGGGATTATTATGCTCAATGTAGAAACGAAGAAGATAGTCAAAAGCTGTTCCAATAATTCTGTAATTATTTGTTAGTGGTGTGGCTAAAATCGGTTTATTAGATACGAATTCTGGTTTAACAACAAAGTCACGAAAAGTTTTACTAATCGAAGGTTGACTTATGAATGAAGTTAAACTCATATTCGTTTCCCAATTTAAAAATTAACCCTTTGCCAGAAGCTGCAAACTTCTTCTGAGCAATTTTTGCACGCTAATTTCCGTTCCTTCCTGAACAGCCTGTTTCAAAGCTTTTTCCGCCGCATTTCTTTGATAACCGAGATTTGTCAGTGCCGAAAGCGCGTCTTCGTAAACCGCGTCAGCCGGAAGATTTGCGCCGCCTGCCGCTGCCGTCAGTTCCTGCTGAGTCGATGTCGAAGACAAATCGTTTAATTTATCGCGCAGCTCGATGACCATTCGCTCGGCGGTTTTTCTGCCGACGCCGGGAATCGAGGTCAGGCGCGCTAAATTATCCGTCCGAACGGCAACGATAATTTCGTCCGCGCTCATTCCCGAAAGCATCGTGATGCCGGATTTTGCGCCGATGCCCTGAACCGAGATTAACTTTAAATAAAGCTGTTTTTCGCGCTCGCTCTTAAAGCCGAAAAGCTGGAGCGCGTCTTCGCGGACATGCGTGTAAATGCGAAGCTCGATTGCGTCGCCGATTTCGCCGATTTCGTAAAATGTCGAAAGCGGAATCGTTACTTCATAGCCGACGCCGTTCGTTTCGACAATGACCGTGTTCGCCTGTTTTTCTAAAAGTTTTCCTGCCAGATATGCAATCATTTTGTAATTTTGACCGTTAAATTTTTGTAATCGATTTCGAGAACAGAATCGACTAACATTTGAGTGCCTACTAATGCTTCATCGGTTTCGCTCACTAAAATCCTGCCCGGAACATTTTCGCCAAGCCAGTTAATTTCGCCCGCAGCAATATCGATTTCAATCGTATTTTGCTCAACCATCACGACAGACTCACGACCTACTAAATCAAGCAAATTGTCTTCAATAAATTTTCGCGGCAACAATAAAAATCCATTAAAGCCGGTATCTAAAATGCACTCAATATGCGAGCCGTTTGACAGTTCAACTGTCAAAACCGCCTCTAAATTCTCAGTTACGAAACCCTTTTCCTGAGCCATGAGCCTCCGATTTTATGAGAATGTTCAAAACCGATGCGCGCAAAATAAAACTTGCTTTCGGGCATTTCGGCGCGCGCTTTCAACATAACCCGCACTTCGTCTTCGTCCAGAAAATATTTGCCCGAAACAGGTTCAATCGCCACGAATTCGCCGTTATGCGCGGGTTCGAGAATCGATTTTAAATTCTCCTCGTAGAATTTTTTGCCGAGCGCGACCAAATCATCTTTTACCTGTATTGACATAGAAAACTCCTAATGTGTTTCACACTTGAAACATAAATTGTAATAAAAATTCAGATTCGGGGCAACGATAAAAAAGATTTTCATCATCAATTAAGCGCCGTGTGAATAATTTCACTTTGCTAATAAAGCGAATTAGAAATAAAATAAACTTTACAAAGGCTTTCCCCGTTTTTCTAAAATGAAGGTTGAAAAAATCTCAGAACTGACGACCAACCGCCTCAGTGTCTATCTGCGCTGTCTGAATGAGCTTGCGGCGGAGGGCGCGAAAACCGTTTCATCCGATAAATTGGCGAAGCAATTTCACCTGAATTCGGCGCAGATTCGCAAGGATTTGGCGTATTTCGGCGAATTCGGCGTGCGCGGCGTCGGCTATTACGTCGAGACGCTGCGCGACCATATCATAAAAATTCTTGGACTCACGAAAGACCATCGCGTCGCGATTATCGGCGCCGGACGACTTGGAACGGCTTTGACGGATTACTACGGTTTTACGCAGTCGAATTTTTCGGTCGTCGCGCTTTTTGACGCCGATAAAAGCAAAATCGGGCAGAAAGTCGGGAGTGTGGAAATTTTTGATATAAAAAGCTTTGCCGATGTCGTAAAAAAAGATAATATAGATGTAGCGGTCATCGCCGTGCCCGCGCAATTTGCCCAGGGCGTTCTTGAGCAGATTACAAAAGCCGGAATAAAAGCGGTGATGAATTTTGCGCCGACGCCGCTCAGAGTCGAAGGCGACGTAAAGTTGAAAACAGTCGATTTAACCATTTCGCTCGAAAGCCTGTCGTATTTTCTCGCACAGCCCGCCGCAAATGGAAAAAATCTGAAACCGAAGGCTGGCGAAAGGCGTAAAAGCAAGTAATAATTTTTAATTTTAAGGGGTTAAGCAGTATGTGTTGTAAAGGATTTATAAAGCGAATTTTACCATTTTTCCTAACGTTTGCATTCGGACTTCTGATTGCGAGCTTCTTTGTTTCCATCGCCGCGCCTAATTTTAATTTCAAAAAACGCGGCTTTAACCGGCATCGTGAATACGACCAGAGACTGGAATTTGAAAATCGCCAGCTGCGCGATGAAAATAACCGTTTGAAACAGCAGTTAATTGAAAAGGAAAATCAAAATCTCAGCGAAGATTTAGACGTTCCGCCGCCGCCGCCGCTTCCGGCAAAAGTAAAAAAACTGGTGATGAAGCAGGAAATAAATGTAGTTAAAGGGCAATAAAGTCCGAAACTAAAATCGGTTTTTCATAAAAATTCAGACCACAGATTGATGTAAGTGAACATTTTTTCGACTTATGTTAATCTGTGGTTTAGTTTTTGGCTCAATAAATGGACGAATCTCAAGCGCGAAAACTCATCATCGAAGTCGGGAAATTGCTCTACGAACGAAGCTATGTCGTTTCGTCGGACGGCAATGTGAGTATTCGTCTGGACAAAAATCGCGTTCTGGCGACGCCGACGATGACCTGCAAAGGTCGTATGACGGAAGACGGTTTGGCGATTACGGATTTGGACGGCAAGGCTTTGAACGACAAAAAAGCCTCTTCAGAGTTGGCGATGCACCTTTTGATTTACAAGATGCGTCCCGACATCAAAGCCGTCTGCCACGCGCATCCGCCGAACGGAACTGCTTTTGCGGTTGCGGGTTTGGCAATCGACGCGCCGATTTTATCGGAAGTTATCTTAACGCTCGGTTGTGTTCCTCTGACCGATTACGGAACGCCTTCGACGAATGAACTGACCGAATCGATGAAGCCTTTTGTCGAGCATCACAACGCGCTGCTTATGGCAAATCACGGCGCGGTCGCTTACGGCGAAGATTTGTGGCAGGCGTTCGATAGACTGGAAACTCTGGAGCACACGGCGAAAATCGCGATTCTCGCCAAATCTTTGGGCGGAGCGAACGATTTGCCGAAAGACGCGATTGAAAAGCTTATCAATATTCGTGAAAAAGCAGGATATTTAACCGAATCGGCGCGCTGCCAGTCGTGCGGATATTTGCAAGATGCGGGCGTAGCCTGCGAAGTTCACACTGCTTCGAACGGCGCGAAAATCGCTTTTACGCGAGAGGAATTGATTGAGCTTTTGTCGCAGGCGGCTAAATTGAGTTAAACTTGAGTTTATTTAATTATCTTACTTATTTTAGGAGAAACTAAATGCAGGAAGCATTGGGAATGGTCGAATGTAAAGGTCTGGTGGCGATGATTGAAGCGGCTGACGCGATGGTCAAAGCCGCCAACGTTCAGCTCGTCGGTTACGAAAAAATCGGCGCGGGCTTTGTTACCGCAATCGTGCGCGGCGATGTCGCGGCTGTAAAGGCAGCAACGGACGCAGGCGCGGCGGCGGCGCGTCGTGTCGGCGAATTAGTCTCGGTTCACGTTATCCCGCGCCCGCATTCGAGCGTCGATGAAACTTTGCCGATAGTAATGAAATAAATTAGTCCTTAGTTATTTGTCAGTTGTCCGTTGCAGGTTGAATATAAATTAAGTTCTGAAATTAAATTCAACTAACAACGGACAACGGACAACGGACAACTGACCAAAAATGATAATAGCTAGAATTTTAGGCACAGTCGTATCGACGCAGAAGGACGAGCGTTTGCACGGCAAAAAACTTCTTATCGTCAAGCCGATAAACCTCGACGGCACTGACCAGAGCGGTTATATCGTCGCGGTCGATACGGTCGGCGCGGGCTTTCACGAAAAAGTTCTGGTCGTTGCCGGTTCGTCGGCGCGCCTTGCCGAAGGCAACAAGGATTGCCCGGTCGATTCGGCAATCGTCGGCGTGATTGATTCTTTTGAAGTAAATATTGAGTCCGAATAAAAAATGCAGCTTGCTCGCGTCATCGGAACGGTCGTCTCATCCGTAAAAAATGAAACGCTCGAAGGGCGTAAGTTTTTGATTGTGCAGACTTTGAATGCGGATTTGCAGCCGACCGGGAAACCACAGGTCGCGCTCGACGCGGTCGGCGCGGGCGTCGGCGAGCTTGTTTTCTGGTGTCGGGGCAAAGAAGCGAGCTTTCCCTTTAAGCGTGATTCGACGCCGACCGACTGCACGATTGTCGGAATTGTCGATTCCGAAGCGCACGTCTATCAGAAAGTAGTAAGTAATAAGTAATTGGTAATAAGTCAAAAAACCAATTACCAATTACCAGTTACCAATTACTATGCTATTAGCCAGAGTCATCGGAAATGTCGTCGCAACGCAGAAAAATCAGCGTTACGAAGGCGCGCGCGTGATGTTGTGCCGCCAGATTACGCCCGAAGGCGTTGATATGGAATATACGTGTCTCGCGCTCGATTCGGTTTCGGCGGGCGAAGGCGATATTGTCATCATCGCGCAGGAAGGCTGGTCGGCTTCGACCGCCGCGACGGGCAAACCGGGCGCGGCGATTGACTCGGCAATCGTCGGCGTCGTCGATTATATCGATTTATTGCCGGAGGAGATTTGAACCATCCGCTTCGCGACACGGAGACACAGAGTTTTTAAAGAAAATAAAATCACAAGATATTTTCTAATTTACTCTGTGTCTCCGTGTCTCTGTGGTAAAATTTCTTAAACCATGGAAAATGAAAAGGCTCAAAAATTAGCTGAAAAAATTGCGCTTCTTCTTCAGGAAAACGGAAAGGGAAGCGACGACGCGGCACTGCTTCGCGCGAGTCTCGAAAAAATCAATCAGAGATTAGACAAAATCGAATCTCAACTCACAATCCAGAATCCAAACTCCAAACTCCAAACTCCAAACTTAAATCATCCAAGCCAGGAAAAATACAATATTGCCGAGATAATCGCCGACGAGATATTTGCCGGAATCGAAAAAGAAAAAGCCTGCCCGTATGAACCTACGGGCAAGCCTTGCGACCATTGCGCGATGTGCAATTCGCGCGGATTTTAGCTTACGGCTGAACGTTTGAAACCGGCGGATTTGTCGGATTATTTTTCCGCATCGAGTTCGGGTCGGGAAGCTGCGGCACCTGTTTCGCGCTTTCGTCAGCCTTGAAATAAGGCTCTTCCTTAAATCCCGTCAATCCCGCCGTCAGGACAGCCGGAAACGAATTTCGCGTCGTGTTGTAATCCGTAACAGTCTGGTTAAAGTCGATTCGAGCCGTATTGATTCGATTTTCCGTGCCCGACAATTCATCCATCAATTTCAGAAACGCTTCACTCGAACGAAGCTGGGGATAGCTTTCCTGTAGGCTCAAAAGTCGCCCGATTGTTCCGCCAAAGCTTGTGTTCGCTTCCAGAATCTTTTGTTTTTGTTCGGGCGTTTTGTCGCCGTCCGCGCCGGCTGGCGCTTCGGTCGTGGCGTTGATAAGGCGCGAACGCGCGTCGGCAATCTGCCCGAAAACTTCCTGTTCCTGAACGCCGAGCGACTGCGCGGCTTTAACCAGATTCGGAATTAAATCGGCGCGGCGCTGCAAATTGCTTTCGACGTTTGACCAACTGCCTTTGACTTTCTGCTGCTTCGCCGTCAAATCGTTATAGCTGCACCCGCTTAAGCCCAGCGCGAAAAATATCGCAATCGACAATAAAATAGCTCTTTTCATAGTTAAACTCCTTGTTCTTATTCTATCAAATTAAACTCAACTTAATTTATCAACCGCTTCGATAACTTTTTCTATCTGCTCCATATAATCGGAGAAAAGCTGATTTGCCTCGATTTCATCGAGCTTTTTCACAAAATTATTCTCGCGAATATTAAAAATCTTTTCAAACGGCGCGCCGTCAATCTGCAAATGCTGCGCCGTCAAGGCGACGATTTCGTGTTTATTAACGGGCGAATCGATGCCGTGCAGAAGAAGCACGGCGCGAAACAGCGCGGCAAAGCTCGATAAGCTCTGCGACATCAAAGCCGCCAAGCCTTCGACCGAAACCGAAGCCGGAATATAACGGCGGCGAAGCTGTATCAGCTTGCTTCGAAGCTCGAATTCGGTTTGATGACGCAGATGCTCGTCGGAAATCGTTACGTTTGCCAGAACGTCCGCGCCGTATAAAACTTTCCGCGCCTTTTCCATCTGTCGAAACTCAATCGGGAAAACGTCAGCCGCCGTTTTAAGCTCCGAGACGGTAAAATAAATCGGCACGGGATGACCTAATTTGCTCCATTCGCGCATCGGAGCCTGCGCGGCGCGCAAATCTTTCGGCGTGATTTTATCGAGCGCAATCAGCAAATTATAATCCGATTGATTTTTGATAAAATCGCCCGCCGCCGCCGAGCCGTACAAAATCACGGAAGCCAGATTACGCCCATGCGCCGCCCGCAAATCATCTATAAATGCTTCAAATTGATTTCTCATATTCATTTATCATTTATCATTCAACATTTATCATTTATTTTTTGTTCAATGATAAATGGTAAATGATAAATGTTCTTACCAATCTCCGCCCGCGCCGCCGCCGCCAAAATCGCCGCCGCCGCCAAATCCTCCCCAATCGCCGCCTGACGAACCGCCTGACGAACCGCCGCCCCAATCGCTCGAAGATGAGTCGCTGCCGCCCGAAGAACTGTTCCCGATGCTGTTGGCGATAACCGAGCCGATAACCCACGGCAGGACGCTTCCGCCGCCGAATCCGCCGCCGCCCCAACGATTGCGGTCGTTTCTGCCGCGTCTCGATTTTCCAAAGCGGCTTATTATTGCAAAAATGATAAAAAGAATTACCAAACAGGGCAGAATACCGCAAATGTTGAAGCCGCTTCTTTTTCCCTGCGTTTGTGTAGTTTTCCCCGCTGTTTCCGGTGTCGGGACGGCGACGCCGCTTTGTTTCGAATCGATTGTACGAATGTATGCGTCAATCGTGTCGGCAACGCCTTTTGTATAATCGCCCTGCTTAAAAGCCGGAACGAGATACTGCCGCTGAAGCTGTCCGACCACGCCGTCCGGCAATTCGTCTTCTAAATCCCGGCTGACCTGCGTGAAATATTTTCGGTCGTCAATAGCGATAAACAGCAATGCGCTCGGGTTATCCGCATCCTTCGAACCGACTTTCCAGCCGCGAGCAACCGCCAGAGAATAATCAAAAATATCGCGGTCGCCGGTTGTTTTAACGACTGCAACCGCTAATGTAACAGGCGGATTTGTTCGCGCTTTAAAATCTTTTATTTTTTGATTGAGCTGCTGCTCGACGTTATCGTCAATCGCGCCCGCAAAATCGTTGACGGGCGCAGTCGGCGCAGGCAGTGGCGATTCGCTAATTGAAAACGGTTTTGTTTCCTGCGAAAAAGAAGTCTGAATAGCTATGCAAAAAAGCAAAACTATCAATAGAGCGGCTGATTTCGGAAAAAACTTTATTTTCTTCATCGTGTCTTAAAACAATTTTGCCAAATCCGTAACGAATACGAAAGCCTGCCTGCGAATGTTCGGTTATTCGATAATCGAGTGCAGAGCGTAGTGCGCGAAAAAGAAAAGCACGACGCCTGCAAAAACCGAAAACGAAACGAGCGGATTTTTCCCGCCGTGATGGTTGATTTCGGGAATCAAGTCGCTCGCCGCTACATAAAGCGTTACACCGCTCGCCAGAGGCAAAGCGTATGCGACCGTAAATCCAATATTTGCGCCGATAAAATAATAAAGCAAAACGCCCAGCACGGTCGTCAGCCCGACCAAAGAAGTTCCCAAAATAACTTCGCGCCGCTCTTTTCCAGCCGCTAAAATCATCGAGGCAATCGTGAAGCCTTCGGGAAATTTATGCAGAAAAATAGCGATGAAAACAAGAATTCCGACCTTAAAATCGACGGCGGCGGCGGCGGCAATCGAAACGCCGTCAAAAAATGTGTGAATAAGAAGCCCGCCGATTGCGGTATATGCGGATTTTGTCGAAATAAGATGGTCTGAGTGAACTTCTTCGCCGAGATGAAAATGCGGCGCAATCGTGTGTTCAAAAAATTGTGTCAAAAGATAACCGACGAGAAGCAGAACCATCGGAAAAATCAACGCTTCACTGACAGTTTTCCCTTTATCAAACCAGAGCTGCGCGACTTCCGGCAAAATATCTATAAAAACGACCGAAAGCATAAAGCCCGCGCCGAGAGCGAGAATGTATTTGAGAAATTTTTTGTAGCTTTTCTGTATGCCGAGAGGATAGAGAATTAACCCGCCGAGCACGTTAGCCGCACCCGCTAAGATGCCGAACAAGAGAAGTTGAATAAAAGAACTTTCCATATCACGAAAGCGTTTTCTTCGTTTAAAACATTGGAGAAAAGCGTTTGATAAAACTTTAGCGCAAACCATTTGGAAAAGGAAAAGGAAATTGTTAAAATCTTTTTGAAAATACTTCAGATTGCCCATCTCGAAAAAATTAAGCACTTGATTAAAATAAAACTTAAGATTTTCCTTGACAGCGAGGGAAAAATAATCGTAAGATTCACTTAATTGTTTGATAAAAGCTTGGAATTACGATTTTGGGCGAAAAAGATTTTCCACGTAAAAGGTGTTTAATTTAAGCACTTTGCCACAGAAGAATCTAAAAGATGCTACGCGGATGTTATTTAAAAACACAAAATACTGGACGGACGGACAAAATAACTTCGCGGAACAATCAAAGAAAAATAAGGTTTTAGATATAAACAGACGGGTTTGACAAACAAATTCTGCGAAAGTGGTTTTGTGTCGTAAATCGAAACCAAAGGCTGCTCTTTGAAAGTGTCGAAAAATAAAGCTGAAAATTTACACAAGCCGGTTTTACTGGCTGAAACGCTCGAACTGCTTAATCCGCAGGCAGGTGAAATCTTCGTCGATGCGACGCTCGGCTTGGGCGGTCACACGGAAGAGATTTTATCGATTTCCGAAAAAACGAAAGTTATCGGCGTTGACCGGGACACCGAAGCAATCGGGCTTGCAAAGGAAAGGCTCGAAAAATTCGGGGAAAGAATCGAGATTTTTCACTCGAATTTTTCAGAGATTAAGCAGGTTCTCTCTGACGCGAAAATTGAAAAGGTTGACGGGATTTTAGCTGATTTGGGCGTTTCGTCCTTGCAGTTTGACTCCGAAACACGCGGGTTTAGTTTTAGATTCGACGCGCCGCTCGATATGCGGATGGATGCGGATTCCGACGCGGAAACAGCCGCCGAACTGCTTGAAAATCTGTCGGAAGAAGAAATTGCCGGCATAATTTACAAATACGGCGAAGAAAGATTTTCGCGGCGAATTGCCAGACGAATCGTTTGGAAAAGAGAAATCGGCGAGCCTGTCAGAACGACAAAAGAGCTTGCCGAAACGGTTGAAAAAGCAATCGGGCGCGGCAAAAAAGACAAGATTCATCCGGCGACCAAAACGTTTCAGGCGCTCAGAATCGCAGTCAACGGCGAGCTTGAAATTTTAGAGCAGTTTATTCGCGACAGTATCGATGTTTTGAAAAAAGACGGGCGGCTGGTTTTGATAACATTTCACTCGCTCGAAGACAGAATTGTTAAGCAGACTTTGCAGAAACTTGCGGGAAAATGTTCGTGCCCGCCGCGACTTCCGATTTGTGCGTGCGGAGCGACACGCGAAATTGAAATTTTGACAAAAAAGCCGGTTGTGCCGGACGAAAAAGAATTGCAGGAAAATCCTCGCGCGCGCAGCGCAAAACTCCGTGCCTGCCGGAAATTAGATTGAAAAGACTCAAATTTTGGAGAAAGCTATGAGCCGAAAAAATCTGTCGAAAAATAAAAACACCAAGCAAATCAAGCGCGAGCGCGACCCGATTCCGTGGCGCTACTGCATTTTGACTTTAATTTGCGGGCTTGTCCTCGTCGGCGGATTTTTCTTCGCGGCGCGCCAGCATTTTTCGTCGATGGATTACGGCATCAAAAATTCCAAACTGAAAAAGCAAAAAGAAGACCTTGAAGACACGCAGCGCCAGTTGGTTTTAGCCAAAGAAAAAGCGCTTCTGCCCGAAGAAATCAAAAAAGCGGCGAAAAAACTCGGTTTTACCGAGATGACGGCGGCAAATATCCAAACGCTTTACACAGGCGGCGAAAAGCCGAAAGCGGAAAAGATTTCCGACACGAAAACGACGAATGTGAATCCGGTGGTAAAAAGCAGGACGGACGAGAAAAAGTCGGAAAAAGAATCGAAACCGGAGCAGAAACCGGTTGATTCAAGAGAAAGAAAAGTTCGTGAAACGAAAGCTGGTAAATAAGTTTCATTCAGAAGTTCTACAAAAAAAAATGGCAAAACGCTCGAATAAAATCAAAAACAAAAATCCGATGCAGACGGCTTTCACGCGCTTTATGCTGATTGTCGCGTTTTTTATTTTGTGGATTGGCGGCATCGGCGTTCGGCTCGTTCACCTGCAAATCAGGCAGCACGAATTTCTGCGCACAAAAGCGCTTAACCAACGACGCGATAAGACGGACAGCAAAACGCTTCGCGGCACGATTTACGACCGTTCGGAGCGCATTCTGGCAATGAGCAGCAACGCGAAATCGCTTTTTGCCGACCCGTCGGAAATCGAGGATGTTGAAAAGACCTCGAAAGAAGTTGCCAAAGTTCTGAAAGTAAAGACAAACGATATTTTGAAGCCGCTCAAAGAAGCCAAGGAAAATAACCGCAGATTTGTCTGGCTCGCACGCAAACTCGACGACGACACGGCGCAGAAAGTCATCGAATTAACCGAAAATAAAGAACTGAAAATTTCCGGCTTGCACTGGAAAGAAGAGCAGAAGCGCAGTTATCCGTATAAAAATCTGGCGGCGCACGTTATCGGTTTCAGCAATTCCGACGATGTCGGCGTCGCCGGAGTCGAGCAGTCGCAGGAAGAACTTCTTCACGGCGCGGTGATAAAAGGCTGGCAGGACCGCGACCGTCTGGGCAGAATTTACGACGAATCGGAAACCGAAGAGCGCGAGCCGCCGAAAGATATTGTGCTGACAATCAGCAATTCGATTCAATATAAAACCGAACAGGCGCTGGAAAAAGGCGTCAAGGCGGCGAACGCCAAATCGGGAATCGCCATCGTGATGGACCCGAAAACGGGCGAAATTCTGGCGCTGGCAAATTACCCGACGTTCGATTTGAATAAATACGGCGAATACGCGGCGGAAAATTACACGAACAAAGCGGTGCAGAATATGTATTCGCCCGGTTCGATTTTTAAGCTCGTTACATTCGGCGCGGCTTTGCAGGAAAATCTTATCAAGGCGGACGGCGAAATCGATTGCAGCAAAGGTTTTATCGAGGTTGCGGGGCATCGTTTCAACGACCCGCACGCGACGAGAGTGATGTCTTACGGCGACGCGCTGGCGGTTTCGAGCAATTACGCGGCGATAAAAACGGCGCTCGGACTTGGCAAAGACAGATTTTATGATTATTCTCGAAAGTTTGGTTTTGGTCAGGCGACCGGAATCGAGCTTCCGGCGGAAGCCAACGGGCAGATGCGACCGCCCGCGACATGGTTCGGTGATTCGCTCGCATCGATGGCAATCGGCTACGAAATGAACATCACCGCTTTGCAGGCGATTTCGGCTTATTCGGTAATCGCCAACAACGGCGTTCGCGTAAAGCCGCACGTTATTAAGGAAATCCGGCAGGAAGGAAAAGTTATTTCCACGACCGACGCGGAAAAAACGCAAATCGTCAGCGCGGACGTTGCTAAAGATATGCGGCAGATGCTCAGAAAAGTCGTTTTGAGCGGAACGGCGAAACGTGCGCAGCTAAACGGTTACACTTCCGCCGGAAAAACGGGAACGGCTTGGAAATACAACGCGAAATTGAAAAAATACGACGAAACCAAATACGTCTCATCATTTATCGGATTCGCCCCGGCGGACAATCCTTCGGTCGTGATGGCAATCGTTCTGGACGAGCCGCAGGGCGCGGCGCGCGACGGCGGACAGGTTTCCGCGCCGATTTTCCGCGACATTGCCGAACAGATTTTGCCGGAATTAAACGTTTTGCCCGACGGAAATCTGCGGCACGAAGTTCTGCCGAACGAAGTTGTTCCGACCGAAGCCGAAGCGCTTCCGGCTTCGAAGACGGACAAAAAAGCCGATAAAATTTCCGCCGAAACGGATTTGAAAAAAGAAGATAAATTGCCGGTCGAAGATAAAAAATCGACCAAACCGAAAACGCCGGCTGTCGTAAATGAAAAGCCGAAAAGCGAGACGAAAAATAAATCTTCGGGAGCGACGAAAGGAAAGACTTGAAACTGGAAAACGCCATTAAATATATGAACGCTGACGCGTCGAGACTAAATCCCGCTTTGCTTCAAACCGATGTTCAATCATTCACGATTGACTCGCGCGACGCCCAGGCGGGCGCAGTCTTTTTTGCGCTTTCACAGCCGGATTATAAAAACAACTGCTTTAACGGCGATTTTGAAGACTCGACAAAATTCGCGGCTTCGGCGCTGGAAAACGGCGCAGTCGCGGCAGTTGTTCGGCGCGACAGATTTGCCGAACACAAAGCCGAGCTTGAAAAATTTCAAGACCGCCTGATTTTTGCAGATGACGCGATTGTCGCTTTTCAAAATTTAGCGCATGGCGTTTATACGGAATGGAACAATCCTGTCGTTGCCGTTACGGGAAGCGCGGGAAAAACGACGGCAAAGGAATTGACCGCGCACGTTCTGGAAAGCTCGGGCAGAAAAGTTCTTCGGAATATCAAAAATTACAACAACGGTTTGGGCTTGCCGATAACGGTTTTGAATCTGGCGAAGGACGCGTCGTATGATGTCGCGGTTCTGGAAATGGGAATGTCCACGCCGGACAATGAAATAGCGCGTCTTTGCAGGATTACGCCGCCGGATGTTGCCGTCGAGCTGAATGTTTTTCCGGTTCACGTCGAGCATCTCGGCTCGATTGAAAATGTGGCGAAAGCGAAAGCCGAGCTTGTCGAGGGAATGAAAACCGGCGGAACAGCCGTTTTAAATGCCGACGATTTTCGCGTTTTTGCGATGCGCGATTTGCACGACGGTAAGAATTTGACTTACGGAATCGATGTCGAATCGGATGTGATGGCGAAAGACATCCGTTTTGAGCGCTTCGGCGAAACGCGTTTTACGCTGAAAACACCGGACGGCTGCGCGGAAGTTTTGTTTCCTTTAAACGGCAAGCACAATATTCTGAACGCGCTCGCGGCTTCGGCGGTCGGTTTCAGTTTCGGAATGTCGCCGGAAGAAATTGCCGCATCTCTGCACACGGTCGCGCCGCCGCCGCAGCGCGGAGAAGTTTTGCATTTCGCGGAAGGTTTTACGGTCGTCAACGATACATACAATTCAAATCCCGACGCGCTTCTTTCGATGGTCGAAACTTTGACGGAAGGTGGCGCGGGAGCGAAACGAAAAATCGTCGTTGCTGGAGAAATGCGCGAATTGGGCGAAGACGCGGCGCGGATTCATTACGAAACGGGCAGAAAAATCGCCGAAATCGGCGTCGATAAAATTTTCGGCGTCGAAGGTTTTGCCGCAAATCTGCTTGAAGGCGCGAAAGATTCGGGTTTAAGCGCGGGCGGATTTTACGAAAACTCCGAAATCGCGGGCGAAAAATTTTTATCGGAAGTTCAGGCGGGTGATTTGGTTTTAGTAAAAGGTTCGCGCGGTGTGCGGACGGAGAAAGTAGTTGAAAAGTTGTTGGAAAAATTTGAATTGGAGAAATAAACGGCAGACGGCGGATAATGGATAATCCAAAATCCAAAAATCCAAAATCCAAAATCCAAAGATGCTTTATTACTTTTTATACCAACTGATTTTCAGGCAATACGGCGTAGGCAGCGATTCGTATTTTTTCAAAGGCTTAAACGTCTTTCAATACGTTACGTTTCGCACCGCATGGGCGACGATTACCGCGCTTCTGATTTCGCTTCTGTTCGGCGGAAAGGTCATCAGAAAGCTGGCGGAAATGAAATTCGGGCAGGAAATCCGCGAAGAAGGTCCGGTTTCGCATTACGAGAAAAAAGGAACGCCGACGATGGGCGGAGTTCTGATTCTCGTTTCGGTTTTTATTTCGACGGTTCTCTGGGCGCGGATTGACAGTTTATATCTATGGCTCGCGCTCGGCGCGACGACGGCGTTCGGCATCATCGGGTTTCTGGACGATTACATAAAAATCGTCAAAAAACGAAGTCTCGGCTTAACCGGAAGGCAGAAACTGCTCGGACAACTGATTACGGCGATTATCGTCTGGGGCTGTCTTTTTTATTTTGCCAATTACCCGTGGATTATCAGCATCCCGTTTTTGAAACAGACGGCGTTGACGAATATCACCAACGTCGGCGCGTATGTTTATTTGTTCTTTATCATTTTTGTTCTGCTCGGCTCGTCAAACGCGGTGAATCTGACCGACGGTTTAGACGGTCTGGCGTCGAGCGTTACGTTTATCGCGATGTCCGCGCTGACGGCTCTGACTTATGTTTCGAGCGACCGGCGCTGGGCTGACATTCTCGATATTACGTGGAAACCGGAAGCGGCGGAACTGACGGTTTTCTGCGGCGCGATGGTCGGCGCGAGTCTCGGATTTTTGTGGTATAACTCGCCGCCCGCGCAGGTTTTTATGGGCGATGTCGGCTCTCTGGCAATCGGCGGCGCGCTCGGAACGGTGGCGATTTTAACGAAACAGGAATTTCTTTTGCCGTTTATCGGCGGCGTTTTTATTCTCGAAGCGGCGTCGGTGATGCTTCAGGTTTCGGTTTTCAAATTGACAAAACGCGGCGGCAAGCCCGGAACGCGCGTTTTCAAAATGACGCCGCTGCATCATCATTTTGAAATGTCCGGCTGGAAAGAGCCGAAAATCGTTTTCCGGTTCGTGATTGTGGCGATACTTTTTGCTTTGTTGAGCTTATCGACTTTGAAACTTAGATGATTTTTACCGCGGAGACGCGGAGACGCGGAGAAATACAAAATAAACTTTTGTGCATCTTTTAAAGTCTTTCTAAAACTCTGCGTCTCCGCGTCTCTGCGGTGAGATTTTGGTTAATAAATTGGAAGTTAAAGATAAAAAAACTTTAGTTCTCGGCGCGGGAAAATCCGGCGTCGCTTCCGCGCGATTTTTGGCGCAACGCGGCGGGACGGTCGCTCTGCACGATAAAAAGCCGGTCGAAAACTGGTCGGAAGCGGCGCGTTCTTTGAAGGAGAAATTCGGCGTCGGCTTGATTGACGGCAATCTTCCATCGTGGCTTTTAGACCAGATTGATTTGGTAGTTATCTCGCCCGGCGTTCCGACAAATTCGATTCCGGCGCGATATGTTGACCGCAAAGACGGCGAAGTTATCGGCGAAGTCGAGCTTGCCTACAGATTTTTGAAAGGCGGAATCGTCGGCATTACCGGCTCGAACGGCAAAACGACGACGACGACTTTAATCGGCGAATTGCTGAAAAATTCGGGAATCGAAACGCAGGTCGGCGGAAATATCGGAACGCCGCTTTTGAATTTGACCGAAAATTCAAACGAAAACGGCTGGACGGTCGCCGAGCTTTCGAGCTTTCAGCTTGAAACCATCAAAGATTTTCGCCCGAACGTCGCGCTTTGTTTGAACGTTACGCCGAATCACATGGACAGGTACGATTTTTTCAGCGACTACGCCGCCGCGAAACATCGTCTGTTTATGAATCAAACGAGCGAAGACGTGGCGATTTTGAATGCCGACGACGAAATCACGGCAAGCTGGACAAGCGGTTTGAAGGCGCACGTTTCGCTTTTCAGCGTGAAAAAAGAATTGGACGAAGGTTTATTTTTGCGCGGAAGAGATTTAGTTTGCCGAAGTAGCGGGAAAGAAAAAATTCTGACGACGCGCGACGAGATTTTTCTGCGCGGGCTGCATAACGTCGAAAATGTTTTGGCGAGCTTTGCGGCTGGCTTGGCTTGCGGCGCGTCGCCGGATTCGATGCGCGAAACGGTGAAAAATTTCAAAGGCGTCGAGCATCGCATCGAGTTTGTCTCGGAAATCGAAGGCGTGAAATTTTATAACGACTCGAAAGCGACTTCGGTTGACGCGACTTTGAAAGCGCTCGAAGCATTGTCCGAAAGCGGCGGAAAGACGATTTTAATCTTGGGCGGGCGCGGAAAAAACGCGCCGTATGCGCCGCTTGTCGATTTGATTGAAAAATCGGTTCGCCGCCTTATTTTAATCGGTGAAGACGCCGACAATATCGAATCGCAGCTAAAGAATCACGCCGAAATCGTTCGCGCCGATTCGATGCGAGACGCGGCTCAAAAAGGTTTTGAAAATGCCGAAAGCGGCGATTCGGTTCTTCTCGCCCCGGCTTGCGCGAGCTTTGATATGTTCGATTCTTTCGAGCATCGCGGAGAGGTTTTCAAACGTGAAGTGTTGAGTCTGAATTCAAAAGCTCAGGCAAATGAGGCGAAATGAAAATAGCTTTTTTAATAATTTTTGCGGTTTTCGGATTAATTCAAACGCAGAATTGCGACAGAAAGACGATGCAGAATATGGAAACAAATGTTACGGCAACTCCGAAACCGACGCCGAAAAAAGCATCGAAGTTTGACCGTTTGCCGGAAAATATTACGCTCGAAACTGAAGTTAAGAAAGACGTTAAAGACAAAAAGGGCAAAATAATTTCCTCTGAGACAACGACGGTTGAAAAAAGATTGAACGAACTCAAAGCAAGTTACAAAAATGACAAATTAGTTGACGGAAAAGGCAAAGAAATTCGCTTTTTCGAGCCTTTATGTCGAGGCGTTTCGGCGGGTTTTGAACAGGACGAAGCCGACCGGAAGGCAAAGGATAAAGAATTGGCGGATTTGGCGAAAAAATACACGGTGATAGTTTTGCTTTGCGACCCGGGCAAGGCGATGTGATTTATTTAAGATTTAAGATTCAAAATTCAAAATTCAAAATTGAAAGACAAAATCTTGAATCTTAAATATTAAATCTTAAATATTAAATCTTGAATTAAAGAATGGCGAAAAAGCTCCGCATAGATTGGTTTTTATTTGCGATAACCGCAGGACTCGCGCTTTTCGGCGCGGTGATGGTCTATTCGGCTTCGGCGATGATTTCGCTTCAGGAAACCGCGAATAATCCCGAAGGCGCGAGCCAGTTTGCCTATTTTTACAAACAGCTCGGCTTTACGCTCGCCGGTTTGGCGGTGATGTATGCGACGAGCAAAATTCATTACCGATGGTATCAAAACGAATACGTCGTTTACGGAATTTTAGCTCTAACGGTCGCGCTTCTGCTCGCGGTTTTCGGTTTTCCGGCGATTAACGGCGCGCGGCGCTGGATTAGATTTTCGGGAATGTCGTTTCAGCCTTCGGAGATTGCGAAAGTCGCTTTGCCGATTTTTCTCGCGTATTTTTTGACGAAAAACGAGAAAACCGTCGGCGAATTGAAGGAAACCGTTTTGCCGTGTCTCGCGGTTCTCGGATTTTTGGGCGGGCTGATTTTTATCGAGCCTGATTTGGGAACGACGATTGTTCTTTGCGCGATTTTTACGAGCGTTTATTTTGCCGCCGGAGCAAGGCTTCTGCATTTCGCAACGGTCGGCGGCGGATTGCTTCTGATTGGCGTCAGCGCGCTTGTTTTTGCGCCGTGGCGCGTGGCGCGGCTTATCGCTTTTCTCGACCCTTGCAGCAAGGAAAACGCGGCGGGCGCGGGCTATCAGGTTTGCCAATCGCTTTACGCAATCGGTTCGGGCGGCGTTCTCGGCGAAGGTTTTGCCAAAGGTCAGCAAAAGCTTTTTTATCTGCCGTATCCGTATTCGGATTTTATATTTTCGGTCGTCGGCGAAGAATTAGGCTTAGTCGGAACGCTCGCGGTCGTCATCGCTTTCGGCTTTTTATTATGGCGCGGAACACGCGCCGCGCTGAATGCTCCCGACCGTTTCGGTTTGCTTCTCGGAATCGGAATCATCACGGGAATTACCGTTCAGGCGCTTTTCAATATCAGCGTCGTGATTTCGATTTTGCCCGCGAAAGGCATTCCGCTGCCGTTTATTTCCTACGGCGGCTCGTCAATTATCGTAACGCTTTTCGCCGTCGGGATTTTGCTGAATATTTCGCAATACGCGGGCTTTGTGGAAATTAATCAGGAAGCCGCGCCGGTTCCGAAAAGAAAAAAAAGCGGCAAACCGAGACTGAGC
>JBARIW010000128.1:0-18402 GCA_049799955.1 Pyrinomonadaceae bacterium
GCCTAAACCATACTGAATATAATCGTTAAGCTTGTTTCGAAACCATTCTTCCGTTTTTGTCAAATCTCTTTCTTCTTTCTTCTCCAAAGTTTTCTCGCTCATATAAAACTCTCTGAAACCGGCGCGACGGCTGAACCTTAAAATTTTTATTTCGGTATTTATATAACACAAATAGCAGTGAATAGTGAACAGTGAACAGTGAATAGTTTAAGAATCTTTTCTTCATTATTCACTGTTCACTTTTCGCTGTTCACTAATATTTGCCCATTCCGTGCTATACTGTAATTTATGGTTTATATAGATATTCCTTACGTTCCGGAAAACAATAGGATAAACAAGGATTTGGCGCAAAAGGAATTAGAAGCTCTGGATATAAGCGAGGACGCAAAATATGCGGCATTCGAAGCTATATACAACCGGCTTCCGCGCGGAGTTTCATTTGAAGGCGATGATTTAAGAGAAGCCTCGCTGCTTGAAAAGGCTTTGAGCAGATTAGGTATTCCATACAGGCTCTCGGAAGAATCGGAATACGCCTGATAGAAATTTTTCGTTCAAACTCCCTCGATAATCAAAGAAATTTGAGTTTATGGATTTAATTTTTGAAGAAACCGCTAACCGTTATCAATGCGGCGGTGAATATACGGCGGGCGATATGAGAATGCCCTGTACATTTTCAACCTCGCGAATCGTAAGAATTCCGAAAGGTCTGGCGTATATCAACGGCAGATTAGAGCTAAATGAAAATGTTCTCGGCTCGACTATTTCAATTTGCAAAAATCACGAAGGACGCCTGAAAAACGCCTTTGAAGAACTATTTAATAACAAGGATAATTTAAAATAATGGCAAAGAAAGCTGTACAAAAAATTGTAAGAGAAACATACGAAATGCGTCAGGAAACGCTGGAGAGGCACAACGCCTTCGAAGCGCAGACGGGCGAGAAATTTATCGGCTACATCGGCAGCGAGCCGGGCGGCAGAATTTTTAACGACATCTATAAAAACGGCGTTCATCACGGAAAAATTTACGGTCGAAGCGTCGAAGAAGTAAAACTCGAAGCTTCGGGACTTTTCGGCGAATTATAAAAAGATAAGGATGAAGACGTAATACGCGATACGTAATACGTGATACGCAAAATCAAAACGTATTGCGTATTACGTATCGCGTATTACGCTTTTTAATCCACATACGGCGCGGTGCCTTTATCGACAATTTTCCAGATTTGAGATTTGGGAACGAACACGGGTTTTTTGGTAATACATATTTCCAGCAATTCCGCTCCCTCGTCATATTTCGCGGTCAGATGAACGCCGAAAGGCGCTTCAACCTCAACGTCGTCGCCCTCGGGCACATTTATCCCTTCCTTCGCCAGACGCCTGCGAAGCTTGTTTAATTCATCCCTATCGATACCCTTATATTGTTTGCAGTCAGACATATACTCAATTATAAATTACGAATTACGAATTACGAATCAAAAAACATCTTTCTTACCTTTGTTGTCCTTAATTGAATGAAATCCTCTTACGGATACGCGCATTTTTACCTGTTTATTTCCGCTAAAAAATTTATTTCCCGCCCAATCTTGACGCAATGCGGCGCAATGCAATAACGTAAAGTCAATTACGATTTACGAATTACGAAAGACGAATTAAAGAAAACTTGTCCTTCATTACGTAATTCGTAATTCGTAATTCGTAATTGAAACCACATGGATAATCGAATACACCGTGAAATAATCGGCGGGCATCTTCTCGTCATCGGCGGGGCGGAAGATAAATATAACGAGCGGCGGATTTTGAAAAAATTTCTGGAGCTTTGCGGCGACAACCCGGAAGTTTTAATCGTTCCGGTCGCGTCGGATTTTCCCGAATTTGCGGCGGATGTTTATGTTCAGGCATTCAGGCGTTTGGGAGTGGCGATGCCGCGCGTTTTGCGGGCGACTTCGCGGCAGGACGTTTTTCAGGCGAACGCGGACGAACTGCTCGACGGCGTAAAAGGCGTTTTTATTACCGGCGGCGACCAGATGCGGCTCGTTTCGCTTCTCGGCGGGACGAATTTCTCGCAGAAATTGCGCCAGCTCGCGTCGGAAACCGACCTCGTTCTGGCAGGAACGAGCGCGGGCGCTGCCGGGATGAGCAATTCGATGATTGTGCGCGGCGAATCGACGCCGCACCCGCAGAAAAATTCCGTCAGGCTTTCGCCCGGACTCGGTTTTCTGAAAAACGTCATCATCGACCAGCATTTTACGGAGCGCGGGCGCATCAGCCGTTTGATTACAGCCGTTTCTTACAACCCTTACAATCTCGGTGTCGGAATCGACGAAAACACGGCGATTATTCTCGATAACGAAGGAATACTGGAAGTCTTCGGCGCGGGAACGGTAACGATTGTCGATGGTTCGACGATTACATATAATGAGATTGCCGAAGTAGGCGACCACGAAGCTTTCAGCGTCTGCGGCGTCCAACTGCACATTCTCGGCGACGGGCTTTTTTACGATTATTTCGCGCGGCATCCATTGCAGCCGCCAAATGAGTTTTTATTGCCGGATATAGAATAATTCAAGATTTAAGATTTAAGATTCAAAATTGAAAACCGAATCTTAAATCTTAAATCTTAAATGCTTGAATCTTAAATCTTGAATCTTGAATAATTTATGAAAATTCTCGAAATCAGAACATTGCGCGGACCTAATTATTGGAGCGGTTACTGGAAACAGTTAATCATTATGCGGCTCGATATTGAAGATTTTGAGCAGAAGCCGACCGATAAAATCGAAGGTTTTTATGAGCGAATGAAGGAAGTGATGCCGTCGCTAATCTCGCACGGGTGCAGTTATCAGGAAGACGGCGGATTTCTGCGGCGCGTGAAAGAAGGAACGTGGGCTGGACACGTCGTCGAGCATTTCGCGCTAGAGATGCAGACGCTCGCAGGGATGGATACGGGCTACGGCAGAACGCGCGAGACGAGCGAAGATGGAATTTACAACGTCGTTTTCAGCTATCTGGAAGAAGAAGTCGGGCGCTACGTCGCGCGCGCCGCCGTCAGCTTTTTCCTCGATTTAGCGGCGGGCGCATCCGTCGAAGAACTCAAGGAAACACTCGCATCGGACGTGCAGAAAATGCGCGAGATTCGTGAAGAAGTACGGTTTGGACCAAGCACCGGCTCAATAGTTGAAGAAGCGCAATCGCGCGGCATTCCTTATATCCGCCTTAACGACCAATCGCTCGTACAGCTCGGCTACGGCGTTCATCAACAGCGCATACAGGCGACGACGACTAATAAAACGAATATGATTTCGGTGGACATCGCCGGAAACAAGGACGCGACGAAAAAGCTTCTCGGCGAAATGGGCGTTCCCGTTCCGGGCGGTTACACGATTCGTGATGAAGACGAGCTGGAAAGCACCGTTAATCGCGTCGGCTATCCGGTCGTTATCAAGCCTCTCGACGGCAATCACGGCAAAGGCGCGAGCGTCGGCATTATGGACATGGAGCACGCCCGCACCGCATTTCACAAAGCCAAAGAATATTCGAAACGCATCATCGTCGAAAAAATGCTTGAGGGCAATGATTTTCGCGCGCTCGTCGTCAACAAACGCTTAATCGCCGTTGCCGAACGAACGCCCGCGCACGTCGTCGGCAACGGGAAAAACACTATTCAGGAGCTTATTGACGAGGAAAACAAAGACCCGAAACGCGGCTACGGGCACGAAAACGTTTTGACGCAGATTGACATCGACGGGCAAACGCTGAGGTGCATCGCCGCGAAAGGCTACACGCTCGAAACCGTTTTGCCCGGAGACGAGATTCTGCATCTGAAAACGACCGCGAACATTTCGACCGGCGGAACGGCGATTGACCGGACGGACGAGCTTCATCCCGAAAACGTTTTTTTATTTGAGCGAATCGCCAAAATCATCGGTTTGGACATTGCCGGAGTCGACGTTATCGCGCCGAACGTCTCCGAGCCGCTCAGCGAAAACGGCGGCGGAATCATCGAAGTCAACGCCGCGCCCGGTTTCCGTATGCATCTTGCGCCGAGCGAGGGAATTGCCCGAAACGTCGCCGAACACGTTATCAATATGCTCTTTCCGCCCGGACTTCCTTCGCGCGTTCCGATTTTTGCGATTACCGGAACAAACGGAAAAACGACCGTAACGCGCCTCATCGCGCATATTTTGAAAGGAAGCGGCTTGACGGTCGGATTTACCACGACTGACGGAACTTATATTCAAAATCAGCAGATTGTCGCGGGCGACAACACCGGACCTGTTTCGGCGCAGCTCGTCCTGAAAGACCCTTCGGTTCAGGTCGCGGTTCTCGAAACGGCTCGCGGCGGAATTATTCGTTCGGGTTTGGGCTACGATTACTGCGATGTCGGCGTTGTAACAAACATCGCCGCCGACCATCTCGGTCTAAAAGACATCAACACGCTCGAAGACCTTGCAAGGGTAAAATCGGTCGTTCCGCGCTCGGTCGGGAAAAATGGTTTCGCGGTTCTTAACGCCGAGGACGAAAACGTTTACTGGATGCGAAAATGGGTTGAAGGCGAATGCGTCTATTTTTCGATGAATGAAAACAACGAAAATATTCAGAAATACGCGCGTAAAGGCGGCGTCTGCTGCGTTTACGAAAACGGTTTCATCACGCTTCTGAAAGGAAAATGGAAAGTCCGCGTCGAAAAAGTTACGAACGTTCCGCTGACATTCGGCGGGCGCGCCGGATTTATGATTCAAAATGCGCTGGCAGCGACTCTCGCCTGTTTCGTGCAGGGCGTTTCAATCGAAGACATTCGAACGGGACTTTCGACCTTTACGGCGGGAACGGCGCAGACTCCTGGACGGCTTAATTTTATCGAAATCGGCAATTTCACCGTTTTAATGGATTACGCGCACAATCCGGCTGGCTTGACCGCGCTTTTGAGCTTTATCAAAAAGCTTCCGCACAAGCATCACACGGTCATCTTAAACGGCACAGGCGACCGCCGCGACGACGATTTGCGCGAAATGGGCAAGCTCTGCGGCGAAAACTTCGAGCGCATCATCATCCGTCGCGGCGGCTACCTGCGCGGGCGCGACGAGCAGAATATGTATGATTTGCTTCAGGAAGGAATAAAACAAAGCGGCAAAGAACCCGCCGTGAGAATCATTCCCGACAGCCGCGAAGCGATTCACCACACGCTGAAACACGCCCGCAAAGGCGAGCTCGTCGTTACGCTCGGCGACCGCGTAAAACAGGACATCGAAATCGTCAAAGAATTTCGTGATGTGGCAAATCCGATTGAGGATTGAAGAGAATAGAACGCGGATGACACGGATTAGGCGGATTTTCACGGATAAAATTAAAATAAACTTTTCTTATCCGCGTCATCCGCGTTCTATTTCTTATCTGTAAATTTCGACGACAATCTCGCCGTCTTCCTTAACAAATCCGCGATACATTCCGTCCGAATTAAACGGCAGAGCGACGTTTCCGAGCGCATCGACCGCGATTAAACCGCCTTCGCCGCCGATTTCCGTTAAGTAATCGATAGTTTCACGCGCTGCTTGTTCTAGTTTTAAGTTTTTATATTTCATTCGCGCCGCGAGGTCGAAAGCCGTAACGCCGAGCATAAAAAATTCGCCGTGTCCGGTGCAGGAAACCGCGCATGTCGCGTTGTCGGCGTAACTTCCAGCGCCGATGATTGGCGTATCGCCGATGCGTCCGAATTTTTTATTGGTCATTCCGCCCGTCGAGGTCGCCGCCGCAAGATTTCCGTCCGAATCGCAGGCGACCGCGCCGACCGTTCCGAGATTTTTAGTCCCAAGTTTCAAGTCTGAAGTCTCAGAATTATTGCCGTTGTTTTCGCTCGGGACTTGGGACTCGGGACTTTCGACTTCTTCAATAATTTCCGGCTCGTCAATCGTGTGGTCGAGCTGAACCCGACCTTCTTCGCGCGCTTTTAATAATTGTTCGTAACGAAAATCGGTGAAAAAATATTCGTCCGTTTCAAGTTCGACGTTCATATCGCGCGCAAATTCATTTGCGCCTTCTCCTGCAAGCAGGACGTGCTCGGTTTTTTCCATCACGAGCCGCGCCAGTTTTATAGGGTTTTTGATATGCCGAACAAAAGCGACCGCGCCGGCGCGAAGCGTTTTGCCGTCCATCAGGCAGGCGTCCATCTCGTTTTTCCCGTCGTGCGTAAAAACCGAGCCTTTTCCGGCGTTAAAGAGGTGAAAATTTTCCAATTCGACGACTGTTGCTTCGACCGTATCGAGCGCGTTTCCGCCTTTTTGCAGAATATTCCAGCCGGTTTCGAGCGCGGATTGTAGACCGTTTCGATATTCGCGCTCAAGCTCTCCGGTCATTAAGGATTTCAGAATTGTTCCTGCGCCGCCGTGTATGGCGAGTGCGATTTTGCTCATAAAAGAAATTTACCACAGAGACGCGGAGACACAGAGAAGGATAACCAAAAAATGATTTAATTCGCGTGATTTTAGAAAAAAAATGCGGCGCTGATTTTAATAACGCCGCATTTTTTACTTTTTACTTTTTACTTTTTACTTACTCGTCTTCGTCGTGCGCCCTGACTCTGCCTGCGGCGACGGCTTCTTCGATTACTTTGTTGGCGAGATTGCCCGGCAGCGGGTCGTAGTGCGAAAACTGCATGTGATAGCTTCCGCGCGCCTGCGTTATCGAGTTTAATTTCGATTGATAATCGAGCATTTCCGAGAGCGGAACCTGCGCCTTGATGACCTGCTGCTTGCCGCGCATATCCATTCCCGAAACTCTGCCGCGACGCGAATTCAAATCGCCCATAATATCGCCGGAAACTTCCATCGGGCAGAAAACTTCGACATCCATAATCGGTTCGAGCAGTGTCGGTCTGGCTTTTTCCATCGCGTTGCGGAAGGCTTTGCGTCCGGCGGCGCGGAAAGAATGTTCGTCCGAATCGACCGCGTGATAGCTTCCGTCAATCAATGTAACTTTGAAATCGACGAGCGGATAACCCGCGACCGCGCCGCTTTGCGCGGCTTCGACGATGCCTTTTTCAATCGCCGGACGGAAGTTTTGCGGAATCGAGCCGCCGAAGATTTTATCGACAAACTGGAATCCGCCGCTTCTTTCAAGCGGTTCGAAAATACATTTGCAGTCGCCGAATTGCCCGCGACCGCCGGATTGTTTCTTGTGGCGTCCCTGAACTTCGACCGTTCCCGTAATTGTCTCTTTATAAGGAACTTTCGGCGGATGAAGCGCGACCTCGACATGGTATCGGTTCATCAGCTTATCGACGACGGTTTCGATATGAAGCTGTCCCGAACCTGAAAGAATAAATTCTTTTGTCTGCGGGTCGCGGTCAAAATGCAGGCTCGGGTCTTCTTCGAGAATTTTGTGCAGAGCCGAAGAAATTTTGTCCTCGTCGGCGCGTGATTTCGGCTCGATGGCGAAGGCGATTGCCGCTTCCGGGTATTGAACCGAAGGATAACAAATCGCGTTGGATTTATCGCAAAGCGTGTCGCCCGTCTGCGTTTCCTTTAATTTCACGACGGCGATGATGTCGCCCGTCTGCGCGGTCTGAACTTTGTCCAGAGTTTTTCCCTGAATAACGTGCAGCGCGCCGAGGCGTTCGGACGCGTCGCGGCTCGAATTATAAACGGTCGCGTCGGATGCGATTTTACCGGAAATTACTTTCATCACGTTGATTCTGCCCGCAAACGGGTCGGCAATCGTGCGGAAAACGTAGGCGGAAAACGGCTCGTCGTTGGAATATTTGCGAAGCATACGGTCGCCCGCCTGTTCGGGATTTGCGTAGCCGTATTCGGCTTCGTGCGCTGCCGGATTCGGCGCAAATTCGACGATGTGGTCGAGCAAAATCGAAAGTCCGGCGAGATTAAACGACGAAACGGCGTAAACCGGGCATAATTTGCTGGCGGCGATTGCCTTTGCCAGATTCGGATAAATGTCTTCTTCTTCCAAAGTTCCGTTTTCAAAATATTTTTCCATCAGCGCGTCGTCCGATTCGGCGACGATTTCGATAAGTCGCTCGCGCGTCGCGTCAAAAACATCGCGTCCGGTTTCGGGAATCGGAATTTCCTTTGCTTTTCCGTTTTCGTCGAATTCATAAGCTTTTTGATGAACGACATCGACCACGCCGCGAAAGTCGGCTTCCTGACCGATTGGCAGCGTGAAGGGAACAATCGAACGGGCAAAAGCGTCTTTTGCCGTGTCGAGCGCGTGTCCGAAATCGGCGCGTTCTTTTTCCATCTTGTTGATGACCATAAAACGCGGCAGAAGAAATTCGTTGGCGTAAGACCACGTTTTTTCGGTCTGGACTTCGATTCCGTTGACGGCATCGACAACGACCAGCGCGCAATCGACGACGCGAAGCGCCGGACGCGCGTGCGAAACGAACGCGGCATAGCCGGGCGTGTCAATCAGATTGATTTTCGTGTCGTTGTGTTCGAGATGCGCGAAGTTATTGTTTAGCGAGACTTTTCTTTCTATCGAATCTTCGTCGTAATCGGTTATGGTCGTTCCTTCGTCAACTTTTCCCCATCGATGCGTTGCGCCCGCTATCTGAAGCAAGGAACTGACGAGCTGGGTTTTACCCGCGTCGCCGTGTCCAATGACAGCCAGATTGCGAATATTTTCTGTTTCAAATGCTTTCATTTTCGGCAAAATCTCCTTTTGATAAAATTCAAGATTCAAGATTTAAGATTCAAAATTCGGGATTCAAAATCAATCTTAAATCTCGAATCTTGAATCTTAAATCTTTTCAGTTGTTGGTAAGAATTTAATTTATCCGAGTCGCCCGAAGATAGCAAGAAGCGGCGGATGTTTGCTATAATCTGAAACTGAAAATCCCCTTCTGACGGCGTGTGAAACCCGGACTCAAAATTTGTCGTAAACGACAGTAAATAATCTATTAACTTCACATCAATATTTTTAGATTTTTTAAGATTTTTTTAGATAAATTAAGGACTTAAACCGGGCAATAAGCTTATGCTGTTTTTGAGCAAAATATATCTGTTTTCAATTTACCTTGCGTGGTTTAAGGAATTTTTCTTCTTACAGGAGCAAAATGAAAAACTATTTTAACTTAACCTTATTCACTTTTTTAATCTGTGCCGGTTTTATCACCGGATTATTAAATACAAAAATTATAGCTCAGACCTCTGTTGTCGATACCTCTTTCAATCCTTTGCTGACGAAGGATGTTACATCGGATTTCACAGGAAATATCGTATTGCAGCCGGACGGGAAAATTATTATTTTCGGAGCTTTTCTGGATATTTCGGGAGTGCCCACAGGCACATATATTAAGCGGCTGAACACGGACGGAACGGACGACACTACTTTTAATTGCGCCGTCTGCAAAACGTTTGTCGTCGGAAGCGTGGCGGCGCAGTCGGACGGAAAGATTTTCGTCGCAGGCTATGCCCTCAATTCCGGCAAGAGAATTTTCAGATTAAACTCAGACGGAACACAGGATGTGTCTTTTAATGAAAATCTTGCGATACCGCCAAACGCTTCGGCGACACTACAGGTTTTTGCAGTTCAGCCGGACGGAAAAGTCATCGTCAAATATGCGCTTTTTTTCGGCGGTTTTACCGAACACGACTTTATGCGTCTGAATACGGACGGAAGCGTTGACACAAGTTTTACAAAAATCGTTTTCGGTCCGACCCGCAATCCTATTGCCTTCAACAGACTTTTGCTGCTCCCGAACGGTCAACTCTTTCTCGGCGGAACCGCATTCGCCACAACCAGCTCCTCCGGCTTCATATTTCGATATAACGCCGACGGAACGCGTGACACCACTTTTGAATCGCCGACCTTTACCGAACCGACAAATAGAGTTTTTGTCAATGATTTTGCCGTCAATCCTGATGGAAGTCTTATCGTTTCGGGCAGATTTTCGACCGTAAATTCGCTGAGCCGGATTGACGTTGTTAAATTGCTGCCAGCCGGAAACGTTGACCTGACTTTTCAGCCGGAAAACATTTTCGATATTAATATTTTCGCCGGAAATGTCGCGCTTTTGCCGAACGGTCAATTTTTGCTGAACACGGTGCTCGACAATTCTGTGATTCCTCCCAAAACCAACAACCGGATTTACCGTTTCAATGCCAACGGAAGCCTCGACAATACATATAATCCGCCTCCCGCATCACTGACCGGCATATATCCGGGATGGGTTCTGGACAGCTCAAGCCGGGTCGTGCTTTTGGATAATTTTTCAGGAATCATCAGATTTGCGCGCCTAAATACCGACGGAAGTTTGGATACGGGCTTTAATCCGACCTTAAAACAGATTGGAAAAGCTTCCGGTCTGGCAATACAAACGGACGGAAAAATTCTGTTCAGCGGCGATTTTAATCGTGTCAACGGAACGATTAAAAATAACCTTGCGCGCGTTAATACGGACGGAACGCTCGATACGTCGTTTGATGTCGGCAGCGGTTTTGATGTCGCGCCGGGTCTGGTTGTTTTACAGGCGGACGGGAAAATTTTAGTCGGCGGTGATTTCACAACCTTTAACGGCGCTGCCAGAAATCGTATTGCGCGTCTGAATGCGGACGGAAGTTTGGATAACACATTCAATACGGAACTTAGCTCGACACTTTATTCAATCGTGCCGCAAGCTTCGGGAAAAATTTTAATCGGCGGAAATTTCGCCACCGTCAACGGCATTGCCCAGTCCGGCATCGCCCGTCTAAACGCCGACGGAAGCCTCGACACACTTTTTAGCCCGATTTTCGGTTCGCCGTCCGTTCGTTCGATTTTGCTTCAGGATGACGGAAAAATTTTGGTCGGCGGCAGCTTTAGCGGCGTCAACGGCTTTAATCGCCAAAATTTAGTCCGGCTTAATTCCGACACCAGCCTGGACACGACTTTTAATGCCGGAAATATCCCGGTCGTTTACCAATTAATCAGGCAAACGGACGGGAAATTTTTAGTTCTGCACCAAGTCAGTATTGAAAGACGAAACAGCGACGGAAGCGCGGACGGCAGTTTTCAGTCGCTGACTTTTAACGGAACAATCAATAGAATGCTGTTGCAAGCGGACGGAAGCATCGTCGTCGGCGGAGCTTTTACGAGCGTCAGCAATATAGTCCGAAACAATTTCACACGTCTTGCGACGAACGGAGCGATAGATTTGAATTTCTTCCCGGCGGGCGCGAATGCTTCCGTCCAGTCGATTATCGGTCAAGCGGACGGAAAGATTATTGTCGGCGGCAATTTTTTCCTTATCGGAAACGTCGAACGTTCCGGCATTGCCAGACTGACAACCGCGCCTTTTCATCGTCCGACAGCATTTGATTACGACGGCGACGGCAAAGCTGATATTTCGGTTTTCAGACCGTCGGAAAATAGATGGTATGTGCTTCGAAGCTCTGATTCGGGTGTTACACAGCAGGTTTTTGCCGTCAATGGCGATGTTCCGGTTCCGGCAGATTACGACGGCGACGGAAAAACCGATTTTGCGATATTCCGTCCGTCTTCAGGCGATTGGTGGTCATTATATTCGAGCAGCGGCGTGCAGGCTTACGCGCATTGGGGAGAAAACGGAAATATTCCGCTTCCTTCTGATTTCAGCGGCGACGGCAAGGCTGATTATATCGTCTATCGTCCGAATGATTTTTATTGGTATCGACTCGTCAGCTCAAGCGCCGCCGCCTCATACACCAAATTCGGTTTAGCCGGAGACAAACCCGTTACGGGCGATTTCGACGGCGACGGAAAAACCGATGTGGCTATTTTCCGTCCGTCGACCGGAGATTGGTGGTGGCAGTCGAGCGTCGATAACGTTCAGCGGGCGACACACTGGGGAATTTCTACTGATTTGCCCGCGCCGGCTGATTATGACGGCGACGGAAAGACCGATTTTGCCGTCTTTCGACCGAGTGAAGGAAACTGGTATGTCTTTAACAGCAGTAACTTCTCATATACGATTCTTCATTGGGGAATTGCAGAAGACAAACCTGTTGCGGCGGATTACGACGGCGACGGCAAGGCTGACATTGCCGTGTTCCGTCCATCGACAGGCGTTTGGTATTTATTGCGTTCGACGGCAGGATTTACGGAATTGCCGTTCGGAATTTCAGGCGATGTTCCGACTCCGAATTCGTTTGTGCCGCAATCATCTTCGAGATTTGTTAAGGAAAAGCTGAAAAGATGAACGAGAGACAAAAATCAAACACTTTGAGCTTTCAGGCAGATAGTTGCCGTTTGGAATTTCAGGCGATATTCCGACTCCAAACTCGTTTGTACAGTAAAAAAGTTATGAATTTGACAAAAAGAATATCGAAAGTTGCGCAGGTTGTTTTATTAACGCTTTTCTCTGCGTTTTCAATATTCGCCGCCGCAGGTGATGTGGATACGGCTTTTGCGCCTTCGGCATATAATACGATGGTTGGCTCCGGTCGAACTATCGCCGTTCAATCCGACGGAAAAGTCCTGATTGGCGGCGGTTTCGTCGTCATCAACAACATTGCCAGAGTCGGAATTGCGCGTCTTAATACGGACGGCTCAGTTGATACGAGCTTTTATCCGGTCGATTTGATTGGAGACGTAAAGGCGATTGCGATACAGACGGACGGTAAAATTTTGATTGGCGGCGGCTTTCAGGTCGTCAATTCGACACGAAAATATCTGGTCAGATTAAATTCCGACGGTTCGCTCGATACGACTTTCGCCGATATTTCATCCGGTTTCGGCAGCAGCGAAAACCCGATTTACGTAAACAACATAAGGATTGCGTCTGACGGTAAAATTTTATTTAGCGGGCAATTCAATTTTTCCAGCGGCTCAACCGTCGCCCGTTTAAATCCTGACGGCACGCCCGACACGGGATTTTTTCTTCCGGCTTTCGGCGGCACGGTGCTTGATTTCGACGTGCAGCCTGACGGAAAAGTCGTGCTGACAGGCGCGGATGTCGGTCGTTATAACAGCAACGGTTCAATCGATAATACATTTACAGTCGCCCAAACCGGCGGCACGCTAAAAGTCAGGGTTCTGCCCGGCGGCAAAATTCTGATTGCCGGAGGTTTTAACTCCGTCAACGGCATTCAGCAAGGTCGCATCGCCCGTCTGAATTCCGACGGTTCGCTGGATATTACTTTCAACGTCAACGGGATAGGCGCAAGTAATACTATTAATGATATTTTTGCCGCGCCGGACGGGAAAATATTTATCGGCGGAGAGTTTAGCCAATACAACGGAGTTCCGCGAAGCAAACTGGCAAAATTAAACGCGGACGGAACGCTCGACACATCGTTTTTTTACACGCCGCCTTCAGCTTCAACTTATATCGGCGAAATCGATGGAGGTATGGGCGGGCAAATTTATATAACCGGCACGGCGACGGGCAGCGCAACCGATTCTGTCGGAAGGTTAAATGCGGACGGCTCGATTGACAGCTCGTTTACACCGGCTAAAGCGGGCGGCGGCGGAATCGTCAGGGACATCGTTCGGCAGCCGGACGGAAAATTTATTATCGCCGGTTTATTTACGGTCGTAAACGGCGTTCCGAAAACCGATATTGCGCGACTAAATGCGGACGGAAGCGTCGATACGACGTTTCACTCGACGGTTTTTACGGTCAATTCACCGCTTGCGAAAGTCGCGCTTCAATCGGATGGAAAAATTCTCGTCGCGGGAAGTTTCATCCCCGGCATAGTTCGCCTGAACAGCGACGGAACGAGAGACACGAGTTTTTCGGTCAGCTTAAATTCGCTCGGTTACGACATCGATGTTTTGGCGGACGGGAAAATCCTCTTAAACGGATATTATCGTTTTCTCGCAAACGGCTCGCCCGACCCTTCGTGGACGCCGCCTTCGAGCAACGGCGTCGGGCTTTCGGCGGTAATTCAGCCGGACGGAAAGGTTTTGCTGGCGGGAACATTCACACAGCTCGGAACTTCGATTCGCGGCAGAATTGCCAGACTTAATACAAACGGTACGCTTGATACGAGTTTTAATCCGCCTGCCGGCGCGAACAGCACAATCAACGAGATTGATTTGCAGCCGGACGGCAAAGTCGTTCTAGCCGGTTTGTTTACGTCATTAAACGGCGACACGGCAAAACATTATCTGGCGCGGCTAAATTCCGACGGCAGTTTGGACACGGCTTTTAACCCGGACGCAAATCTGGCTCTAAACGCGGTTAAATTGCAGCCCGACGGCAAAATTCTGATTGGCGGAACGTTTTATCTCGTCAACGGCAGTGCGCGCAGCCGCTATGCGCGGCTCAATTCGGACGGAAGCGTTGACAACAGCTTTGTTTCGACCACGGGCGCAAACGGAACGGTTTGGAGAATTAATTTACAGCCCGACGGCAAAATTCTAATCGTCGGAGACTTTACCAGAATAAACGGCGTTTCAAGAGTCGGCGTAGTCAGATTGTTAAACGATTTAAGCCCGCCGCGCACGCTGTTCGATTACGACGGCGACGGCAAAGCCGACGTTTCAGTCTTCAGACCTTCGACAAATCGCTGGTATGAATATTTAAGCTCCGATGCATCGACTCCCGAACAGACTTTCGGATTATCGGGCGATGTCATCGCGCCGGCAGATTACGACGGCGACGGAAAAACCGACATTGCTATCTTTCGCCCGTCTACAGGCGATTGGTGGTATCAGTCGAGCTTAAATAATTCGCAGGTTTCGGTTCATTGGGGAACAGCCGGAGATATTCCCGTTCCGTCTAAATTCGACGGCGACGATAAAGCCGATTTTGTCGTCTTTCGCCCGTCGGACAGTATCTGGTACAGGTTCGGTTCGACCGGACAAATCGCGATTCAGCAATTCGGGCTTGCCGGAGATAAACCCATTTCGGGCGATTTCGACGGCGACGGCAAAGGCGATATTGCGATTTATCGACCTTCGACCGGAGATTGGTGGTGGCAGTCGAGCCTCGACGGGGTTCAGCGCGCGACGCATTGGGGAATTTCAACCGACATTCCCGCGCCCGCCGATTACGACGGCGACGGCAAAACGGATTTCGCGGTCTATCGACCTTCGACCGGAATCTGGTATATCTTCAACAGCGGCGACTTTTCGTTTACGATAACTCAATTCGGATTGTCGGAAGACAAACCCGTTTCGGCTGATTACGACGGCGACGGCAAAGCCGATGTTGCCGTCTTCCGTCCATCGACCGGCGTTTGGTACATGATGCGGTCTACGCAAGGCTTTCTGGCAATGCAGTTTGGCGTAACAAACGATGTTCCGACGCCGAACGCGTTTGTGCCGTAATTTTTTATTATTAATAAGGGGAAAGACAATGTTTAGAACTCGACAATCACAATACAAGAACTCACAAATCCGAACAATATTTTTTCTGTTGGGCTTTAGCCTGTTTTTTGCAAACTCGATAATCGCGCAAATCAATTCGAGCGTAGATTTAACTTTTAACACGACGGTAGCGATTAATCAGAATCAAGACAGGCTAACCGGAGCAAATATAGCCGTCCAGCCGGACGGGAAAATTCTTGTTTTCGGAAATTTTGATAACATCCGCGACAAAACGATAAGTAAAATTGCAAGGCTCAACGCGGACGGTAGTTTTGATAATTCTTTCTACTGTAAGTGCGAAGGATTTCAGTCTATTAAAAGCGTCGTCGTTCAGCCGGACGGGAAAATAGTCGTTGCCGGCGACGTTTTCGGCACACGCCTCGCCAGATTAAATGCGGACGGAAGCGTTGACAGTTCGTTTAATGCCCAGCTTAATTCGGCAGTCCATACCGTAACCGTCTGGGCGGTTCAGCCGGACGGGAAAATACTCGCTTCGACAATTCAGACCCAATCCATCAACGTCATCATGTTTCTCTTGCGCTTCAACAGTGACGGCAGCGTTGACAATTCATTTACCGCTTTAAATTTCAGCAGCATTCAAGGTGAGACTTTATACAAAGTGATGCTTTTGCCGGACGGGAAGATAATGGTCAGCGGCAGACATTCATTCGGCGTTATTTTCCGCATCAACTCCAACGGGACAAAAGATACTTCATTTGAATCTCCGACGCTTGTAGGTGCACAAAGCAGCTCGCCGTATATTTCAGATTTCGCGATTCAGTCCGACGGAAAGATTGTCATTTCCGGTCCGTTTGTATCGGTCAACGGCGTCAGCCGCAATTATCTGGCTCGCTTGAACGCGGACGGAAGCGTCGATTTGCAATATGCGCCTAATTTTCCGGGGCTGACAATCTTCAACAATATCGAAATTCTCTCGAACGATAAAATACTAATTCAGACCGATTCGGGTGCCGCCAATAACGTTTACCCGTTTTTCTTTCGCCTGAATACGGACGGAACGCTCGATAATACTTTCAACGCGGCAACGCCGGTTACAGGCAACTGGCGGCTCGATAATCAGGAGAGAATCCTTTTTACGTCAACAGTTACAGAAGGCGCGATTACCAGTTTTTTCATTAGACGGATGAATACGGACGGAAGCCTGGATAAATCGTTCAGCGCGCCGATTTTAGGAATCAGCGGCGAAGTATCGGCGCTCGCCGTTCAATCTGACGGCAAAGTCATCCTCGGCGGTATCTACAAACGCGTCAACGGAATTATCCGCGAAGGCATCGCGCGCGTTAATACGGATGGAAGTCTCGATACCGGCTTTATAACCGGAACCGGCTTTCAGGACACGATAATAAACACGATTGTCATCCAGCCCGACGGGAAAATTTTAGTCGGAGGTTCTTTTATTAGTTATAACGGGACGCCCCAAACCAGTCTTACGCGCTTAAACACCGACGGAAGCAGAGACACCGGCTTCAATCCGGTTCTCGGTACCGGCAGTGCTATTCGGGTTAATACAATCGCGCCCCAGCCTGACGGGAAAATTTTAATCGGCGGTCTTTTCGAGAACGTCAACGGCACAAACCGCTCAAGCATCGCGCGCTTAAATTCCGATGGAAGTCTGGACAACACTTTCAATCCGCTTCTCGGTTCTGCTACGGTTAATTCGATTATTGTTCAGGCGGACGGAAAAATCGTGGTCGGCGGCGCGTTTAGCGGTGTCAACGGCTTTAATCGCGTAAACCTCACCCGGTTAAACGCGGACGGAAGTTTGGACGCGAGCTTTAATGCCGGAAGTATTTCGGGCATAACTCAAGTCGTCCGAACTTCCGACGCGAAATATATTGTTTCTACGGCTTTGCAGCAAAGCATTTTAAGAAGAAACGCCGACGGAACAGCGGACGGCAGCTTTAATACGGCGACGGCTTCAAGGGTAAACGGAAGCGTGGAAATCAAGCGTTTTCTGCTGCAAGCCGATGGAAGCATTGTTTTGGTCGGATACTTTGATAAAGTCAACGGAACTTTTCGAAACAATATCGTCCGGCTTAACCCAAATGGCAAACTTGATTCGTTTTTCTTTCCGCAAGGCTCAAACGATAAAATTAACGATATTGTTGCCCAGACTGACGGCAAATTAATTGTCGGCGGAAGATTTTCTATTTTCGACAAAATCCCGCGTTCTTCAATGGCGCGTCTAACGGCTGCGCCGTATCACGTCATTACGAATTTTGATTACGACGGCGACGGCAAAGCTGATATCTCGGTGTTCCGTCCGTCTGAGAATAAATGGTACGTGCTTCGAAGCTCTGATTCGGGCGTTACCGAGCAGGTCTTTGCCGTCAATAGCGATGTTCCGGTTCCGGCAGATTACGACGGCGACGGAAAAACCGATTTTGCGATATTCCGTCCGTCCTCCAACGATTGGTGGTCTTTATATTCGAGCAACGGCGTGCAGGCTTACGCGCATTGGGGACAAAGCGGCATTATTCCGCGTCCTTCGGATTTTGACGGCGACGGGCGAGCCGATTATATCTATTTTCTTCCGGCAAATTCGACGTGGTATCGATACGGAAGCAATTCGCCCGTATCCGTCGTTACGTTCGGCTTGAGCGGAGACAAACCCGTTACGGGAGATTTCGACGGCGACGGAAAAACCGATGTGGCTATTTTCCGACCTTCGACCGGCGATTGGTGGTGGCAGTCGAGCGTCGATAACGTTCAGCGCGCAACTCATTGGGGAATTTCTACAGATTTACCCGCGCCGGCTGATTATGACGGCGACGGTAAAACTGACTTTGCCGTTTTCCGTCCGTCGGAAGGAAACTGGTATGTCTTTAACAGCAGTAATTTCTCATACACGATTCTTCATTGGGGAATTGCAGAAGACAAACCTGTTCCGGCGGATTACGATGGCGACGGAAAAGCCGATATTGCCGTGTTTAGACCGAGCACGGGAGTGTGGTATTTATTGCGTTCGACGGCAGGATTTACGGAATTGCCGTTCGGAATTTCAGGCGATATTCCGACTCCAAACTCGTTTGTACAGTAAAAGTTCAAAAAGTCCCTCCTGAAAAAAAAGCGGCTTGATTTCGAAAGAAACGAGTCGCTTTT
>JBARIW010000129.1:0-19784 GCA_049799955.1 Pyrinomonadaceae bacterium
TTATTAAAAAATTATTTCAATCAAAAATATAAAATCAAAAATCGGACTGCGTGTTTCCGCATTACAGGAAAAAATATAAACAAGGGAGAACAAATATAAATGGCACAGGAAACACAGGAAAGAGAAGACGAGCAAACGGGCAGCGATATTCCGGGCGGCGACGGGACGATTTCAGATGAAGATGTAAACGCAATCGATGACGACGGAAGCGGCAAAGCGACCGGACAAGACCATTCGACCGAAAACCGCGAAAATCAGATGCCTGACAGCGGTGTCGGCGCGGTTCAGGACAGTTCGGACACAGGCTCGGACGCAGCGCGCATTGACGATTAGTGAGTCAATTACGAATTACGAATTACGAATGTCGGAAATAAATCCTTTCAATTCGACTTTCGTAATTGGTAATTCGTAATTGATTTCCTATGAAGATACTTTTCTACACAATCTTCGCGCTCGCATGTTTTGCTCTAAACTCGATTCTTTGCCGTCTCGCGCTGAAAACGGACGAGATTGACGCGGCGAGCTTTACGCTTATTCGACTTATTTCAGGCGCGATAACACTTCTTTTAATCAGTTTATTTGTCAGCAAAACGGAAACGAAGCGCGGAAATTGGCTTTCCGCATTTTTTCTGTTTGCGTATGCCATTTGCTTTTCGTTCGCTTATATCAATCTGACGACCGCAACGGGCGCGTTGATTTTATTCGGCTCGGTGCAGGCGACGATGATTATTGCCGCGATTATTTCGGGCGAAAGACCGCGCATTTTGGAATGGATTGGACTTTTTCTCGCGCTCGGCGGATTAATTTATCTCGTTTTTCCCGGTCTTGCCGCGCCGCCGCTTTTGAACTCGATTTTAATGGCTTCAGCCGGAATCGCATGGGGATTTTACACTCTGCGCGGGCGCGGAAGCTTAAGCGCGCTTGCCGATACGACCGGAAATTTTCTCCGCGCCGTCCCGATGATAATTTTGGTCTGCCTGCCGTTTGTATCGCAAATTCATTTATCGCAAAAAGGAATTGTCTTTGCTATTCTCTCCGGCGCAATCGCTTCGGGCATCGGTTATTCGGTATGGTATGCCGCGCTCAAATTCCACACGGCGACGCGGGCGGCGATTTTGCAGCTTTCCGTTCCAATCTTAGCGGCAATCGGCGGCGTGATTTTTCTTTCGGAAGAGATTGCGCTGCGTTTGATTTTGGCGACGCTCCTGATTCTGGGCGGAATTTGTCTGGCAATTTTCGGACGTGCTAAAATTAAAAACAAAGGAAGTGAGATATGAAAATAGTCGGAAAAATACTTGCCGTCGTTTTAATCATTGTCGCGATTTACACTTTTGACCGGCATACCTGGAATCAAATTCTTGTGCCGCTTCTGCTGCTAAATGCGGCGGCGTTGCTTTTGACACAGGGAAATCGAAAACTGAACAGATTTTTCACCAGAACAAGCACGATACTGGCAATTTTCCTGGTTCTTAAAATGCTTTTCTACGGTTAAATCTATTCGTTAACCATCACTTCGACCGGGTCAATCGCCGAAGCGCGCCACGCGGGATAAAGCGCGCCGAAAAGACTTCCGCCGACGGCGATTAAAATTGCCGTCAAAATCCAGTTGCGGCTGAACTGAAATTGCAGCTCGAATATTTTTCCGATTGCCGCCGAAGCCACAAACGAGACGATAAAACCCAGCAGAACGCCGAAAACGCCAATCATAAACGCTTCGCCTTCGATGACTTTGATAATGAAGCCTTTCGACGCGCCGAGCGATTTCAAAATGCCGATTTCCTTGCGGCGCTCGGTGATTGTCGTGTACATCGAAAGCAGAACGAAAATCGTCGAAACGAACGCGCCCAAGCCGACCAGAACTTTCAGAAAAAGATTCAGCGCCGGAACTCTTTCCTGCGCGTCGATTATCAAATCGCTCGTTAAATTTACTTTATTTCCCGGCAGTGTTTGATTGATTTGCGCGGCGACTTCCTGCGCGTTTGCGCCGTCTTTGAGCTTGACCAGAATAAACGAGCATTTATTCCCGACTTCGAGCGCGTCCTGCATCGCGGCGAGCGACATCTTGATGCGCGAACCGGAAGGCGGCGCGAAAACGCCGACGACCTTATAGTGTTTTCCGCCGAAAAGCTCTATCGAATCGCCGACTTTCACCTTATCGTCGCGCATCTGGCGCTCGTCCATAATAATCTCGTCATTTGCCTGCGGCGCGCGTCCATCGACGATTTGCATCTCGTTCATCCCGGCAAACGGCTGCCAGTCAACGCCGTCGAGCTGCTGAATGCCGAAACGTCCTTTCGCGCTCGGCGTAACATATCGAATGACCGGAACGGTCGATTGAACGCCTTCGATTTTGAGCAGGCGTTCGGCGTAAACCGTCGAAACCGAAGCGTTCGAGCTCGTCATTTCCATCGCGCCCGGACGCGTGAAAACGATTTCCGCCTTCCAGTTCGAAGCGCGCCGCGCCATATCCTCGGTCATTCCTTTCGCTAAACCGGTAAAAAGCACGACCAGAACAACGCCGAGCGCGACGCCGATAACGCTTATCAGCGTGCGAAACGGTCGAACCTTTAAATTTGCTAAAACTAATTCGAGCATTTATTCGGAAAGCGCAATTTTATCTAATGTTTCACTTGCATTGGAGATACGCTCCGACACTTTTCGGCGGGTTGTTTCATCCAATTCGGGAAGACGAATTTTGAGCTGTTCGATTCTCGCCAGATTAGATTCTAAAACAGACAATTCATCTTCAAAAATTTCATCTAAAGTTTCATCTTCAGTTTCGATAATCGGATTTTGGGTATCGACTTTGCCGTAAAATTTTCCGCGCTCGCCTTTGCTGAAATCGTATTCTTTACGCATCAAAAACTCCTTCTTCATAATTTTTTCGTTCGCGTCGCGTCGGTTTTCGCGCCGTTATTATACGAATTTTACCATCACGAAACGTATGAGCGACAATCAGCAAACGATTTTGGTCTGATGTTCCAATCGTAACAAACCGCTGCTCGTCAAAAGAATGAGCAGAATCGCTCAAAGAAATCTGCATCGGGTCGTCGAAAATCGTTTTGGCTTCATCAAAATCAACCTGATGCTTGCAAATATTTTGCCGATTTTTCTTGTCCGACCAGACTACTTTAATCATTTCAAAATCTCTTTCACGAAATCGAAATCTTTCACCGCATCTCTATCGGTAAAAAGCTCTCTGCGTCTTTGAAAATCTTCATACATTTTATCGTAAGTCGCAAGCAGATTGTCGGTCGATTTTTCGCGCGTGTTCGCCCGCGCCGTTTCGAGAGCGTTTTTTACTTTTTCTACAGTCTGCTGCGGGTTTTCGATAATTTCACGAATAGCCGAAGCGAAATTTTCGCCCGCCGGCTCGACCAGCCAGATATTATCGTTTGTCGCGTAAGACAAAATTCCACCCGCATTCGGCGCGACGACCGGAACGCCCGAAGCCATCGCTTCGAGCGGCGCGATGCCGAACGGCTCGCGCGGGTTCGGATGAACGAAAACGTCGGCATTGGCGTAATAATCTGCCAGCAAATCTTTATCGAGATGCCCGAGTTGGACGATTTTATTCGGAACGCGTTTTTCAGTTTGCTCTTTCAGCCAGACGCTTTGAGGTCCCGCGCCCGCGACTAAAAGGCGATAATCCTTGCCCGCGTCTTTCGACAGAGCTTCCATAAAATCAACCAGAAGCCCGATGTTTTTCTCCGGCGAGATTCTGCCCGCATAAAGCAAAATGATTGAGCTTTCGGGAATTCCGGCTCGCTCGCGCATCTCTTTTTTCACCGCGCCGGATTTTCTCTCCGGCGAAAACTGCGCGCTGTTGACGCCGCGCGGGCAGACGTAGATTCTTTCTTCAATCGGAATTCGCGGCGCTTTAAAAAATCGCCAAGCCCAATTCAGAAACTTTTCCGAGCGGCGCGGATTTTCCGATTTTTCGAGCGATTTGTAAAATTCTTCCGCCGTGTAAGGCGAGTTGGCGATGTGAAAATCGAAATTCGGCATCGTGTAATTGCCGATGACGCGCCGCGCAAACCATTTGCCGAGCTTTCCGCCGGTTAGAAAAGACGAAATATTGTCGTCCATTCGCTCGCACGAAAAATGTACGAGCATCGGGCGACCGAGTTTTTTGAAGTTGTTCGTCCGAATCATCACGCCGAGCAGGCTGAGCGTGTATTTGTCCGTAACTTCAATCATATCAGGCATTTCGGCAAGCAGAATTTTGCGGATAATCGTGTCCGAAAGCATATACTGCCACGGCATCATTATCCGGTAGCGCTTATCGAAAAGCGGCGAATATTTAGCCGGAACGTAATAAATTTTGGCGTATTCGTTTACGTCTTCCTGCGCTTCGGTTTCACCCGGCACAATCAGGCGAATGTAGCGTTTATGACGTTCGGCGGCGGCGAGAAGGTTGTTGTAAGACGTGCTGATGCCGCCCGAATTTTTGTGATAATAATTGGTGATGTGAACTGATTTCAAAGATTAATTAGCCTTTTTGTCTTTCCGGCTCAAATAGATTAAAGCTAAGCCGACGGCGACGAGCAGTAAAACAATGCCGTCAACGCCCCAGAATTTTACTCCGAACATTTCACGACCGTTTTTATACGTCCAGAACATTTTGGTCGTAACCGCCCAGCAAATCATCTGCGCGAAAATGCCGAAACCGACGACACTTAAAAACGCCGGAACGATTTCCTTTCGGCGCAGCATTTTGCCGACTTCCATCGGGATAAAGGCGATAAATTCGAAAACCAGAAAGGGCAGTCTCATAATGTCGCTGAAAAGCGATTTGCTTTCCGTCTCGCCGACAATCAAAACGTTTCGACGCATTATAAAAAGCGTGAAAAGCGCCGAGATGAGTGAAGCGCAGATTGAGCGAATGATTGCATCGTCCGTGTGGTCGCTCGTTGCCGTCATGTAGGCGAAAGAAAATTGCAGAATAAATTCAAAAACGTGGCTGATGAGCGGAACGATGAGAAGAATCGTAAACAAAGCCTTCCAAGCCGGTTCGACGCGGCGGAAAGATTGAATCAATGCGCCGCTGACACCGGCAAAGAAAAAGCGGAAAACGAATTGGAGCGCCGCCGCGCCGAGCGCGAATATGATTCTTTCGCGCCCGATTAAGTATGTAACCAGAAAAATCGGAGCGCGCATCATGCCGCTTAAAATCGCGCCTTTGTAGTTCCAGTGGCGGATAAAAAGCGACGGATTGCGAAAAAGGTTCGACCACGCTTCGCCAATCGTGTTGGTCGGCGCTGGAGCGGTCGGCATTTCTTCAAAAGTCATTTCTTTCATAAATCTACAAGCCGGAAAATTATTTTTTCTCAGCCTTTTTTTGCTCTTCCGTAAGCTTTATCGCTTCGGCGTAAGCGCGATAAACGCTATCGAAAACCGATTCCCAACTTCTGGAAAGCGCAAACTCGCGCGAAGTCTTTTTCATTTCCGACAAATTCTCGCGATTATTCATCAACTGAATCGAAAACTTTACAAAATCCTGTAAATTCTCGGCGATAAATCCTGTTTCGTTTTGCCGGACAAAAAATTTCGGTCCGCCCTGATTCGTAACAATCGCCGGAACGCCCGAAGCGTTTGCTTCCTGAACGACGTTTCCGAAGGCGTCGGTTTCCGACGGAAACACGAAAACGTCCATATTAGCATAAGCCGCTTCTAATTGCCCGCCTTCGAGAAAACCCGTGAACTCTGCGTTCTGCAAATTCTTCTCAAGCCATTCGCGCTCGTTTCCTTCGCCGACGATTAAAAATTTGAAATTGCTTTTACCCGCCTTGAGCAGCTCTTTTTCCAAATCCGCCAAAAGCCGCACGTTTTTTTCAGCCCTGAGCCGCCCGACGAAACCGAAGCGAAAAACGTCGTCTTTGACGGTTCTTTTTTCGGGCGAATATTTTTTCGTATCGACGCCGCGCTCCATCAGAAACGCTTTTCTTTTCGTGCCTTTTGCCAGAATATCGACCAAGCCCTGATTCGGCGCAAGCAGAATTTTCGGCATTTTGTAATAGAGAATTGCGCCGTCCAGAATTTTCCTTTCGGCAAGATTTGTAAGCTTGGAAACGGCTGAGTCGGGCAGAAACCGAAAAATCTTCGTCAGCCGCCGCGCGGCAAATTCGTGCAGATTCGTGTGCCACGAACCGACCATCGGAATGCTTAATTTCCACGACAAATACGCGCCGATAATGCTGACATCGTTCAAGCCCGTGATGTGCATAACATCGGGACGAAATTTTACAAGCTCGCGCAGAACACGGTTTGTATGACGCTGAAAAAGCGGGTCGTAAGCCAAATCTTCGTCCATCTTAAAAGCAACCGGCGAGCGTTTCAGCGAAAGATATGTAATGCATTCGTCCTCGGACAATTCGTTTTTCTTGCCCGCGTGGACGCACAAAAAAGGATAGCCGTTTTCTTTGGCATATCCTATCAGGCGTTTGCTTGTCATCGCCACGCCGTTGACTTCCAGAAACGAATCGGGAAAAAAGGCGACGCGCGGAGGTTTATTCACAATAATTACAAAAATTTGAACCACAGAGACACAGAGACACAGAGATTTTATTGTTTCTTTTCTCTGTGTCTCTGTGTCTCTGTGGTGAAATAATTCCTAAGAAACAGCATCCGACGTAAGGCTCGGCGTAATATCTTCCAGATTCGGAATCTCGAAATTGGTTTTCTCGATTGTTTTCGGCACGCGGTCTTTTTTCTTTCTCGCTATCGCAAAAGCCGGGCGCAGCTTCGGGCTTCCGAGAACGCCGAGCGTCCAGATTGCCCAGCGCAGCCACGTCGGACCGCCGCGTTTCCAGTGAACCGAAAGCTTTCGCAAGCCTTCGCCGTCGCCGATGTCGAAATGAACGCGGTCGAACCAACGCCGGCGACCTTCGGGATATTCGGGATAAAGCTTTAAGATTTCCGAGAAAGATTGAAGCTGGCGCGAATGAAGCGGCTGGCTGTATTCGGGCATCAGGACAACTTCGCTGCGCTTGTCGATTCTAATTTCCTCGACAAATTCTTCAAAAGTTCCGGCGTTCGTCAGATTTACAACCGTGTTCGGCTTGCACCCGTGCCGGTCGCCGCCGGTCGCAATCGGGATTCCCAAAGCTTCAGCCATTTCGATGACGGCTTTGTTTTCCGACCATGTGCGGAAACCGTTGATTTCGAAAGCGTGAATCCAGCGTCCGTGTTCCTTTATAAAATGTTTGAGCAAAAGCTCGTGTTTTTCTTTGCCGACAATTTCGATGTCCCACAAAGGATGATTCAAAATCACCAGAACCTGCGGAATTTCGTTGAGCATCGAAAACATTTCGTGCAGCTTTTCATTCGTCGGATTTTCGCCGAATGTGTAATCGAGCAGCGTTTTTGTAATTTCAACGGCGCGGTCTTTCGGCAGATTATGCACGCCGACGTGGAAAAAGCCGTATTCGAAAGGAACTGTCCATTCGAGCGAAATCGGCGCTGTTTTGTTGTCGATTTCTTCGTTGAGCTTCAGATTCGCGTCGATGCCGTCGTGGTCGGAAATGGAAACAATCGCGTTCAGCCCGGCTTGGTTAATCTGCTCGCTTTCGATGCGGTAGACGTCCTGCGCGGTCATCGGCGGCGACCAGAATGCGGTCGAAAAATCGATGCCTTTGCCGGAGTTTTTAAGATATTTGTCGCGTTCTTTTTTCCAGAAATATGAAATTATCGGAAGTTTTTCGGCGTAATGCGGCACAAAATCGAGCATTTCCTTCGAATTCTCGGTATGACAATGGAGAGAAACACCCGTTTTGGCTTCTTGGCTAAAATCTTTCGCCTCATTCAAAATGTGCAAGCGTGTCTGTTTTAAGTTCATTAAATTCTCCAAATACTGCGTCAATTAAACGTATAAAACTATCAAATCCGCTGACGGAAGTAAATTCGTCAGATGTCATTTTATCTTAAGTCGGTTGTCCCTGTTTGTTCCGGAAGATTCCCCTTATACGAATTGCGCAACTTCCAAAGTTTAGCACATCATTCGCAAAAACGGGAGTTTTGGAGGCAGAAAAAAGAATTTCAAAAAAATTTGTCACAAAAGAAAACGGCGCGGTGTTTTGCTAATAGAGAAGGGAAATTATTCCTGAAAAAATCCGAAAATTGGAGAGCAATTATATGTCCTGGTTATATTCTATAGTCCTTGCGGGATTGATGTTTTCAACAGAAGGCAATGTGCCCGTCGCAGCAAATTACAGCAACACCGAAGCTAATACAACAAAAATCGTCAAATTCGACGAAACCGAAAGATTTGAACAATCTTATCCTCTGAATGCAAACGGTCGCGTCGCCGTTTCCAACGTCAACGGCTCGATTACGATTGAAACGTGGGACAGAAACGAAGTTAAGCTCGTCGCCGTCAAAACCGCCGACGACAAAGAAAGATTGTCGGAAGTAGAAATTCAAATCAACTCGACGCCCGGTTCTTTTTCGGTCGAAACCGATTACGGCAACTGGAAGCGCGACGGCAGAGGCTGGAAAAATAACGGCAGACTACAGGTTGAATATACACTCACTGTTCCGCGCGGCGCGGTTTTGAACGAAATTGAAACCGTTAACGGCTCGGTCAAGATTTCAAACGCGACGAATACGGTCAGAGCTTCAGCCGTCAACGGCGAAGTCAGAGCGTCGAATCTGCGCGGCACGGCGAATCTTTCAACCGTCAACGGAACCGTTTTTGCAGATTTCGACCAGCTTCAAACGGGCAGCAAAATTTCGCTGGACACCGTCAACGGCACGGTTAATCTGACGATTCCTTCGGATGCAAACGCTACCTTGAGAGCCGATTCGGTTAATGGAAGCATCACGAACGATTTCGGTCTGCCGGTTCGCAAAGGACAGTATGTCGGGCGCGACCTTTACGGAAAAGTCGGAAGCGGCGATGTGCAAATCAGGCTCAACAGCGTCAACGGCGGTTTATCCATCAAACGTAAAAACGACGGCAAAAGCGTGAATCCGGCGGTAAATCTGCTTCCGCAAAAATCGGAAGACGACGAAGATTGGGACGACGACAACGACAACGATAACGACAATGACAACGATAAAGAGTCGCTGAAAGAGATGGCGAAAGCTCAAAAAGACGCTGCCAAAGAAATGAGACAGGCGCAAAAGGAGATTCAAAAGATAAAGCCCGAAATCGCAAAAGCGACGGTTGACGCGGTCAAAGAGGCGACATCGACAATCGCGACGACCGTTACGACTGACATCGCAACCTCCGTATCGACCGTTATGACCGAAGACGTGCAGGCGCAAATCCGCTCGGCGCAGGACAAGCAGAAAGCGGCGCTTGCCAAACTCGCCACGATAAATTGGGTTGCAGGCTCGCCGTATATCGAAAAAAAAAGCGATACTTTCGCGGTTAAGGGAACGCCGAAAGTTACGGTAGATGCGAATAACTGCGACGTGCTCGTGCGCGGATGGGACAGAAACGAGGTGAAATATTCGGTTACGAAAGTTTCCAAAGAACGCAATCAGACGCCTATCCAATCAACCATCGACCACACTGATTCAGCAGTAAATATCAAGGTTGCAAACAATTCGGACACACAGAATGCGGGTTATTACAATCCGGCTCTGACCCGCGTTCTGGTGGAGGTATATGTCCCAAAAAAGTCGAATCTGCGGATAGTCACTAATCGTGAAATCCGCCTCGAAGGCGTTTCCGGGGAGCTTGATTTAACCGGCTCGGAAGGCGCTGTAAATGTTCGTGATTCGGACGGTAAGCTTCGTGTCAGCAACGACTGCGGCAAGGTGCGCGTTATCGGCTTTAAAGGGGAAGTCGATGTGAAAACGACCGACGGCACAGTCAGCCTGGAAGGCGATTTTACAAAAATTTCGGGTAAATCGAATAACGGAAGCTTTATTCTGACTCTGCCGGAAAACGCTAATGCCGATATTCTGGCAAATGTCGAAGAGCTTTCAATCGAAAATCTGCCCGACCCGAAACACCTTGCGGAAGGCGCCTGGCGATTCGGCAAAGGCGGCGCGAAATATAATTTTACAGTGTCGGACGGACAAGTTTTCGTCCGAAATGCCAACGCTTTAAAAGCGAGTTGAAAATTTTGTTCGAAAGGGAACGCGGCTTACGCTTCGTTCCCTTTCAGGTTTGACGAATAAATCGTTTGTGTGAAAGTTTTTTTAGGCTTTCACACAAATTTTTGAAACTTTTTGACTGAAAAATCGTTTTAGTCAAAAGTAGAAAATACCCCGTCTTTTTTCTAATTTTATAATTTTTTTTTCCTTAAAAGAGGTAAGTATGAGAAAGTTTTATGCTTTTCTAGCCATTATATTTTTTTCCGTTTACATTCAGGCACAACCCGCAAACACAAATATTGCGAGTAATTCAAACACTCCCAAGACAAATACTGCCAACAAAAAAGTTGAAATTCCCGCAGATAGATTAGCTCCCGTAAAAGTTCCGAAGATTACCGCTCCGCCGGTAATTGACGGAAAAGTTAATGATGAGATTTGGAAGGAAGCCGCTGTTTTCAAGAATTTTTTTCAAACCTACCCGGGCGACAACACTGAACCTTCAAAGCCGACCGAAGTTTATATAACCTATGACGAGAAAACCTTGTATGTCGCTTTCAAATGCTGGGACGAGCGCGACAAGATTCGCGCGACGACTGCCGCCCGCGATAATGTTTTCGGCGAAGACAACGTTCGGATGTGGCTCGATACATACAACGACCAGCGCCGCGCATACGTTCTCGGCTTTAATCCGCTCGGCGTTCAGCAGGACGGAATTTATACCGAAGGACAGGGCGCGGATTTTTCGGTTGATATCGTTATGGAATCGAAAGGCATAATCGAAGATTGGGGCTGGTCGGTCGAGGTCGCCATTCCTTTCAAATCTTTGCGTTACACCGCCGGAAAAGGAAAATCGTGGGGCTTTAACGTCGCCCGCAACATCGACCGCTTTAACGATGAATTCGACCAGTGGTATCCCGATGACCGAAACATTTCGGGTTTCTTGATTAAATTCGGAAAAATCACCGGACTCGACGAAATAAAAGCCGAAAAAACTCTGGAAATCGTTCCGAGCGTTACGGTCAGCGAAACCGGCAGACGCTTTCAGGTTTTCCCGACCGGCAATCCGGTTGCTTCGGACAGGTTCGTCAATCAGCCAATCAAACAGGACATCGGCGTAACGCTCAAATATACGATTACGCCGAATATAACGCTCGACGCGGCATACAACCCCGATTTTGCCGAAATCGAAGCCGACGCGCCGGTTGTATCGGCAAACCAGCGTTTCCCGATTTTCTTCCAGGAAAAACGACCGTTCTTTCTTGAAGGCGCGGATATTTTCAATTCGCCTTTGCAGGTTTTTTATTCGAGAACGATTGTCGACCCTGACATTGCCGCCAAATTGACCGGAAAAGTCGGTAAAACCAGCTTCGGTTTTCTTGCCGCTTCGGACAAAGCGCCGGGAAATTACGACCTCGACGAGCGAGATAATCCGGCGCTGACCAATCGTATCAGCGAATTTCTTGATAAAAACGCGCTTTTCGCAATTCTTCGCGTCAAACGCGATTTCGGAAAAGAAAACAACATCGGATTTTTCGCGACCTATCGTACTTTCCCCGAACAGAAAAATCTTTTAGGCGGCTTTGACGGTCGTTTCAAGTTCGGGACAAAACTCGTTTCGCAGTTTCAGGTCGTCGGTTCGAATTCGCGCCGCTGTTTGTTTAATGCGGAGTTTGAACCGACGCTCAATCCGGTGGAAGCACAGCGCAATCGTGAAATCTGCGACGGCTCGTCGTTTAGAGAATATCGCACCGGGAACGGCATCGGCTATTACTGGAATCTGGATTATACAGAGAAAAATCGCGGCTGGTTTGTCGAAGTCGGCGGGCGCTCGAAAGATTATCGCGCCGATTCCGGTTTCACGCGCCGACAAAACACGAATTTTATTTTCTTCGCCAATCGCCTTAGCACCAACTCGAAGCCGAAGGCAAAAATTATCCGCATCGACTGGCGGCAGTTTGCCGGATTTAACTACGATTGGCAAGGTCGCTCGCAGGATTTAAACTTCGGAACAAATCTGAACATTGCCTTGCAGCGAAATACATTTTTGTCGGTTGAAGTCGGCGGTTATTTCGAGCGTGTGTTCGAAGAAGAATTCGGCTTGAAGCGTTCACCGACGCGGCTCGGCGCATTTGCCGGCTTCGGCGAGCGTTCTGAATGGCAGCAATATTCGAGCTTCAATATCAACACCACGCCGCATAAAAGATTAAATTTCGGCATTTTTGCCGGTTACACTTTCAATCAATATGATTTCGACTTCGGCGGCGGCGACCGTTACCCGCGCGTCAGCCCATCGGCTTTGTTCGGCGACGGCAGGCTCGACCCGGGACCGGGCAAACAGTTTAGCTTCGAATTCTACGGCGAAGTCAAACCTACCGACCCGCTTCGAATTTCGCTCAGTTACAGCAAAACTACGCTGAAGCGAAACGACACGGGACGAACCGCGTTCGACTCGAATCTCGTTACCCTGCGCTCGACTTATCAATTCACGCGCTTTACGTTTGCGCGTCTGCGTCTCGATTACGATTCGCTTTCTTCAAACGTCAGCGGTCAGGCTCTGGTCGGTTGGAATCCGTCTCCGGGAACGGCGTTTTACGTCGGTTACAACGACAATTTCAACTACAACGGGTTTAACCCGTATTCGGGAGATTTAGAACCGCGATTTGCGCGCAACACGCGCACATTCTTCATCCGCGCGTCGTATCTTTTCCGCAAGAGCTTTTAGTCTCTCCCCATTCTTTCTCCATGCTATACTTCGGCAGTGAACCTCTTGAATCCGGGTTCACTGCCTTTTTTTAGTGAACAGTGAATAGTGAACAAATTCTTAAACTATTCACTGTTCACTTTTCACTGTTCACTTATTATTTTTTCCGCCTTCAAAACTAAAGCGCACGTTTGCCCGTGAGTGATTTCATTGTTCAGAATTTTTTCGACGGCTTCGTCAAGCGTCATTTTTACCGTTTCGATGTCTTCCGTTCCTTCGCTGTTCGCTTTGTGGAACGTAAGCTTTCGGGCGAGATACAAATGACATTTGCTCGTCGTAATTCCCGTATCGCTCTCTATTCTTCCGAGATAAGTCCACTCGCCGGCTTCGATGCCGAGCTCTTCGCGCGATTCGCGTTTGGCGGCTTCCAAAACGCCTTCATCTTCGATTCCGCCGGCGATTGCTTCCAGGTTTTTGCGACCGAGAGCATAGCGAAACTGCCGCGTGATATAAACGTTTCCTTCGTCGTCAACCGGCAAAACGGAAACGCCCGGAGGAAAATGAATCGTCGCGTATTTTCCGTTCTTGCCGTCGGGACGAATCACTTCGTCCTCGAAAACCTTAAAAAAATCGTTCCCGAAAATCTTTTTCGTATCTTTTATCGTCCAATCGCCGTTTTTTTTCTTCATAAATTCCGATGAGAAATGCTATAATAATCTCCTCTCCTCTGTTGTAGATAATTTACTACATTCCGAAGGATTAAAACACGTTTCGCGGCTTTCCGAGACTTTTTGGAAAGCGGCAAATCTATTCACTTTTAAACATGTAATTAAACCCATCAAATGCCTCGCTCGGACGCATCCTTTGTCAAAAATCTACTATAAATAAAAGGATTATTAGAATATCAAGAATCATCTTTCGGGGACTTAATATTCATCGTTTGTCGGAAAACTCAAAAAGGAATCATCGCCTGTCAGAAATCAACATCGGACATTATCTTTATCAATTTGTTTTATAGACAAAAAGGTAAAATTGAGATTCAGTAAAAATTTGCTATTGTTTTTCCATATTGGGTGGGTTACTTACTATCTTCATTAAAGGACAAGCCTAATTGTTTCGCCGCCTCTTTTGCGCTTTTGTATTGTTGGTTCGATTCGCTTAGCGAATTGTTTTCAGACGATGTTATTTTGAAACTTACCTGAACCTCAACTCTATTTCCTGTCATAGCGAATGGGGCAATAAAATAATTGAAAGAAGCTGTAAACTGGTCAATCGGAAGATTGCCGGAAACCGTAATTGAACGAAACTCTTTGATATTCGTTGCTGAATTATCATTTGAAACCTCTTTTTTTTCAAATTCCATATCGCTTGGCGGAAATACAGTTTTATTAGCTGGCGAGTCAAATGCTCTAATTTCATCCGATACGGTTTTTAAGTTTTTATCTGTTAACCAGTAGTTTTTGTCTTGAACATCAAAAAACGGCACGTTTTCTTTCAAGTAGTATTGGGTAAATTCCTTTCCATCGCCGAAAGCAATGCAAAAAGCACCTTCCACACAATATTTAAGCAGACTTTTCTGCACCGCTTGCGGATTTGTAATCATCGACTTATCATCAAACCGGATAAATGCTTCATAAATGTCTCTGACTTTGATTGATTGCTCCTCTGTCGGGAGTAAATTATTATTTCGCAAAGTCCCCATTCCAATAGAATCAAGCAGCCATTCTTCGTTTTTTAATGACTCGAAAATATTGTTATTGATTTGCTCATCAAATGTTTCCCTGAATTGTTTAACCGATAAAGTTTGAAAACCATTTTTGACCGAGAATTTCAAGACAGTTGAATAGGCATTGACAAGAGCCGTTTCGACTTTTTTATTTTCGTCCTCGATTTTTTTACGCAGTTCTTCCTTTTGGTCGTGTTCAATCTGAGAATTATATTCCTCACTGATTTTTTTACACGCTAAATATTCTTTAAGCGCATTAAAAAGCGATGCCAGACCATTGCCGGTAACGCCCAGAAACAACATCGTATTACGGTAAATCCGTTCGCTGTTGCCTTTTTTCGTTGCGATTTGTTCGATGTATATTTTGGTGTTTTCGGCAATCGCGTTTTCATCGGCGTGAAACTGCGGATTCAAGATGACTAATGTTAGTTTTTGCTGTTCGGGAACGTCCCCGCTCGGATGAACAAGGAAGTTGAATTTATCAATCAGACGGCTTTTTTCATTAATTCGTTTGAGAATTTCGGCTTCGACATCGGTGTTTCGAATGTCGCCTTTTGCCTGATTAATGAGAATATTGATATTTGGTTTGGTATGGAACCAATAACGCTTATCAGCCCCGGATTGAGCATAATAAAGGTAATATCCGGCGGCTTCGAGTTCGTCAAGCGCGCTGTTAATGATGTTATGATTAAAACTATCAGGTTCGAGCAGGTTGAGCTTAATGTCTTTGGTTGAAACTCCGCGATTTGCGCCGTCCGTGCCGAACGAATTCATTAGAATTACGGAAGAAATTCCTTCTGCCAGACAGTGTTTGTTGTATTCGGCTTTGTTATTGTCAATTTTGAAGGCGTTTGATGCCGAACCCGAAACGTCCGCTGTAATTACCGCGTCAAACCCGTTGCCGTAAAGACGTTTTAACTGGCTTGAAAGCGCGTCGAGGTTAGCAAAGTTAATATCGCCTGCATCAATTAAAAGATTCGCGCTCGTTAGGGAATTTTGTCTCTTCCATAAATCGGAAATAATCGCTGCGAGTAAGCGTAAAACGCCGCGTGTTCGTTGAAAATCATGATTGCTTGCCCATCGGATTCGGAAAACGTCAATCAGCTCAGGATGAAAAGGATAAGATTTTTTAATTTTTTCTTTGTATTCGGACTTGGTTGCGTGAGTAGGCATTTCCATCCAGTTTTCCTGAAAGGTCTGCATGTATTTTGAAGCGACCGACTCAATTTGCGCCTCGTCGCCGATGTCCTCAAACAAGCGTCGGCGAATAACTTCATAAATTTCCTCGTCGGCGACGGGCTTCGTATCTGTCCCGACGCGACGCACTCGGCTTTCCAAAGCTGATAAAATTTGCAGCGCCAACGCGGAATCGCCGGCAACTTCCGTAACGCTTTGTGGCAACGTCACAATCAAAACGCATTTTGAGCTTTCAGTAATTGCCTGCGTTAACTCCTGCATAAAACTGATTGTCTGGTCGGCAAGCGTCGAACTCCCGGCTTTTCGTGCGGAAGCCTTGACGCAATAATCTGCCAATTCATCAATCAATATCAGCGCGGGCGTTGTTTTTTCCAGAACCTGTTTGAAGAGTCCGGCAGGTGAGATAAGTTGTTCATCGTTTTTACGGACAATTTCATAAGCCTCACGTCCGCCGAGTTGAAAAGCCAATTCTCCCCAAATCGTTTGAATATGAACACCTTCTACCGTCATCCTGCCGTTTGCCGGGTCATTAGTTGTGTTTGTAAATACCGAGATGTTTGCTGCTTCAAATTCTGGCATTCCCGTCGCTTCTACTAATACTTTAACCGATTCGGATTTGGCTGCGTTTTTGCCGAGCTTGGCGAGATGAAACAGCGAAATAAGCGTGTGCGTTTTGCCGCCGCCGAAACCTGTCTGTAATGACATTACGCGATTTTCTGCATCTTCCTTGCCGTTCAATCCCTTGACGACGGTTTTGGCAATAGATTTTAAGCCGGACGTGAAAAACGTCTTCTCGAAAAACAAAACAGGATTGGCATAAATCTCACGTCCCGTTCCCAAAGCGACTTCAGCCAGATTTGCAGCGAAAACGCTTTCATCGAGCCTCCCCTGACGAATATCAAGATGCGGCGTTACCACGCGAAACCAGGGCATCGTGATATTTGAAACAGAGGGCGCAGGATTTTCTTTTGTCGATTCTTCCTTTTTTGTTTCGGCAGCAGTTTTGTTTTCCTTGAGTTTGATAATCTCCGCTTCAAGTTCCGTCATTCCTAGCAAGTTGGCAATCGTTTTAAGATGAATCCAAACTTTTGCCGCTTCGTCGCTGTCTATTTCCTTTTGATAATGATTGACTTTATGACGAATATCGGCAATTTCTTCTAACCAATTCGGCAGGCTGTTAGCTTTTTTGCCCAAATCGGCTTTGAGCAAATCCTTGTTTTTAATGGCGAAAAATTTGAGATTACTAAAATCAATCTGGCTTTCGGGCGCAGCTCCGTTTCGCAAAGATTCATCCCAATTTTCTTTCTGCTGTGTTGAAAGCGTATCAGCAAAAGCCGCCCCCCAATTTGCGCCGCTTTTCCGCATCAAGACCGACACGACAAACGGGCGAAACGCTTCTAGAAATAAGCCTAAACCTTTGTATAAATTATCTCTTTCAATTTGATTGATATTCATAACAGTTTCCTTAACTAAAGAAATTTGGTTGTTCTGTCAATTCGCGCTGAACCTGGCTTTCTCGTATTAAATTGTCCTTATTTTCAAGCAAGCCTGAAACCTGTTTTTGGTCGTTCGCGCCTTTTGGTAACAGTTCATCTAATGAAGTCAGAACACGCCAGAAAGGGGATTCTGGCGAAGCCGTAACCTTACCGATGAAATCAAGTAGAGCGCGACGATTTCCACTCTGATAAAGCCACATTGCTTTGTGAGCTTTATCAATCAATGATGTGTCCGCCGTTTCGCCCAAATTTTTCTTGAGGATATTTCGCTCGTCAAATTTAGCGAGCGTTTGTTTATTACCATTCTTAATGAAAATGTCGTGCGCGAATAAATCCTGTACATTGATAGATAAACCGATGCGCGTAAATTTTGCGGCATCATCAAAATCGCTTTCGGTAAAGCCGTAGAGTTCGAGCCAACCGATGTAAAACTTGGTGAAATCATCGCCTTTGAAGCCTTTAAGTAGTGCGTTGAACGCGCTTTCTCTGGTCATTTCGAGCAGTTCGGCAACCGTTACCTCATCGCCCGAAGCTTTTTCAACACACTCGTATTTACCGAATTCACCGACAGCCTTACCGAAACATGCCGTCAGCAAATCCGCCCCGCGAAAACCGAGAGCATATAATTCGGCGACCTCCTCTTCAACTTTCTTCTCGATAGCGCATTTGACCTCGCGATACTCGCCAAAACCGGTCCGATTGGCAGGTTTACAGGAAACTGTTACGGAAGATTCGAGGGATGCACCGGCTAAACTAACACTGCGATTTGCCATTTCCGTATCAATTGCCCAACTTCCTGTAATATTCATTTTCGCGCCGAGAATTGAATTGCACAGTGTCGTCCAAGCTTCAGTGCTTTGATGGGCGAACATAATGCTGACTACATCTGAAGTCTGGTGTTCGATGGCATCGAAAATCTGTAGAAGTTTGTTTTCAAAATGCTGTTTGGCTTTTTTAAAATTTCCTTCGTGATGATATTTTAATGCCGTGCATTCGTCGGATTTTGGCGTTTGTGGTGTCGCAAAATTAGCCGGGAAAACATCTCTTAAAGTGCGTTTTAGCCAAACATAAAAGAAATCTGATAAATCAGCGTAAGCAATCGCATCATAATATGGTGGGTCTGTTACAACTGCCGTAATTGATTTTTCTGCAAACTGTTCTTTTTCACCGCTAGAAGCATTTTTACACACCGCGGAAAACTCAACCCAAGATTCACCTTTTAAATATAAAATTATCCAATCTAATTGGTTGTAAGCACTTCCAGAACTCTTTGAAAAAAGATTTGATTCGGGATAATCAAAAACCATCGGAATAGCCTGTCTTCCGAATGGACTTGCTAATGTTTCTCGATTCGGTTTATATAATCCAAAAGACGTTTGTTGCTGTGCCACTCTATCAACTAAAATTCCCAGAAAGGTAGCTATGGCTTTCCCGTAATCTGTTTCAATACCAATTTCTTGCTTTAGTTCATTTAACTTTTGCACCAAAGTTAGCATTGCTAAAAGTTGGCGCGAAGAAAACATTTGTCCCCATTCTGAGTAACCCCAGGCAACAATAAAGCCGCCGGTAAGCCTTGTTGTATTCGGAAGTTTTTCATGCGGCGCATCTAATTTTGGAATGTGTTTCAAAGCATCTAATTCTTTTGAGGTTGGCAATCGATATGCTTTTTCATTGTTTGCGTCTTGATAAATGACCGATAACAGTCTTTCACCAATTTTACCGTAACCAACTTGTTGCCGAATGTTTTCCGCACTTGTTATACTTCCGCAAACCGGACATTTTAAAGCAGATTTATCCATCCAACTCTCCGCCTCAAACTTTCCCTTGTTAATTACAAAATCAATCTTCTTGCCTGTGATAATTGGCTTTAAATAAATTTGCTTGTTTGTTGTGTTGGCTAAATAAAAACCCTTGAGAAGCGGAACTTCGGCGCGGCAGCTCGGATTACTGCATGTTCCGACTCGCGCCCAGTAATATGCAATCGGTTTTTTGCCTTTGTCGTCGGCGGGATAAAAATGTCCGATTTCGGCTTCGGCGCGTTTGAGCAATTCTTTAGCATAAAATTCCACATCAAACGCCAAGCGATTTTCGATTTTAATTGCGGTTTTATCGCGCAGAAGCGGATTTTCAGCAGAAATTTTTTCAAATTCTGCTTCGTCATAGCGATGAATGAATTCTTTACGCGAGTAAACAATAGGCTTGCCGTATTTTTGCGGGAATTCGAGACTGCCCTTTTGAATGATGTGCGCGACCGGATTGATGTCATTGCCAAATGAGCGGCAACCAAGTCGAGATGCTTCGAGAGGAATCGCTCCACCGCCCGCAAATGGGTCAAAAACGCGTGGCATTTTGTCGAGGAACGTTTCAATTGCCTGCGCCAGATTCGCTTCTTTTTGTTTTACTTCTTCGGTTTGGAGATGGCGGTCGGGTGTGGAGTATAAATCACATTCGGCTTTTTTGATAGCCTGATAATAATTGTCGAAGTCATTTAATAACTCGATTGCTGAGTTTGGCGGAGCCGAAAACGAAACATTTGGCTTTGAAAATGTTTCTCTCGCTGATACGTTTTTGGTATCAGCGAGACTCCGCTTCGCTCCGCTTTAGCGTTGTGAGCCGC
>JBARIW010000130.1:0-1541 GCA_049799955.1 Pyrinomonadaceae bacterium
GACCTGCATGCCCTTCGAGCCCGAGGTCTTGGGGAAGCTCTGGACCCCGAAGTGGCCGAACATGTCGCGCAGGCGCAGCGCCACCCGGCAGCAGTCGACGACGTCGGCCGGCGGGCCCGGGTCGAGGTCGAAGGCGAGCACGGTCGGGCGCGTCGGCGCCCGCCCCAGCGAGAGCGATGGATGCAGCTCGATCGCCGCCAGCTGTGCCATCCAGACCAGGGTCGGACGGCCGTCGCAGACGCAGAAGTCGATGTTGCCGGCGTTGGGGCCGGCGCGCACGTTCGTCGTCTTCACCCATTTGGGCCGGTGCTTGGGGCAGCGCTTCTCGAAGAAGGCCGAGTCGAGGTCGTCGACGCCTTCCGGGAAGCGGCGCAGGGTCACCGCGCGCCCTTTCAGGTGGGGCACCATGGCCTCCGCCACCTTGGCGTAGTAGTCGACCATCTCGCCCTTGCTGAAGCCGACCGCGGGGTAGAGCACCTTGTCGAGGTTGGTGAGCTTCAGCTCACGACCGTCGACCTCGACCACCTGACTAGTGGCCACGGGCTACTTCGAGGATTTGGCTTTGGAGCGCGACGAGGAGCTTTTCTTCGCTTTCGTCGCTTTCGCTTTTTTGGCGGGCGCTTTGCGCTTCTTGGCTTTCGCCGCGGCCGCTTTCTTCGGCTTCGCGCCCTTGTCCTTGACCGCGGCGATGCTCTGCTCCAGGGCCGCCATCAGGTCCGGGGCCTTGGTCGCCTGCGGCGCCTCGGCCTCGGAGGCGACGATCTCCTTGCCTTCGGCCTTGCGTTCGATCAGGCCGAGCAGCTGCTCGCGGTACTCGTCGCGGTAGGCGTTCGGGTCGAAGTCGGCGCTGAGCGACTCGATCAGCTGCTCGGCCATCTGCTGCTCTTTCTTCGCCACCTTGGGCGCCTTGTCCGGCAGCACCTCCTCCAGCTCCCCGGCCGGCACGACCTCGTCGGCGAAGCGCATCGTGGTCAGCGTGAGGACGCCGCCGGAGGTGCGGATCGCCGCCAGGTGCTCCTTGTTGCGGAAGACGAAGCGGGCGATCGCCACCTTGCCGGAGGCCTTCATCGCCGCGGCCAGCAGCGAGTAGGCCTTCTCGGCGCCGTCGGCGGGGCCGAGGTAGTAGGGGCTGTCGAAGTAGATCGGGTCGATCTCGTCGAGATCGACGAAGTCCTGGACGTCGATCGCGCGGGTCTTCTCCGGCGCCATCGAGGACATCTCGTCCTTGCTGATCGGCACGTACTGGCCGGGGGTGATCTCGTAGGCCTTGACGATCGTCTCGTAGGGGACCTCCTCGTCGGTCCCCTCGGCGACCCGCTTGTGTTTGATCCGCGAGCTGTCGGATTCGCGGATCTCGCGCAGGGCGATGTTGCGCCGCGCGACGGCGCTGTACAGCGTCACCGGCACGTTGAGCAGCCCGAAACTGATCGAGCCGCTCCAGATCGCTCTAGCCATGGACGGTCACCTACCCGGATTGTGCCGATCCAGCCCGGGACGGGCGAGCAATCGGTCGCGGCCGGGAGCCATCTTGCGCCGTGCGC
>JBARIW010000131.1:0-72266 GCA_049799955.1 Pyrinomonadaceae bacterium
GAAGTGAGATGTGAGAAGTAAGAAATGAGCGGCGAAAACAATTTCTACCTCTCACATCTCACTTCTCACCTCTCACCTATCTACTCCGCTTTCTGAAATTCGTATTGAATCCGCACGTTGAGGACGCCGTTTTGAATCTCGTTTTTGATGCCGACGGCTTTCATTTTCAGCGCGGCGGAGTTTTGAATCGGGACGATAAAAGAAACCTTATCGAGTCGCATAATTTCAATCGGGTTTATCTTTTTGTCAATCGAGCTTTGCACGAGATTGGCGATAAGATTGCTGCCGATTCCGCCCGCGCCGCTTAAATTAACGCTCAAAACCGTCGCGCGACCGACGAGCGCCTGTCTTCGCTGGTCAAACGATAATTCGATATTGGTTTCCGCCACGCCCGAAAAATCGACGCACCCGATGAGCGGCGGATTATAAGAGCCTGTAAAAGCGAGCGGCGCGAAAATCTTCCCATCGCGCAGCCGAACCGCCGTCTTCACGCCGTCAATCTCGCGCTGAAGACGAATCGTTTCGCTGCAAACGCTGCCGGTCATTAGTCCTTTGTCATTTGTTCTTCGTTCTTCGCTTTCGAACGCGGCGTTGACAAAGGAAAATGTCTCCTCTTCTCCTTTTCTCCTCATCTCATCATCCCTGTTCCCCGCTATCGGAAACTCCGGCGCGCCCGCGTTCTTAAAAATCGCGTCGAGCAGAACTTCAAAAAACTGCTCGTTAAGCTGAATCGTAACTTCCGTCGTCTGCGCTTTTGCAAACGAAGCGGACATAATCAGCACAAAGACAAGGCTCAAAACTTTTTTCATTACTTTTTTTATCCTCAGAATCAATTTACCTGTGAATAGATAAAAAGGACAACCCGAAAGTTGCCCTAAAAACTTTTATCCGGTTTGTAATTTCTTGTTGCCGGTTCGTTCCGACACGTCGGCGGCGTGATATTACTTTATGACGTTTGGTTTGGACATCCCGACGATGCTTATTTACTTCCCGTCCGAACGTTCCGACATTTCGCCGGATTAATTTGACTATCAGACATTTGAATTTGACGATTTGCCGCAGGATTAGGACAAAATGGCGGAGCGTTCCGACATATTGCCGGGGAATTATTTCTAAAAAGCGGGCGGCAAATATCATATCCCGCGCGTTTAATAGATTTCCGCATATTTAATTAAATCGTCCGGGACGATATAAACCGGAGGATTGGAAGTAAGGGAGTAATGCCGCCGGCGGCAAAAGCATATACTTCGCGCGCCTTCCGCATTTAAATGCTTGATTGATATTATCCACGGTAAGGAATATCGGCGTTTTTGACCGCTATTCGACCATAACCGTTTTTATTTAAAAGCGTAGTTACGCTTTGCTTATTGAGGAGCTTATTCATACTCGGTCCGATTCTGATGCCGGTAATCGGCAATGAAAAAGGGATAGGCTTGACAATCTCCTGTAAGGGGAAATAAGGAATGAGCATACCTCTAGCGACTCTGAAACTGGGTTTGGTGTCGAAATCCGGCGGCGGCGTAAAAATCATCCGGCACTCCTTTTCTTCTTTGAATCCCGCGTGTTTAAAGGTCGGGATAAAAAATTGAATCGCGTCAGCCGTCTGTCTTAATCTATCTTCGGGCGAAACAGGCTTGCCGCCAAAGAAATCGATGGCTCTCCTGATGATGCGTTTTTGTACTTTTATATCATAAAAAACCTGCCACATTCGGATTAAGCCTTTGGGCGAATCCATTCCCAGCACATCGTCGAACAAATGCGGATTAAATTTTATGCTCACGCCCGTCCCGTTTGCGCCGTAGCCTCTCCACTGGCTTAGAAGATTATCCTTACGGCAAAAAGAACAGGTATAAATTCCGTCTTCGGGCGGTTCTTTGATGAGTTCGGACAACTGTTTGAGAAAGTCTTTTTCGCCGGGATTAGCTTTAATCTTTTCTTCGATGACGCCTTTTACAATTCCGTATCCATACGTAATCTCGTCGTCATCATTGGAATATCTCGAATTAGTCAGCCAGATGTCCTTCGATTCGATGATTCCCTTTAACCCTCCGAGGTCGGTGTAGTGATACAGGGAATTTACACCGCCGCCCAGAAAATTAAAATTCGGAGCAACGGATTTGATGTTTTCAAAAAACGCTCTTAAAGATTCAAGGTCAAATAACGTTCTTTCTCTTTTCATAACTAAAAATTCTCACTGCAAATGTTATCTTTTTCTAAATTCGATTGCCCTGACCGCTTTATATTCGGGACTGTTTGCGCCGTATTCGCCTTTGACGAGCTCCTTGAAGCGGCGGGCAAGCTCGCAGATGCTGTCGTCGTTCAGATAGAAAAACTTGTCGCGCTCGCGGCGGTCGTTGGAGAGCTTGGCGGCGGCGTTGATTGATTGTTCGTGTTTTGCCTGCGCCTCTTCGCCGGCGGCGCGGAGATTTTCGATGAGCAGCTCGGCTTTGGTTACGCCCGCGTATTCGCTCTGCGCTTCGAGAAAATCGAGCAGCTCGAAATAGGTTGAAATCATCGCCGCGCTCGATTGCTGCGAAGCCGAAACGCCTTTTTCGGATTCGTCGGGCTGCAAGGCTTCGGGGTTGTCCTTTGCCTTCGCTTTCGCGCGTTTGCCTTGAAGCTTCTGCACATAGCCGCGAGCGTCTTTGACCGTCTCTTTGCTCGCGCCGCGCCCGGCAAGCTGCCCGACAGCCTGCGCCGCGCGTGTTTCAAACGTATCGACGACGACGGCGCGCGCCAGCGCGGAAGTGCGCCAGTCAGCCCGCGAGTTGCCGACGCTCAACTGCAAACCTCCGCCCTCGCCGGCGACCGTCTTCAAAGCCGAAAGCTTCAGCCCGGACGGCGGATTAATCCGCGCCTGGTCGAGCGTCTCGCCAAAGGCGATTAATTTGTCCCAGGATTCGAGCAGCTTGGCGTGTCCCGATTCATATTGTTTCTTTTTATTTTCGACAACCATCTTTTTAATCTCCTTTTTTTGAAGTAAAGCGCGAGAAGATGACGGAAAGATGACAGGCTGTTTCAGGAGTTCGGACGGAAGAATATTGAATGGAATATTTCGGGATTCGGGCGAAAATGGCTTTAGAGAGAAATCAGGGCGGAAACACTTTCCGTCAGGGAGCGTGTCAAACGTTATAAAGTATTCTCAATTTCAAAACAACACACTCCTTTACAGCCTCAGTTTCTGCCTTTGTCTTTCTAAAGTCGAGAACTGCCTATCGCCAAAATCGGCTTCCCTGCGTTCCCGAAACAATTAATGTTCGTCTGAATAAATTCAAACAAGCATCCTGCAAAATGCTTTCAACACCAATCTCTGCTTATTGTTTCACGAGTTTTATATGCCTGTTCAAATAAAAAGTCAAGCGAAAAAGCAATTTGCGGGAAGAATTATTCTTCATAATCGGAGATAGCTTATTGATTGAGATTGAACGACATTTCAGCAAAAGCATACTCTAAGTTTGCTTTAGTGTTTCTTTCAGACTTGTATTTTCCGCCCTTTATAAGTTACGATTTTGCCCAACTGTTGAAGTTATTGAGACTGGCAGCGGTTTTCAGACAGAATAAAAACGAAAATTTGTAAGACTCGCCCCGGCAATTTATTGTTAAGGAAAACAATTTATGCACAAGAAAGATGCTCTAAAAAGAAAAAAGCTGATAAATCAGATAAGACATCACAGGGTTTTGTCTGACGGGCGCGTGCTGACGGCGGACGGGCGCGAAACTCTGCTTGGGAATCTTGCGCCGGTCAAGCATATTCCGATGCTGCCGTGGCGGCGGGTGATGATTTTTCCGACGGCGGAGAAAGCTTTTACGGTCGCGACGAGCGGCGAAAATGCGTGGCTCTACCGTTTGCTCGAAGAGATTTTGCAAAAGCCGCACGACCTTATCGGGTTTACGCCCGTTAAGGCGCTGGACGCGAGCGGGTATGAAGATGTCGGCGTCGGCACGGTCGGGATTGCGGCGCAGGTTCAGAAAATCGAACCTTTGACAGACGATAAGGCGCTCGTTTATCTGAAAGGCGTCTGCCGTTATGAAAATCTCGGATTTCTGCCGTCGGAGGAAAATAATTTCTGCGTCAATGTGCGCTGGTTCGAAGACAATCGCGAAGCCGATGCGCTGGTCAGACCCGAATATGAAGAAAGCATGAAAATTATCGAGCGAATGTCGAAGGCGGCGGGCGAACGGATGCGCGAATATTTTAACGTCTCGAAAACCGTCGCGTACAATTACACGGCGGCGCAGTATTTTTCGTTTATTCTCCTCGACAGCTTTCACAAATGGTTTACTTCGGCAGAGCTTTGGGAAATGCTCCGCTGCCGCTCGACCTCGGCGCGTCTGAGAAAAATCACCGGGCGGGCGGAAAAATATTTACCTGAAATCGAAAGCGGTATGAAGCGGATAAAGGCGAAATGATGAATAAATCAGATTCTTATTCATCGTTCAAAATCTCTGAATTTAGAAAACCGGCAAATAAACCGAAAACACTTAATTGTGAAGATTTATTTTACTGTTTCTTTTCAAAGCCCGCTTCGCACTATATCGTGCAGGCGAAGCAGCCCGATGCATACATTTTTTTCATTTACAACCGGCAGCACGGAAATTTGACGCGGACGCTCTTCCATCAGTTTGAGCGCGTCGAAGGCGAGCATTTCGGGCGCGGCGACGGTCGGATTTTCCGTCATCATCTCGGCGGCGCTTAATTTCGACAAATCTTCCGGCAGTGTTTTTTCGATTGTCCGGCGCAAATCGCCGTCGGTAATAATGCCGAGAAGCTTTGCGTTTTCATCCGTAACATTTACCGCGCCGAGCGCGTGGCGGGAAAGCGCCCTGACGACGCCGAGCCAATTTTCCTGCGGCGCGATGTTCGGGCTTTCGTGCATCAGATTTTTGACCTTGAGCGTCAGGCGTTTGCCTAAACGTCCCGCCGGATGATTCGCCGCAAAATCCTCCGCGGTTAAGCCTTTTGCCTCCATCAAAGTCATTGCCAGCGCATCGCCGATTGCCAGCGAAACGGTCGTTGAAGTCGTCGGAGCGAGATTTAAAGGACACGCTTCCTGATTGACCGAGGCATCGAGAACAACGTCGGATTGTCTTGCCAGAGTCGAGTTTGTGTTGCCGACAATCGAAATCAGTTTTATCTCACGATTTTTAAGCGTCGGAAGCAGCATCAGAATCTCGTCGGTTTCACCCGAATTTGAAAGCGCGATTGCTACATCGCCTTTGGCAATCACGCCTAAACTTCCGTGCAGCGCGTCCGAAGGATGAACAAAAATGGCAATCGTTCCTGTCGAAGTTAAAGTCTGCGCGATTTTTTGCGCGATAACGCCGGATTTGCCGACGCCCGTAACGATGACTTTGCTTTCACAGCACGAAAGGGTTTCGACGGCGGCTTCGACCGATTTTCTATCCAGATGTTCCGCCGTGTGTTTGATTGCTTCCGCTTCGAGCTTTAAAAATTCGATGACTTTCTCAAAACTATTATTCACAATTTGAAAGTTTGCTGATTATACGCCGGTTTGGCAAGCGCAAAAAAACTATTGTTTTCTTTTTACTTTTGTGGCATTTTTATCAAAACGGATTTCCTTAAGACTTTAGAATATTTCCCGGAGGCGTAATGTCGCGACACGTCCAATTTAACACCTCAGCCGTCAGCGCAAGCGAATGTATCAGCGCCGGATGGGATTTAATTAAGACCGATTACCTGGCTTTTTTTCGGAATGATTATGCTCGGCTCGCTGATTGGCGGATGTATTCCATGCGTCAGCGTTTTTCTTGACGGTTCGATTGCGGTTGGAGTTTTCTATACGTTCTTTACAAAAATGCGCGGGCGACCGCTTACAGGCAGGTTTTCCCCGACGTTTCGCAGCCGGAGTTTAACGCTCCGCCGCAGCCGGATTACAGCGGAACTTATGAAACTCCGGCTTAAATTTTGAAATGTGAAAATGCTGAAAATTTCTTTTTCACTTTTTCTCTTCGGGAAGCGGGTTAAAAATATCCAGAACAATCTGCCACTTGCCGCCGCGGAGCTTCCATATCTGCATAAAATTTCCCTTTTCCGTCGATTTGTCGGCTCTGGTTAAAACGTATGAGTTGGTGATATAGGCAAGGTCAGCCGCGCCGAAAAAGACGCTTCTTTTGGCAAAAACAACGCTTATTTTATTTTTCTTCAGGTCGGAGAGAAAGTTGTCTTTTCCGAGAACCGGCATTTTTCCCTCGCGCAGAACGCGGATGTCGCTCGCCGCATAAGTTTTGTAGGCTTTATACATTTGCTCCTTTGCCGCTTCAAAAAATGCGTTTGCGCTGTCTCCGGCGGAAGAATTTTTCTCGTTTAATTCTTTTCCCGTCTCGACCGGCGATTTCCACTGGACGCCTTCGACCTGCGCTTTATCGTGCGAAACGCCAATGTCGAGAACGAAACGAAATTTTCCGTCGGGCTGTTTTTGCCACAAAGTTACAAAATCGCCGAAAGCGACCGCGCCGGTCGTTTTATCTCTGGTCGGGCGAAATTCCCACGGTCCGGTCGTCCATCCCAAAGCGCCGTTTGAAGAAATGTCGGCAAAAGACGGCTGCCACGAAAGAAGTCCTTTCGATTCGCCGCGCGAATTCCAGTAAGTTTTCGCATTAACCGGGTTCGGCTGAAACAGAATCCCGTCAGGCGCGGCAAATTCGAGAAAAGCCGATTTGGTGTCTTTTTCAGCGGCAAAACGGGCGAAGGATTTTTCGGTTTCGGCAAGTGCCTGAAGGTCTTTATTATTTTGTCCGAAAATGTTGACGGTCATAAATACGGCAAAAAGCAACACGGCGATTTTCATTTTTTATTTTTTCCTTATAATAAATTCACTGACATTTTACCCGTTTCGAGAGAATTTAGAAAATCAATTTTTATATGAAAAATTTATCAGGATTGCTGCCCGCCGTTTTGCTCGTTCTTTTTGCCGGTATAGCCTGCAAAAACATTCCTTTTGCAGAAAAGGATTCGACGCCGCGCAATTCGGAAACGCCTTTTTCCAACCGGACGCCGCCGCCGGAAACTTCGAAAGAAACCTTGAATGAAACGGCGACAAGCTTGCCGAAGCCTGTCTATCCGAAGGCGGCGAAAGCCGTCAGAGCGAGCGGCGAAGTAAAGGTCGAGGTAGAAGTTGACGAAAAAGGAAACGTAACTTCGGCAAAATCCGTTTCCGGTCATCCTTTGCTTCGCCAAGCCGCCGAGCAAGCCGCAAAGCAGGCTAAATTTAAGCCATCCGCTGAAAAAGTAAATGGTGTGATTGTTTATAATTTCACCGCCGAATAAAAAATGTCGGATATTTACCGCAAATTTTTATTCGATTAGCTCAATTTTTAATCACATTTCCCGGCGGAATCGCTTATCAAAGTTCCGGCTTCATCAAAAGTTTTGCAAAATAAGCGGAGACAAACCCGGAAGCCTGTCTCCGCTCGTTTTTTGTCAGCGAATATTAGCCGAGAACGTCGTCAAGCTCTCGTTGAAGCGCTGAACGGGCTGCCCGGCGACATGGAACAACTGGTTGCGCCCCGCGAATCCGCCGTAGGCGTCGAGCGTTACCTCGTCCAAATCCCATAGGTCCGCGCCATTGGCAGACAGCCGCGCGGTCTTAGTTACCTCAAAGCGGCGAATATCGGCGACTCTGACGGCATTATCCAGCGGCAGGCAGATTGTTTGGTCGTAGAACGACATCCACCGCATCTTGTTATTGAGATTCTCAAAGACCAGCGGCTGTCTTCCGTCAATGAAGATGGTGACCTTCACTTCGTCGTTGCCGCCCATCATCTCGTCTCCGCCCGTCTTTAGCGTCAGCCGAAGCTCGCGGACAAGCCCGTCAGCCCCGCCCAGATTGGGCACGCTGATAGTCGGCGCGGTGATATTTCGATACCGCGTATCGACGAAATAAGTGAGCCAGTGCGCGTGAGGGTCAGGCGTCTGTCCAGCCCTTTCCCGGTAAACGTAGCGCTGTGCGGCGACATCGGGAACGAGCATACGGGTTTCTCCCGGGTGATTCGGGTCATAGACAAGAATGCACAATTCCTCCTTGTATTGTCCGAGGTCACCGCGATAACGCCCCATATCGTAACCGATGGCGAGCACCGAGTGACCGAGAGGATCGTCGGCGTTCTGTAAGGCTAGGATTGCCGGCATCCCGGTGTCGATTTTCGCCCGCAGCTCGCGCAGAGCATCTTCTTTGAGTCCGCGCTCGAAATAGATTCTTTTGTCGGCTCTGGGTGTAACGCCCGCAATCATGTCCGCAAACCGATCCGCATTACTCGTAATCATGACCGTCTGACGATTGTAAATATACGTCTGAAGGGTCGTGCCGATAGAAGGTCGATAGTCGATGGAAGGAATAGGCGCGCCGGCGAGGAAATAGTCCATTGCCGCATACATCATGCCGCCGCAAAGTCCGTCCGACGGTATGCCGCTGCCCAGGTCATTTTTGAACGTGTTGGCGAAGCGAAAACCCTGCGTAACCGGGTTGAATCGGGTCATCGCAGCCCAGCGAGGGTTCGGCGACAGCTTCCATTGCTGATTAGCGCCTCCGACATAATCCCACTGCTGCGCCAACGCCCCCTCTGCGACCGCGCCCGGTCCGCCGTTTATGTCCAGGCTTTTCCCGCTGTGCTTGGCGACAATCTGATAGTAGTCATCCCCGACCGGCACGAATTTCCAAAGCTGGTTGGCAGCGCCGTTAAAATCCCATTGCTTAACGGGACTGCCATTGCCCTGCGAGGTTATTCCTCCAAATACGTCCAGACTTTTGCCGCTGTGCTTGGCGAGGATTTTGTAGTAACCGTCGCCGACCCACACAATCTGCCATTTCTGGTTCTCCTCTTCTCTGCAACCCGACTGAACGACGGAATCGCCGTTACCGAGCGACCTTATGCCGCCGGCGACAGCCAGGCACATGCCGCTGTGTTTGGCTACGATTTGGTATAAAATCTCCGGATTGAACTGGGCGAAAGTATTACCGGCGGCGAAAAGCAGCGCAAGTAAAATCAGCGTCAACAGATTTCTTCTCATTAATATTATTCTCATAGTTTTTCTCCTTTTTTTACTTCTTCAATCAGCGAACGGGAGCAAACAAATTTGCCGTATGTATGAACCGCCTCCGACGGTAAACCGGAAACGCCGAATAATTCGATTTCCGAAAGCGCAATCCAGAAGACTTCCGCCGCGCATTGTTCGCACCGGCTTTGCCGCTCGCCGCCTTTAGAATTTTTCAAAATCAAAAGCGTCGTTGTTTCGCTGATAATTTCAGTCCGTTTTTTCTTTGTCCGCATTTTTTTGAAAAATCCTTTGCTCGAATTTAATTTCGGCGTATAATTTAATTTCCAAACAATCGCTGGCAAAAATCGTTTTGCCGTCCCGTTCAACAAGATATTTCGGAGAGCGCAAAAATGTCTTTAAGCAAATCTTCAATTATTTCTCAACAAAATCTCACCGCGCCTAAATCTGAAAATAATTACACTTATGAGTTTGAAGATTTCCGCTTGGACAGCGCTCACCTGATGCTTTACAAAGACGGCGAGACGATTTCGCTCAAACCGAAGACGGTCGAAACGCTGGTCGCGCTGGTCGAGCGGCGCGGCGAAGTCGTCGGCAAAGATGAGCTGATGAATCGTTTGTGGGCGGATTCGTTTGTCGAAGAGTCGAATTTAACGCAGAACGTTTACCTGCTTCGAAAGACGCTCGGAAAATGCGCGGACGGGCGACCTTTTATCGAAAATTTCTCGCGGCGCGGCTATCGTTTTAACGGCGAGATTAAAACGCCGACCAGCGCAGAATTGGTTTTCGCAACGCGCACCCGAACACAGACCTTTATTGAAGAAAAAACAATCGAAAATCAAACAAGGCGAAATTGGATGATAACCGGCGCGATTGCGGCTTGCGGTTTATTGATTTTAGCGAGCCTTGTTTTTTTGAATTTCAGAAATAAAACGGCAGTTGCCGCCGCCGCGCCGTTTGAAGCTTTCAAAATCAAACGCCATTCGGAAACGGGCGACATTACGGGCGCGAAAGTTTCTCCGGACGGAAAGTTTATTGCCTACAGCACCAAAAAGAATGCCGTTTGGCTCAAAAACACGGCGACCGACAGCAATATCAAAATCATACCGGAATCCGAAACTATTGGAAGCGGCATAACGGCAATTTCGCCCGACAACAATTACATTTATATCGGACGCCAGGTCAAAGACAAAAAAATCGAGATATTGAAAATGTCGCTTTTCGGCGGCGCGGCTCAGCAAAAAGTAGTCGAAGATTCATATTCCGATTTGGCGCTTTCGCCCGACGGCGGGCAATTAGCCTTCGTTCGCAACAACCGCGAAACGGACGGGCAGGAATTATTCGTTGCCAACACGGACGGCACGGGCGAACGCAAAGTAACTTCCGGCAAGAAAGACGAGTGGCTCGGAATGTGGAGCCAGTCAACGGCTTGGTCGCCCGGCGGCAATCTAATTGCCTGCACCGGCGGCATTGTTTCCGAAGGAAAATCAATCCCGAACATCAAAATTTTTCGCGCGCTCGACGGCGAAGAAATTTCGCTGATTAAACTGGACGCAAGCTGGACATGGATTTCCGACATCGCGTGGCTGGACGGCGATACGCTGCTGGCTATCGGCGGCAGCCAATCGTCTAACGGGCAAATTTACAAACACACGATTTCAACCGGAGAATGGCGGCGCGTAACCAACGATTTAAGCGATTACGTCCAATTATCGGTTGCGGCGGGCGGTAAAACCGTCATCACAACTCAATTTGACGACCCCGCAAATCTATGGATTTTGCCCGCCGACGGCGACACGAATCAAGCCGGACAAATCACGTTCGGGCGAAGCTCGATGACCGACGGGACGGGAGTTTCATGGACGCCCGACGGCAAAATCGTTTATGCGACCAACACAGGCGGCAAATGGGAAATCTGGACGATTGACGCGGACGGCGCGAATCAGAAACAGCTTACGCAAAACTGCGCCGGAAACGATTCCTGCGGTCAACCCGTCGCATCGCCCGACGGTCGTTACATTGTCTTTCAAGCCACGCGCAACAACGCCAAAAACATCTGGCGGATGGACGCGGACGGCGCAAATGCGACACAGTTGACCGACGAAGGCGGATTTTATCCTTCGCTTTCGCTCGACGGGCGTTTTATAATTTACACGCGTATGATATCGGCTACGGGGTTGTGGCAAGTTCCGATTGAAGGCGGCAAGTCCGAACAATTCAGCAAAATATATACGGCGTCGGCTTCGAGCGTTTCGCCGGACGGCAAATTGTTCGCTTTTAGTTATTACGACAAAACGGCGAAAGTGCCTTTTAAAACCTGTATCGCGCCGGTCGGAACGGACGCGCCGGAAAAATGTTTCGGCATCAGCCGCTCGTTTCCGCGCTGGACGGCGGACGGCAAGGCATTTTACTATCTCGACCACGGTTATGCCGGAATCTGGAAGCAGCCTCTGGACGGTAAACGCGAATTATTTTTAGAGTTTCCGGGCGAACGCACCAACAACTTCGCCTTTTCGCCTGACGGCAAACGATTGGTCGTCGTCCGCAGCAAACCGACGCAAGACATTGTTGCTTTAATGGAAGAGCGTTAAAAATCAACAGCCGGAAAGTAATTTCAAGCTTGAAATTACTTTCCGGCTAATTGTTATTCAACCTTTACAAACTTCTTTCAGCTTCTGCCGAAAGCTTCGGACAATTAATAAGCCGCAGATGTAGGAATATCGCCGCCGACACCGAAATTTTCGATATAAACTCCCTGCGCGGAACGGTTAATATACCAGGTCGCCCCGGACGGTCTGAAAATAGCGAAATCGGCTTTTCCGTCCGCGTCGAAATCTCCGGGCGCGGGTATGTCGCCGTTTGTTCCAAAAGGCACGGAATAATACGAGAAATCTTCGCTTCTTAAAACAAACCATTCGCCTGTCGAAGCTCTCCAAACGGCAATATCCGCTTTTCCGTCGCCGGTATAGTCGCCCTGAACGGGTTTGTCGGTTGACGAGCCGAATTGGAACGCGATGACGCTCGAATCCAAACTTTTCTGAATCCACCATTCGCCGGACGATGCCCGATAAATCGCAATATCAGATTTGCCGTCGCCGTCATAATCAGAAACTGCGGGAACGTCTCCTGAAGTTCCGAACTGCCTGATAATCGTTCCGCCCGAAGATTTATTGATATACCAAGTTGAATCAGACGGGCGAAACACCGCCGCGTCGGTTTTTCCGTCGGCGTCAAAATCGCCCGGCGCGGGAATATCGCCTGACGCGCCGAACGGGAACGAATAATATGAAAAATCTTCGCTTCTCAAGATAAACCATTCACCTGAGACAGGTCGCCAGATTGCGATGTCGGTCTTGCCGTCGCCCGTAAAATCTGCGGGGACGATTTTATCAGACGAATTGCCGAATTGAGCCGCAAAAGTTCCGCCCGAACTGCGGTTAATCCACCATTCCCCGACCGAAGGTCGAAAGATGGAAACATCGGTTCGCCCGTCGCCGTCAAAATCGGATTTTGAATTGCCGCTGATAAAAACGGAAATTGGCGAAGAAGAGCTTTCCGCGTTTTCATTATCTGTCGCGCGTGCCGTTAAAACATAGTTTCTTCCGCGCTGCATTCCAGACCAGTTGATTTGATAGGGCGCGGTCGAATCCGTTCCGATTAAGATTCCGTCGGCAAAAAACCGCACGCTCGTGATAGAACCGTCCGCGTCGGTCGCATTGGCGCTGAGATTAACGGTCGCGGCGTTGAAATGCGAGCCGTTTGACGGATTTGTAAAACTCACCGATGGAACTCTGTTTCCCTGCGCCGGCAAAACCGTGATTGAAACAGGCGCGGAAGCTGCCGGAGCGCGTGTCGGCGAAATCGCTTTTGCCGTCAGGCTGTAAGTTCCGGCAGGCGCGTTCGTCCAGTTAAATTCATACGGAAAAGTCGTGTCCGAGCCGAGCAGATTGCCGTCGGCGTAAAACTCGATGCGGCTGATTGTCCACGACGCGTTTCCACGGTCGGAGCTGATTAAAATATTGCTTCCGGCTGGAAAAACCTGATTATTCGAAGGGCTGAGAATATTCGGCGGCGCGCCCGGAAGCGGAAGCGGTCCGCCGCTGTTATTGATGTGAAAACTGACGAACGCCGCGTCCGCCGAAACATTTCCGTCGTTATCGACCGATTGCGCGGTCAGCGTATAATCGCTGACGCCGGACGAAGGCGTCGAAAACGGAACGTCGTAAGGCGCGGTCGTATCGCCGCCGAGATAATACCAGCCGTAACCGTTGTTCGAATAAAAATCCACGCGCGCGACGCTTCCGTCGGTATCGGCGGCATCGGCGCGAATTCTGAAATCAGTTAAAGGCGGCGAAACCGTCGAGCCGTTGGCAGGGCTTGTAATCTGCACGGTCGGCGGCACAACGGGCGCGTTTGCAGTCGTGTCGACAGCGTAAAAATATGAACGATGCTCATTCGAAGAAATTCCCGCAATGTCCGCCGAAATGTAAGCGGTTTGCCCGTCGGGAGCAAATCTCGCCCGCGAAATCGGGCGCACCTGACCGTATTCGCCCGAACCGTTTTCGTCCGGCAAATCGACACGCCAGCGCCGGTTTCCGTCCGTCCCGACGCCCATAAAATAACCGCGCTCGCCATAGGTGATAATTCCGCCGACAAAAATCGAATCGTTCTGCGGGCTGACTATCGGACCATCCATCACGCCTTTGTTTTGCAGACGCCAGCGCTCTGTACCGTTCGGATTTATCGCGTATAAACTGCTTAAATTTATAGTTACATAAGCCGCGTCGTCCGCGCCCGCGTCCGGCTCGCTAATCGTATTTGTAGTCGGATAACCGGCGAAATTCCATAAAACATTTCCCTGCGGACTGAATGCGCGCAGCAGATTGAAAAGCGGAGTGTAAATGTTTCCCGAAAGCGGCGCGACGACCGGCTGACCTTCGACAGTCGTTATCGCCGAAAACCGTCGATTCCCGTTAAAATCATACGCCCAAAGTTTCCCCTGCGGCTCGCCGGCAGTCTGGTCATCCTGAAAATAAAACTGTCCGCGCGCGTTATCAAAAGCGATTTCGAATCCAAGAGGACCTTGAACCGAAAAATATGTTGCGTCGTTCCAGCGCAGAGTTCCGGCGGGCGTTATAGAAAATACGCCGAGTCCGCCGCGGTCTATAACCGCATAGACGTTGCCGTCAGCGCCGACGCCCGGTCCGGCGATAATCGCTCTTCCGCCGAGCGCGGGCGGCTGGCTGAACTGCCATTTTTTTGTGCCGTCAGGATTTACGGCGACGATTCCGCCGGGAAATGTTCCCGCGCCGTTCGGAAGTGAAGCCGGAATATAAATCGTTCCATCAAGCCCGAGCGCCGGCGGTCCGAGTTCGTAAAATCCGCCATTGGTCATCGTATTCACGTCAAAAATCCAGCGCAGGCTGCCGTTCGGATTTATCGCGTAGAGAAAACCGCCGACATCGTAAACATAAATCGTGCCGTCAGCGCCGATAACCGGACGATGCTCGGCATAAGACGAAGCAAGCTCGAATCGCCAGCGCACGCGCCCGACCTGCGCCGGTCGCTGCTCGACGTTAATCGTCAGCGAATTGCTCTCGACCGAATCGCTCAAAACTTTTAAGCTCTGCGAGCCGGGCTTCGCGCTTTCGGGAACATAAACGGCAATTTCAGTTTCGGAAAGCCGCGCAAACGGGGCTTCGACGCCGCCGATTTCGACGACCGTTTTTGACGAATCGCCGAAATTCTTTCCTTTAACAATTATCAAACCGGAACGCGCGGCGGACGAAACCGAAAGCGCGTCGATTTTCGGCGTTGCTTCGCCGTTTGATGATTTTTTGATTTTAGAATTACGCGCGTTTGATGCGGGTGGAAAAATAAAAAAACCGACGAGAATGAGCGGCAATAACGACACTGCCGCTTTAAAACCGAATAAACCTCTCAAGAACATACAACCCCTCCTTGTTAACCCTTGACTAATTTTCTGAAAAAAAACAGTTTTTCGATAATGCAGAAAATGATTTCAAATATGAGTTTGAATTTCGATTTTCTACCGGATATAAATTTTCATCCGTATCACAGTCTCTCAATTTATCTAAAAAAGACAGGTTTCTGAAATATTTTTTTTCACACAAAAAAGCCCGCTTTCGCAGGCTTTTCGTCCGAAAAACAAAATTTGTCTTTTTTATTATTCGACTTTCACGAAATCCGTTCCCGACCGTCCGAAAGTTTCGGGATGATACATTTCTTCGGCTTTGGCGGGCGGCACGACAAATTCGCCCGGCGTCGTCGCGCGCGTTACGTATGAATAATTGTAAGCGCCTTCCCAGAGCAGCGATGCAAATGCTTCGGCGCGTTCGTCGCGGAAGTTTTGATGCTCGAACCAGTATTGACGCCACCACCAATAGCCGTAGCCGTAACTTTTACTTCCGTATTCGATAACGCTCGTGTTTTGCGTGTCGCCCGGAATCGCTTCCGTAACCGCAAGTCCCGGATTTAAAATTTCCAGACCGGCGGGCAGATTATCGACCAGCGCGACGTGATAACGACGCGCCTGCGCAACCATCGTTAGGCGAACGCGAACGCGCGCGCCGGATTTTATCGTCCAGCTTCCGTCAGAGTTTTGCTTCACGTCGTCGGCATTGTCAACCGCTTCGTATTTACGCAAAACCTCGAAACCGTAATCCGCCGGAGCGAGCTTCAGATTTTTCGGCGCGTATTTCATCCCGATTCGATAATACAAACGCCCTGCGCCCTGTTTATCGAGAATCAGATTCGACGCGCCATTCTGCTCGACGAGATACGACATCGGAATACTCAAAAAGTTCGAATCAATCGAGCGACCTTTGAAAATTTGTTCGCCCGCGTAAGTTCCGCCGAGCCAGATTTTTGTTACGAAATCGGGCGTAACTTTCTCGAAAGCGTTGAAATATTTATCGAGCGCGAGCAGGATAAACACATTTTCCTGCGTGTTTGACCACGCGCCTTTCGTGCGGTGGTCGAGCAGACCGCGAACGAGCTTCGGAATCAAATCGTTATCTTTGTCCGATTTGATTAAAGCTTCGAGCAGAACTCCGTCGGCGCGGCGATTCGAATACATAATCAGCCACTGAGCGTCGCCGTAATCGGTAACGAAATTCGCGGTTGCCGCAGTTTCCGTCGTGCGATTCATCAAAAAGCGTTTGATGGTTTCGACTTCCGCCGCCGAATTTTTATCGTCGGCGAGAACCGAAAGAATCCAGCCTAAAGCCTCAAAAGGCATTTTTTCAACGCCAGCTTCAGCCAGTAATTTTTTGGCTTTCGCGGCGTCTTTGTCGCCCATCATATCGCGTATGTAAAGCGCGTAAGCCGAAATCGTCCAGCGAACCTGCGGCGATTGCCTGTGCCATTCGTCAAAATGACTTTCGACGTTTTTCAAATAAGGCTTTGTCTTATTGAGCATTTCATCCGGCACGTTGTAGCCTTTCTGTTTTGCAAGCGCAAGCGCGTGTGCGACGTGAACCGTCAAAAACGGGTACTCGTAACGCTCGCGGTCGCGTTTCCAAAGTCCAAAGCTTCCGTCTTCGCGCTGGCGTGATTTCAAAATCGCAACATCTTTTGCAAAAGTCGCTTTAAGCTGTTCCGCCGTCGGCATTTCTTCGGCTTTGAATGCGCTCAAAACATCGCGCAGAGCGGCAATCGAAATCATTCTCGACGAAATCTGCTCGCTGCATTCGAATTTATACCTGTAAAGATATATAAACGCGTCGGTTAATTCCTGAAGCTGCGTCGAAGAAGTCGTAACTTCCAAGCCGCCGAACTGCGGGAAAACGTCGCCCGGCGTTTGAACAGGCTGGAAAATCGCGCCGTTCTGGTCGGTCGTCCCGTAAGTCGCAAACGCTTCGGTCGTCGCAGGCGTCCAGACGGGCAGCGAAATTTCCGACGCGTCGGAGAAATTGCCGGAATTAACGGCGATTTGAAAACGCGCCGTTCCCGCTTTCATTGCCGAAACAGGAAAACGAAGCTCGGCGCGGTCGTTTGCTTTGATGACGACGCGCTTGCCTTTTTCGCCCGTCAGTTCGGCGTTTGTCGCGCGAACCGCAACGTCAACCGTCATATCTTTGTCGGTTTGATTCTGCACGACGACGGGCAGCTCAATTTTATCACCGAAATTCATAAATCGCGGCGCGGACGGGCGAACCATCAAAGGCTGTTTTGCGGTGATGTTCGATTCGCCTTTGCCGAAGCGTTTTCCGTTATCGACCGAAACCGCCGTGATGCGATAACGCGTCAGATTGTCGGGCAGCTTTACCGTAACCATCGCTTTGCCGTTTGAATCGGTTTTCACCGAAGGCGCGAAATAGGCGAGCGCGTCGAAGTTTTGCCGCAGATTTATCGGCGTATTTGCGTCAGAAGGTCGGTCGTCCTCGTCTCGCTTTCTCTCGTCCTTCGACATCATATCCATCATAACGGGCGCATTAGCAGATTTAGCTGCGCGATTTGCCTGCGCCGAAGGTTTTGATAAAACGCCGCCGCTGACCGCGCCGTATTCAGCCATCACCTCCTTTGTTTTATCAGCTTCCTGCGGTTTAATGTCTTTCTGATTTCCGAGAAGAATATCCTTCCGCAAATGGAAATCCCGCACACCCGTTCCGCGAGCCGTGTAAAAATAGCCGAGCGGATTGGCGATGTCGTAGCGCGACAAGGCGAGAACCGATTCGTCAACGACGACGACCGCGATTTCGGTGTTTGCGACCGGCTCGCCGTTTTTGTCTTTTACTTCGACGGCGACTTTCGTTTCGCCGCCCGGCGCAAGCGTTTTTTCCTGCGGCTCGGCTGAAACCGAAAGCTCGCGCGAAGCCGTCGAAATCGATAGATTTAATTGCCCGGTTGCAAACGCCGGACGCCTGGCGACTTTTTCGTCCACTTCGCCCGCGTCGTTCGTCCTCGCGGCAGAACCGACCAAATCGACCTGCGCGTATATGTTCGGCAGAAATTTTTCTTCCAGCGGAATTTTCAAGATGATTGAAGATTCTTTGATTGTAAAACGCTCGGTTTTAACGATTCCATCGCGTCTGAGAGTCAAAACGCCTTCGGCATTCGGAAACGGCGACATTACGAGAATTTCCGCCACGTCGCCGGGCGCGTATTCTTTTTTATTCGGAATAAGCTGCGCTTCTTCCTGCTCGACGGTGCGTTTCGGCGGCTCTTTTCCGCCCGCAACCCAGACCGTAATCTGCGTTTCGTTAAAGCGTTCTTTTTCATCCATCACACGCGCCGTAATCGTATAACGCCCGCCTTGTTTTGCCGGAAAAACGCATTTTTGCGCATCGTTTGCCGATTTAATATCGCAATTCTGCTCGTCCAGAATTTCTTCCTTCCACGCGCCTTTATCAAATCGCCAATCTTTCAAAACGGCTTTGATTTCGACATCCTGATTGGCAATTAATTTTCCGTCGATGTCGGAAACAATCGATTCGACATTGATGTTTTCGCCTTTGTTGACGAAATAGCGCGGAATTTTCAGCCCGACATAAAGCGACGACGGATGAACGAGCAAATTCGTATTGCTCGCCCATGTTTGACGATTTACATCCTGCACCGAAGCATTGGCTGAAATCGCGTAAGGTCTTGGCGGATTGACCGATTCGAAATCGATTTTCAAAACGTGCTTTCCGCCCGCGTCCGTTATGCCTTTGAAAGTTTGAACCGACGAATTTCCCTGATTTTCGTAATCGTTATAATATCTCCACCACGGAACCCACGTTCCGAACGTGAAATCTCCGCGATTCGGCGGCGTGTAATTGGTCGGCGTGGCGCGGACAATCCAGTTCACATCGGCGTTCGCAAGCCCGCCGCCCGCGTAATATTTGGCTTCGACCGCGACGTTTGCCGATTCTTTGACGAAATACGGCGCTTCCGTCTCGTTTTTCGCCGTAACTTCAAATTCAGGACGGCGAAATTCCTGAATCTGGAAATTGTGCGAAAAGCTGCTGCCCAAAATACCGATGGCGGAATAAATATCGATGCGCCCGTAGCCGAGATTGGCGTTGTCGGGAATTTTAAATTTGAAATCGAACGCGCCGAAAGCGTTCAGCGTCGCCTCGCCTTTGGCAATCTCGTTATTTTGCGGGTCTTTGACCGAAAAAGTTATATTTTTCGCAACGTCGCCCAAGCCCTCAATATCGCCGAATTTTCCGGCTTGATAAATACGAATATAGCCTTTGACGGAAACTTCTTCCTTCGGGCGATACATTCCGCGGTCGTCGAAAACAAACCAGCGCAAAGTATCGCTCGGGTTTGATTTTGTCCAGCTTCCGTAATCCTGCCAGTAATAATCGGTGTTTTCCGGCAGAAACGCTACATCTTTGCCTTTCCGCGCAATCAAAAGATTCGGCTTTTTCGCCTGATTTTCGGGCAGAGGCAGACGCAAAATCCCGTTGTCGGTCGTTTTATTTGTCTGCGCTTCATTGATAACTTCCGCTTCTGAAACGTCGCCGTTTTCTTGGGTCGTTTCGGTTTCCTTAAACGAATCGTCCGAGCTTCCGAAGCTCGTCAGCCATTTCCAGACGCTCGAAAACGTGCCTTCGCTTTCCTTTTCCGCATTCTCGCTGACGACTTTCGTGCCGTTCGGATAAATCGAAAGCTCGACGCCCGAAAGCGGTTTTCCGGTTTTCAAATCGGTCGCAAAACCGACAAGTTCCTGATTATCGACAAACGCGTCCAAACCGATTTGCGTCGCCTGCGCCCACGTGTAAATCATCGTACGGTCGTACTTATCGCGTCTGATGGTCGGTTCGATGTCAACAATCACGCTTCCGAAACCGCTCGGCAAAGCTTCGGTCAAATCAATGCGCGTTTCGACCATCTCGTCGGGTTTTCTTTCAATATTAACGATTTTGTCAGAAATCAACCTGCCCGGTTTCGCCGGTTTTTTCGTGTCGTCGTCGTAATTTACGTATTGCAGATATTTTTGAAACTGCGAAAAATCCTGCGGCTGGACGGCGTAAACCCGAACCTTTACCGAAGGCATATTGGTCGAATAAATCGAATAACTCAGCTTTGCCGTCGGGTCTAAAACCGTAAAAGCTCCGCCCTGCGCGTAAAGATTCGCGTCTGCCGAGCCGACTTTTATTGTTGCCGTCGCGGGCTGTCCGAGCGTTTGCCCGAAAGTGTCTTTAATCGCACCGTCAACCGTAATTTTGTAAGTCGTGCGTCCTTTTTTGTAGCCTTGAACGTAGATGTAGTTTCCCGAAGGATAAATGTTTACGTTTTCAATCGCAGGCTCGATTTTCACCATTTCTTTGGCGAATTTGGAAGCGTCAATCGGATTGTTAAATTCGAGATACCACTGGTCGAACGGCGAGCATTTCGGATTTCCTTCGTAACTGCAAATAGCTTTGCCGAATTTGAACGCGCTGAAAGTTTGAAAGCCGAAACCTTGCGCCGCCGTCGTCGTCAAAGGTCCTTCCGCCGAAGCGGTTCCCTTTTCGACCGTAACCGAAATTCCGGAAGCGGCGGGCAAAGCGTTTTCCGTCAAACCATCTGAGTTTATAGCGCGAAACGCGAGCCAGCGTCCCGGCTGCGCCTGTTTCGCGTAATAGGAAATGCTGCCGTCAGCGTCGATTTCAGCTTGCGTGGCGAGACGAATCGGAAGCTTTTTGCCCGCGCCCGTAACGCTGATTGTTTTCAGAACCTGCTCGGGATTTATCTGCTGGTCAAAGGAAATATACATCAGCGCGTCGCGCCGCGTTATCTGGCTCTGCGGAATCATCGTTTCGACTTTCGGCGGCGGCGTTGTAAACGTCCAGACAAAATCTTTCTGCAAAGTTTGTCCGGTCGCGGATTTTGTTCCGGCGGGAACGCGCGCGGTAAATTTCGTCGCCATCGGGAAACGCTTCGTCGTGTCGAACATCAGAGTTTTCGTGCCGAGCCAGCGCCATTTGCCTTCGACGGCGGGCGAGAGCTCGACCGGAACGTATTTTGCCGCTTCTTCCTGCGATGTTACGGCGACCATCGGCTGTGAAAACGTCAGCGTCAAATCGGGCGCGAGCTTTACCTCGCCTTCGGGCGAAAAGCGCACGACTTCCAGTTTTTGTTTGCTCGTGTCGTAGTTTGGCAGATTTCTCTGCTCGTCGGACGGAAATTTGACCGGAATTTTATTGCCGGTTTTCGGCGCGGGCAGAGTGCCGATGCGCTTGGCAAAATCGGTCTGGTCGTCTTCATCAACCTTAATCGGCGGAATGCGTTTCAGAAGATTTCCTGTTTCGCTTTCGGAGAGAGCGTCGCCGCTTGCGGGCGGAGTTTTTTCGCGCGTTTCCGCGCCTTCGACGCCTTCCGAGAGGCGAAACTGCAATCCGTTCGGTAAATCAATATTCATATTCGTCTTCACGGTTTTTCCGGTCGTCTTTTGCGCGTTCGTCCGCATCACGAGCGGCGAAAACATCGCGGTATAAATGACACAAATCAACAAAAAAGAAATCGTTTTTCGCATAAATTTTCCTCTGACTAAACTCGTCGGGCGCGAGCCGGGGAAAGTTGGGTTTCCGCGCCAATATCTTATCTTAAATTCTATTTTCAAACTAGCTTCGTAAAACTCGCCGTCGTTTTCTGAACGCGAGGCGGCGGAAAAACTTGCAGAATTATCAAAAGGAAATATTGACAGGAAAGTTTTTCAGGCGTATTTTCGCAGTATAAGAAATGTTTGCCGGTAAAGCGCGAATAGCCAAAAAACCGTTTGTGATTTACTATTCAATAATTCGATTTTCCTGTTATACTTATAAGGGAAAATGCAACTTTGGAGAATATTTAGTCGTTAAGAAAATTGGCAAAGTTCTTTTATTAGCAAATTTATAGGAGTTTGATATTAAACAATGGGATTGTGGGCAAGAATTACCAGAATATTTCGCGCATCGACGGGCGCGGCTTTAGACAAGATAGAAAATCCTGAACTCGTTCTTCAACAAACGATTCGTGAGATGCGTGAGCGCGTTCCTGATTTAAATAATTCGGTTACTCAAGTAATGGCAACCGAGCGTTTATTAGCTAAAAGCAAAGAAAAATTAGCGGAAGAGGTTGTATCTTTAGACTCGAAAATCAAGGCTTCAGTTAAAATGGGGCGCGATGATATTGCCACCTCTTATATCGGTCAGCTTCAGCAAAAACAACTTGAGCTTCAAAAAACATCTGTCCAACTTGAGCAGGCTGGAATTGCTTCTAAACAGGCTTTAAAAATGCGCGACAATTATATTTTGAATATGAACAAGCGCTCAGAGGAAGCGATGCAGCTTATCAGCGCGTCGAAACAAGCCAAATTACAGGAACAGCTCGCGCAGACGATGGAAACCTTCAACATCGGCGACGATTCCTCGACGTTTACCGAAATGCGCGAAAAAATCGACCGCCGCGTTGCCGCCGCCGAAGCCAAACTTCAGCTCGGAACTTCGTCGGTTGACAACCAGATGCAGGACATCGAGCGCGAAGCGATGGACATTCAGCTTCAGGACAAGCTGCTCGAATACAAACAGCAGATGGGCTTGCTGGGCGCGGGCGGAAACAACGCGGGCAAGCAGATTTCGTCCGGCTCAGGCGCGCCGAACGAAGAAGTTCTCGACCAGGTTTTGCTAAACGAGACAAACGAAAACAATCAGCAGAAATAAAAAATCGGCGGCGAAACCAAAAGCGCGAAATTGCATCTAGTGTAAGTTATGGCAGATTTAGCAAAATACCAACAGGAATTTCAAAGATTTAACACAAAATACGTCAAAGAAGCCGTCAAAGAGCCAATCAATTTTTGGGGCTTGGCAGGCTTTGCCGTCGCCGCCGCTTACACAGGCAGTTTTATTCCTCTGCTCGTCGCGCTTTTTTGCGAACTCGTCTATGTCGTTTTTTTGCCGATGGTTCCGTCTTATCGCCAACTGGTCAATCGCCGCGAAAACGCGCGTCTGCGCGCTCTGAATAAAGCCACGCGCGAAAAAATGATTAAATTGTTTACGCCGCGCGAGCGCGAAGCCGTCGAATATCTTCGCTGGCAGAAAGATAAAATTCAGGAAAATTATCACAAATTCACCGGCGCGCGCGAGCTTCCGACAAATCTTAGCTCGCTCGACCAGCGTTGGGAAGATTTCGTTGACCTTCTCGACGTTTATCGCCGCCGCAAACAGCATCTGAAATCGATTAATCGCCAAGCGGTTCACAATCAACTGAGCCAGGCTTTCCGCGCGATGGAATCTTCGCCGGACGAGCGTACAAAGCGCATTCAGCAAACGAACGTCGAGATTCTCAAACGCCGTATCGCTTCGTTCGATGAACTCGAAAAGAGCGTCAAACTTGTCGAAGGACAGCTCCAGTCAATAGAAAACTTCTTCGGCTATCTGAACGACGAAATCGTAACAATGTCCACGCCCGAAAAATTCTCTCTGCTCGATTTCGAACAGCTTTCCGATTCGATTGCGATGACCAAACAAATGCTCGACGCGACTGCCGACGCGATGGGCGCGCTCGATTCGCACAATCGCACGATGGGAAATTACGAGCTTTTGCCGAATAATCAGTAGAAATGCAAAACGCAGGCTTAATCGAGAAAATACAGAATCTTCCGCCCGAAACTATCAGCGAGGTGGAAGATTTTGTCGATTTTCTGACTGAAAAGAAAAACCGTCATAATTCTGCAAACGGAAGCGTAAACTTACGCGAACGCGGAATAAGCGAGGAAGAAGCTGCCGAACAACGCGCTATGCTTTCATCTTTTGCCGAGGACTGGGAAAATCCAGAGATGGAAGTTTATGACAAATTATAAGCATGGCGATATTGTTCTGGTCTTATTTCCCGACTCAAATCTGCAAACAGCTAAAAAACGTCCCGCTCTTATAATTCAAGCCGACAATCTACAAACAGGTTTGCCGCAAGTAATTGTCGCAATGATTACAAGCAATATGAAACGCGCCGGACATCCGAGCCGCGTAACTATCTTGCTTAATTCATTTGAAGAAAATCGGAGCGGACTGCAATCCGATTCGGTTATCGTTACGGATAATCTCGCCACCGTTCAGGAAAAATTTATTTATAAAGTCATCGGAAATTTGTCGGCAATCGATAAAGCTAACGCCAAATCTGCTCTGGCACACACTTTCGGGTTAAATCCTGTTGAATAATTTCTTCTCTTGTCTTGCCACATTTTTCCCAATCAATTAAAATTAACGATTTCAGACTATTCTGAAAACGAAGCTATCATTATCAACATTTATTTAAGTAGAGGTATTTAACAAAATTATGAAACGAGTAGGTATTTTAGTCGGGCGCGAACAGACGTTTCCCGAATCAATAATCAACAGCATTAACGAGAAAGGCAACGGCGAAATCGTCGCCGAAATGGTCAAAATCGGCGGCATTCGTCTGGACGAGCCGAAACGCTACGATTTAATCATCGACCGCATTTCGCACGAAGTTCCCTATTACCGCGCGACCTTAAAGCGTTTTGCGCTCGAAGGCACATACATCGTCAACAACCCGTTCTGGTGGGCGGCTGACGACAAATTTTTCAACTATTGTCTCGCCGCAAAGCTCGGCGTGGCGATTCCGAAAACGGTTCTGCTGCCGCAGGAAAAATATATTCCCGATGTAACCAGCGAATCTTTGCGCAATCTCGAATTTCCGATTGACTGGCAGGGCGTTATCGATTACGTCGGCTTCCCCGCTTTCCTCAAACCGTTCGACGGCGGCGGCTGGAAAAACGTGTCGAAAGTTAATTCGCTCGAAGAACTCTGGCAGGAATACAACAAATCCGGCACGCTCTGCATGACCTTGCAGGAAGGCATCGAGTTCGACCAGTTCGTTCGCTGCTACTGCGTCGGGCAGGAAAAAGTTTTGATTATGCCGTATGACCCGTCGAAACCGTATCTTTCGGGAATGCAGTATGTTAACGTCGAAGATTATCTCTCGCCCGAACTCCACGCGCGAGTCGAAGCGGATGTTCGCACAATCTGCAAAGCGTTAGGCTACGATTTAAACACGGTCGAATTCGCCATCAAAGACGGCATTCCCTACGCCATCGACTTTATGAACCCCGCGCCCGACGCCGAACTTGCATCGGTCGGCGAATACAACCACAAATGGATTGTCGATGCGATGACCGAATTCGTATTTGAAAAACTCAGCGGCGAACCCGTCCAACCCGAACTCCGCTGGACGGCAATGCTCAATCCCGAATCGACCAAGAAAAAAGCGACCGCAAAAGCAAAAACCGCAAAGCCCGCCGAAAAGAAAACTCAGTCTAAAAAAGCTTCAAGCGGCGAATAAAACAAAAGATAAATAAAATGGGAAGGCAGGCGCAAAACCTGCCTTTATTTTTTGGTTAAAGTTTTACAAATCAACGAAAGATCGATAACAGAGTGAAGCTAATAGTACTGTTACCAATTTTTGTCAGGTTAAATAAATTCTGCTATCTTTATTCAGTTATTGCGACAGAATCAACAACATATGGCAGATAAAACAAATCGAGGGGCAGATCTTAGTTATGATTTAGAAATAACCTTGGAAGAAGCCGCGACCGGACACGAAACTCTAATTGAGTTTTCGCGCCCTCTTAATTGTAAGCAATGTGACGGCAACGGTCACGTATCGGCAATTCACAAATTCCCTAAATCAAAATGTCAAGCTTGTGTAGGCAAAGGGCAAATTATGCAGGAAACTAAGATTGAAGTAAAAATTCCTGCCGGTGTCGAGACGGGTAGTAGATTACGCATTAACGGAATGGGTGAAGGAGGCAGTCACAGAGAGACTGGAGACTTTTTTATTGTTTTACACATTGCCGAACATGAGTTTTTTGAGCGGCAAGGCGCTAATCTTTATAGGGGAGTGTTTGCCACCAGTGAGCAACTCATTAATGGTGCGGAAATTGATATTCCGACGCTCATAGACGGAAAGCAAATACTCAAACTTCCGCCTATGACTGAAACAGGCACTGTTTTCCGTATCAAGGGGAAAGGTATGCCTATACTTGCAAGTAAAGAGAGAGGCGATTTATTTGTTGCTGTTACCTGGTCAGCATCTGTTTTTGTCCAATCTAATAAGGATGTCAATATGAAAAATAAACAGGATGAATCGAAACCCAAATTACGGGTTTTTCTTTGTCATTCGTCCAATGACAAACCAGCGGTGCGCACCCTTTACCATCGTTTAATTGCTGATGGAATAATTCCATGGCTCGACGAAGAAGATTTGTTGCCCGGACAAAGATGGGAGACTGAGATTCCGAAGGCTGTGAGAAACTCTGACATAGTAGTTGTATGTCTTTCGCAAGGGTCAATAAATAAACAAGGTTATCTTCAAAGGGAAATTAGATATGCTTTAGATGCGGCTCAAGAGCAGCCGGAAGACATTATATACCTGATTCCACTTAAATTCGAAGAATGTGAAATTCCTGAACATTTGCGCGGTTGGCAATGGGTAAATTTCTTTGAAGAAAGAGGATACGAAAGATTAATGATGGCTTTGAGAAGGCGAGAAAATTGTCTTTGAATGTTTTATATTTTAATAGGCAAGGGGACTAGACCATAATCCTCAGATAAAACGATGATTTCACAGGCAGAAGTGAGAAGATATTGACTAGTGATTCAACACTATCAACTATTTAATCTTCTTCGTCGAAATCGAGCGGGATGCGCGTTGAGAGCATGCTCTGGCTGACGATTAAGCCGACCCAGATTAAAAGCGCGACGGTTGAGATTGCCCAGCCGACGTTGGCGATTAGGTCGTCGAAAACGATTAAGCCGAAAAGGATTGCGGGAAAGCCGATGAAGGAGATTTTCAGCGCGGTCTTTTTCGAGTTTTCGAGGGTTTCGAGCATATTGACGCGGCTGATTTCCAAATCCATATAATCGTCGTCGTTGTTCAGGTGCGAGAAATATTCGGATTCGTTGTTTGTCCAGCGGCGAAGCGCGGGCGTTTCGGCGAGACGGTTGGCGGTCGAGAAATGATGGATGACGTGGGCGATTTTGCCTTCACGAAGCGAGATTTCCGCCAAGCCGCGTTCCGAACGGAAGTTTTCTTCCGCCTCGTCCAGAGATTTTTGAAACGCTTTCTGAGCGCGCCGCCAGTCGCCGTATTGAAAATAGCTTTCGCCGAGACGCGCAAGCAAATCGCTGTCGCGTCCGGCGCGTTTTTCCGCCAGACGAAGCGCGGCAATCGCTTTTCTCTCCATTTTCGCGTTGTGTTCCGAGCCGGCGAAGGAATAGAGACAGCGACCGAAATCGAAAAGCAGCCACGCGTTTCGCGGATTTAAGACGAGCGCGCGGCGAAATGTTTCGAGCGCCTGAAGCAGATAGCCGGAAAGTCTCAATTCGTTGGCGAGACGGTGCAGATAATCGGCTTTTTCGATTTCTTCGATACCGATTTCTCTGTTTTTCGATTTTGTTCGAGCCGATTTGTCGTTTGTTTGAAATTCATTAACAGAGCTTTCCAGAACATCAACCGGAGGAATCTTGGCAAATTCCGCTTTCATCAGCGTTTCCTTCGGCTCTTTCAGGTAATCGCGCAGCTCAATCGAGCGATTGTCGAGAACATTTTCGGGCAGAGCGGGAAAAAGACGATGAATCATCCGCCGGTAATCTTCGCCGCCCGAGGCGAACGCGAATCGCAAATCCTTTCCCTGAATCGATGTGCGGTAGCGGTAAAAGACGTTGCCGCCGCGTTTTAAGGCGCGCAGAGCCGTCGTTTCGACCTGTTCGATGTCCGTAATCTTAAGACGGTTTCGCGAGCCGCCGAGCCAAGCCCAAGCGCGCGGCAGAATTCCGTTGCGCGTCAGCCGTTTGCCGTCGAAATTTATCCGGTCAGACCAGAGCATCAAGGGCAGAAAAAGCCACGCCGCGCCGAAAAGTAGTCCTGCGGCGCGGTCGATTTCGAGATAAATTAAAAAGCCGGAAAAAAATGTCGCGAGGAAAAGTGCGGCAAAATAGTTGTTCGGCGAGACGCGTATGCTGGTCGCCTGTTCGGATAAATCAGTCGAAGCCGTCGTTTCTGCATTTGAAACGCCAGCCGTTTTTGTCGGCGCAATGTTGCTCAAATAAAAAATCCTCTGACTCGAATTATAACACTAGAAATAACTAATTCAGCAGGAATTTTAAAAAATTGATAATTGATAATTGATAATTAAAAGCTGTCTTCAAATTATCAATTATCAATTATCAATTATCAATTAACCTCACATTCCGAAAGGCATTCCCGTCGGCATCTGCGGTTCGGGTTCTTTTATTTCCTTCGCCTTTTCGGGATTGAGTTCTTCAAGCTTTTTCTTGGCTTCGGTCGCCGTCGTCGAGAGCGGAACGGGTTTGTCGTCCATGTCTTTTGCCTCGCTCGCCGTTTTGGCAATGTTGAAATACAAATCGGCGGCTTCTGCCTTTTTGCCCTGTTTTTCGTAGATTTTCGCCAACTCGAAATTGATTGTTTCTTTGGCGATAACCGGCTTGTCCAACGCGGCAAGCTCGCTGTAAAGCGCGGCAGCTTTATCTAAATCTCCGTCGGTGGTTTTCGCCTGCGCGAGCGCGAATTTTGAAAGCGTGCCGACTTCCCCGCTTTTCGAAGCGAGCGTTTCGAGTTCCGCAACGGCGGCGGGACGGTCGATTTTCAATTTTGTTACGGCGACAAAATATTTCGCCTTATCGCCGACATCGCCGCCGAATTTATCGGCGACCGACTGAAACTCGGCGAGCGCCGCGTCGGTGCGTTCCTTGTCGGTTTTAAAGGTCTTTGCGGGCGGCGCGCCCGGCGGCAGCGGCGAATCCGTAACCTGCGCGGTCGATGTTTCAATCGCTTTGCCGAGCGCGGCTTGCGCCTGCGCGTTCGAGCGTTTGTTCCACGCGTAAAAAATGCCAATCAGCACGGCTAAAACGGCAACCGCCGCAATCGCGTAGAGAACATTTTTGCCTTTGCCTTCAAATTTCTTTCCGGCGGATTCTATTTTTTTGTTAATGTTTCGCTGAAATTCGTCCTGATAAGCGACTTTCGGCTTATCGTCTTGGGCGGGAGTATTTTGAAACTGTGGTGCTACTTGTCTTTTCTTTCTAGCCATTTTTGCAATTCGTGTCCGGTCTATTCGTTGTATAATTAGTTAATAAGATTTTTGTAAAAGAGTCAATTTAATCAAAAAACGCGAATCATAGCAAGTTAAGTGAAAAGTGAAAAGTGAAAAGTGAAAAGTTTCGGAGCAAAAACGGCGATAGATATTAGAGCGATTAAAGAACAAATTTTCGGGATTGAAAATATTTTTTACATTTCCGGGAACAATTTCGAAAAATCGGTGTCTAATAAAATAGGTCGCGGGAAACGCGGGTGAGCGAATTCAAACTCCCGTTATTCGGGAAAGGAAAAAGGCAGGAGATGTTCTTCAGCAAGTCAATCGCATTTGACGAAGAAGAATTAGGCAGCGTCGCTTTAGCGGCGGGTTCGGCTGCTGCCGGCTCATCCTTGGAGACTGAGTTCATTGAAAGATTAAAAGCGGGCGAAGCAAAAGCCTTTGACACACTCGTTACGCGATATTCCGGCGACGTTTACGCGCTTCTTTTTCGCATCACGCAGGACGCCGAAGAAGCCGGAGATTTGACGCAGGAAACTTTTCTGAACGCCTTAAAAGCGATAAAAAAGTTTCGCGGCGAAGCCGATTTGAAAACGTGGCTTTTTCGAATTGCGATAAATGAATCGCGCAACCGTTTCCGCTGGTGGAAACGCAGGTTCAGAGAAAAAACAATCTCTCTGGACGCGCCAATCGGTGAAAGCGATGCGCCTTTAAGCGATACTTTTTCGAGTAATTTCAAAAACCCGGAGGAAAACGCGCTCGAACGCGAACGCGAACAGATTCTGCGCCGCGCGTTAAAAGATTTGCCCGACATTTTCCGCGAAGCCGTCGTTTTATGCGACATCGAAGGCTTGAGCTATGAAGAAATCGCTTCGATTCTCGACATAAATCTCGGAACGGTAAAAAGCCGAATCGCCCGCGGACGCGATGAATTGAGAAAGAAATTACGTGATATTTGAAAATTTGGTCATTTGTCATTTGTCATTTGCAGGTTGAGTTTAATTTAAGTTCGTAGTTTTAATTCAACATGCAAAGGACAACGGACAAAGGACAAATGACCAATACGCGAATAATTGACCCGCCCCGGTTTCACAGGAAAAATAAACCAAATCGGTGCCAAACGTGAGGTCAAGTGGACGAAAAGTTCGGAAAACGCGAGTGTTCAGCCAATTTTGAAAACGCGACCAGCAACATCCGTTGAAGATACGGGCTGAAAAATCAAAGGATTCCGGGCAAACCGTTTGTTTTCCAAAAGGAAAACAGCCGGGGTCGGTCAGTTATTCGCTTCGATAGTCAGTTGTCCTTTGTCCTTTGTCAGTTGCAGGTTGAATTTAAATGGAGAATGCAGTTTTCATTCAACCGGCAACCGACCACGGACAACGGACTAAGGACAAAACAATGAAATGTGAAAATTTACAATTTAATCTGTCGATTTATCTCGATGATTGTCTGACCGGAGACGAACGCGCTTTGGTTGACGAACATCTGGCGACGTGCCCTTTGTGTCGGCAAAAATTGGCGGATTTTCAGGAATTGCGAAAAAGTCTGCGCGTTTTGGCGCGTCCCGAAATTCCTAATCACGTCTTAAATTCGGTGCGAAGCGCGGTCAGCGCCGAGCTAAATACGACAGCGCCTTTGTTTATATTTCAGGACGATTCGCGCGGATGGCTGCAAACTTTTCTGATGCCTTACAGCGTCGGCGTTGTCGCGTCTCTGTTTTTCGGCTTTATAGTTTTGAGCGTTTTGCTCTCCAGCGCTGACGTAACCGACCGGAATACGGAAACGGCGTCTTTAATTCCGAAAGGAAAATCAACCGTGATGCTTGCTAATCCGCCTTCGAACTCAAACGACGATTTTATTTTTGATTCGAATGAATACGCGATAAATGCGAACGATTTTGCCAACGCGCGCATTTCGGTTTCGAACGAATCGCCTTCGGTAAATCCGACGGGCGCGCTTGTCGCTCTGACCAAATCAATCGTGCGCGGCGAGATGAAGGATGAAGAAGTCGTCGTCGTCGCCGATGTTTTCGGCAACGGTCTGGCGCGAATCGGCGAAGTTATCGAACAGCCGCGCGACGCGCAGACTTTATCCAATCTCAAAAATGCGCTGGAAAACGACCCGGATTATGCGCCGTTTGTTCCGGCAAGCTTCGACCGGCGCGCCGATTCGGTTCAGATTGTACTGAAAATTCAGCGCGTCGATGTCAATGTCAGAAAATTAAATTTGAAAAAGAAAAACTAATAACGAAAGAGAATTAACAGGGATAAAGGGGATAGACAGAGATAAAATCATTTTAAAAATCCCTTTTATCCCTTTCATCCCTGTTAACAATCTTTCTGCTTGCCCCGAACGTCTTAAAATTGTTATAGCTTAATAATGAGCGAACAAAATATTTTCCCTGACCTGCAAGATTTACTAAAAAAATTCGAGCAAACCGCGACCGATTTTTTTGAAGGCGCGACCGAAGCATTTCTCGGCAAAGCGGAAACCTTACGCGACGGCACGGAGCTTGAGCCTGTCGTTTTGCCGCGCGATTTATACGCCCACGCAGGCGCGCAGACCGAATGGTGGTATTACACCGGGCACGGCGAAACCGCTTCGGGCAAGCAGTTCGGCTTCGAGCTTGTTTTTTTCAAACGTCGAACGGATTTGGATAAATTCAGCATGGTTCCGCTTCGCGTTTTCGGCAACCCGATTTATTTCGCGCATTTTGCGATAACCGACGCCGACGAAAAGAAATTTCGCTACGCGCATCGCAAAAGCTCGAACGGCTGGTTCGATTATCCGGCTTCGGCGAGCGAAACGCATTTTCACCTTCGTCTCGGCGACTGGTCTTTGCGCGAATCGCACGGAACTCATATTTTGCGCGCGACGACTTCGAGCGATGTCGTTTTCGAAGCAAATCTGAAACCGACCAAACCGCCGGTTCTGAACGGCAAATCAAAAGACGGCGTTTCATTTAAAGACGAGGGCGAAGCGTCGCGTTACTTTTCTTACACGCGGATGGAAATGGAAGGCGACATCGTTTGGAACGGCGAAACCGAGCATTTTACGGGTTCGGCGTGGATGGACAGAGAATTCGGCACGTGGACGCCGACTGAAAATCAAAAGGGCTGGGACTGGTTTTCGATTCAGCTCGACGACGAAACCGAATTGATGTGCTACCAGCTTCGCAACAGCGCGGGCGGAATTTCGCCATTTTCGAGCGGAACTTTTGTCGAAAAAGACGGCGAGTTTACGCCTTTGGCGAATGAAGATTTTACCGTTCAGCCGACCGGATACTGGAAAAGCCCGCGCACAAAAGCGACTTATCCGAGCGGCTGGCGCTTGAAAATTCCGAAATTCGATTTGGAATTAGAGATAACGCCCGTAATGGAAAATCAGGAACTGGACACGCGCGGAACGACGATGATTATTTACTGGGAAGGCGCGTGCGAAGTAACCGGCAGGAAAGGCGAAAACGAAATAAAGGGACGCGCCTACATCGAACTCGTCGGCTACGACCGTTCGCACGACGCGCCGAATCTGGCGTATTTTCTTATGGGAAGTCATTTCGAATTTCCGTCAAAGTCTTTCTGGGAAAGCTAAACAGTGAATAACTAATAGTGAACAGTGAATAGTGAAAAGTGAATAGTTAGATTTTGATTTCTTAACTGTTCACTGTTCACTATTCACTGTTCACTTCTTATCAATCGCCTGTTTCAATTTTTCCGCCGTAGTCGGGTCGATTTTTTTTAATTCTTCATACTGCTGGTTAGCGCCGTTTACGTTTCCGTTTGAAAGATAAATAATGCCGAGATTGTAGCGCGCTTTGGCAAATCTCGGGCTTAATTGCAGGCATTTTTTATATGCTTCGATGGCTTTGTCTTTCTGGCGGTCGGCGTAGTAGGCGTTGCCGAGAAGATAAAAACCGTCCGAATAATCCGGGTTGTTGCGCGTAAATTCGAGCAATCCGGTAACGGCTTTATCGTAATATTTCGTCGCCAAATCGGGCTTGTTGATAAAATCGTGCGCGCGTCCGAGATAAAAATTCGTCTCGCCGTCGTTCGGGTTTATTTTCAGCGCGTTGTTACAGGTTTGAATCGCCTGCTGATACTGTTTCATATCATTATAGGCGCGGCACAAATTCGTGTATCCGAGCGAATTTTGCGGAGCCAGTCTAACCGCCTGAAGTCCGGCATTGACGGCGTCCTGATGACGGTCGGCGAGGCTGTAATACCAGCTCAGGCTGACGTATAAATTCCCGTCGTTCGGAAAAAGACTCAAACCTTTGTTCGCCGTGTCAATCGCGTCCTTAAAGCGATTTTGACTGCGGTAAAGGTCTGAAAGATTAACATAAGCCTCGTAAATATCGGCTTTAGCGTTCAATGCATTTTGATATGATTTGACGGCATCATCAAATTTTCTCGTTTTCTGCTGCGCGTCGCCCGTTAAAAAATAAGACTCGCCGAGATATTTTGTGCCGTTTTTAACGGCGTCCGAAGCGGCAAGCTCCTGTTCGGCGGTTTCGCCCAGACGGTAATGCGAAAAAGCGATGAAATAATAAACGTCCGGGTCAGCCCTGTTTGGCTGAATCGAAGCTTTATACGCGTTGAGCGCGTCGCGCCACTGCTGCTTGCCGAAATAAATGTCGCCCAAATTCCGGCTGTAGGAAGCGTTCGAAGGATTGAGCTTGATGGCTTGCTGCAAATCGCTCAAAGCCGCGTCGTAATCCTTTTTTTGATAATAGAGACTCCAGCGAAGGTCGTAAATATCGAGCGGTTTTTCATAACCCTGAGCCAGCGCCGCCGTCAAAGCCTCGATGCTTTCGTCGTATTGATTCAGATAATAATGAGCCTTGCCTTTCGAGAAATACGCGCCCGCAAAATTCGGCGCGAGAACAATCGCCTGCGCGTATTTATCAATCGCCGCCTGATAATTTTTCTGTTTAAAAAACTTGTCCCCGTCGGAAGCCAGTTTTTTCGCTTTTTTCGGCTGTGCAATCGCCGCGACGGAAAAACAAGTCAGTAAAAATAAAGCTGTAATTAATGCTGCAAAAATTCGTTTCGTCATTTTCTCGTTCCCCGAATTACTGAAGAATTTCAATTCTGTCATTTTTCTTCGGCGTCGCTTTCGGCGTCGATTTAGGCGTTCCGGTGGTCGAAAGCTGCGTCTGCTTCGGCGTCGGTTTTACGACCGAAGGTGTAACAGAAGGCTTCGGCGTCGCGCCCGGAGTTTCCGTTTTGGTAATTTCCTGCCGGTTATCGACTTGCGTATTCGTCGGAGTTTCGATTTCGGTATTTGTATTCGTGTTTGTTTCGACAACCTCCACAGTTGGCATTGGCGTCGGCGCAATCGTGCTTTCCGGCGAAGGCGTAGGCGTTGCAGATTTAATCGCAAAAGAATTTCCGTTATATATATACCAGCCAATGCCTGCGGCGCTGAGCGCCAGAAAAAGCAGAACGACCAGACCGCCCGCAATCGCCAAACCTTTGCCTTTGGATTTCTTTTCCGGCGGCGGCTGCGTTTGAACGGCAGGCAGCGGATATAATTCTTTTGAATAACTTCCCTGATTTTGCGCCGGAATCACAGCCGACGGCGAAAAATCTTCGGTTTGCGAAAAGCTTTCGACGGGCGCGGCGGCAACTGCGGGAACATCGATTTCATCTTTCGTTTTTGCCGCGTTGAACATAGTTTCCGGCAAAATGTTTTCATCCGTTTGGGCAGGAGTCGAAACCGGCGGCTCGAATGTTTCCGGCTCGGTATCGATTTCGGGCTTTACATCCCTGACCGGCTCGCCCGACGGGAAAAAAGCATTGCTGAAAACTTCTGTTTTAACATCCGACTGTTTCGGCGGAAGCGGCTCCGGCGGCAGGTCGTAGGCAATCGTTTTGTCAAAATCCTGTTCCTGATTTACGCTCGGCGGCGGCGTATTATAAGGAACCGTGTCGCCCTGCGATATTTCTTGATTATCAAACATCGACGGTATCGCCTGTGTTTGAATGTATGATTGAGGCGGCGTTTGAATTTCCGGCGCGGCGGCAACCGGCTCGTTTTTTCCGTCCGGCGCGGTGGCATCCGGCACGATTTGCTCGCTTTTCGCGTTAAAAGCGATTGTCTGCGCCGCCATCGCTTTCTGCATTTTCGCGTAGGCGTCGCGCAGTTCCTTCTGCATCTCGCGCGCGGTTGCGAATCGCTGCTCCTGGCTGACCGAAATTCCTTTTAAAATCACATCGGAAACGACTTTCGTAACTTCCGTATTTAAAGTTTCGACGGGCTGAATCGGGTCAGCCGAGCCGTTGAGAAGCGCGTCGGCGCGGCTCAGAGCGTCGGGCGGAACCTTGTTCGTCAAAAGCTGGTAAAGCGTTGCCGAAAGCGAATAAATATCGCTTCGAGGACTCGTTCCCGTCCCGCGAATCTGCTCCATCGGCGCGTAATGCGGCGTAAAACCGCTGCTTCCGGCGGAAGAAATGCGCGTTTCACCGACCGAATTTTTCGACAGACCGAAATCGAGCAGGATAATGTTGTTATCGCTCGTTAATTTTAAATTTTGCGGCTTGATGTCGCGGTGCAGAATCGGCGGCTCGTGCGTGTGCAGGTAAGCCAGAGCGTCGAGAAGCTGGTCAGCCCAGAATAAAACCCAGCTCAGCGGAAAAGGTTTTTGCGACGCTTCCAGACGTTTCGATAAATCCTCGCCCGCGATATGCTCCATCACCAGAAATTGATTTTCGTTCTCGATAAAATGGTCGCTGACTTTCGGCAAAACCGGATGCCGCATCCGCGCCAGCGTTCGCGCCTCGCGCTCGAATGCTCCGCCGAGAACCTCGTCGTCCGAGAAAAAAGTTCGCTTGAGCGCCACCGCGCTGCCGAGACGCTGATCGACCGCCAGATAAACTTCGCCCATTCCGCCTTTCCCGATAAGCTGCACGACCAGATAGCGATTTTGTAATAAAGTATTCGGTGCTAAAGGTTTCATTATATTTTTATCAAATTAATTAACGCAAAAAAATTTGGGATTTACAATTTCAGAATAATTAATTATTGCTTACAATCAATTTTTCCTGCGGCAGCATCGCAGGCTGCCCGATGTGCTGCCAGCATCGACCGCCGCCTTTGACGCGGCGCGAGCAGGGCGTTCCCTTTTTCGTCGGCGCGCCGCAGAAATACGTGGCTTCCTGCACGCCGGATTCAAGCTGTTTCGTTTTCAAATTTGCCGGAACGACCTCGTTTTTTGCCTGCTTCGCAGAATTATTCGGTTGCGCCTGCACAGTTTGAACGAGTGTATTGGACGAATTTTGCGGCGAAATGGTTCGATTCGTTTCGCTCTTGTTCACATTCGGCACACTTGCGACTAACTGATTCGGCGCGATATTCAAAGATTTTTCCGGCGTTCGCCAGAAACTTGCGAAACCGGCTAACCCGATAACGATACTCAATCCAAACACAATTTTCGATACTTTCTCGGAAGCGCCGAAATCGGTCGCGCAAAGCTCGCAAAACTTGCGGCTTGCCAGTAAATTCCAGTCAACGCGCTCAATTTTTTCGCCGCACTGACAGCAGAATTTAGGTTTATACGACATAACCTTTTCCTTTTACGACCGAGATTTTGAAAACAATTTGTGAATAAAAAACTTTATCTTCTTGTTTGTTCGAGATACAAGCATTATAAACTAAAAACAGACGGTTGTTAAGGAATATTTTGAAACCAAACCTGATGCAACCGCGTTACATTTTCGTGCGTCTGATTGATTAACTATTTGTTATGCGTTTTCAAACAGCTATTTTAATTTTTTTACTGCTTTTCGCATTTTCGCGGGTTTCGGCGCAGGACGATGACCCGATTAAAGTCGATGCTTCGGTCGTACGTCTGAACGTCGGCGTGGCTGACCGGACCGGGCGTCCAATCACGAATTTAAACAAGGAAAACTTTACGGTTTACGAGGACGGCGTAAAACAGGAAATCGCCCGTTTTGAGCCGACGGTCGCGCCTTTTTCGGTCGTAATGATTCTCGATATGTCCGGCTCGACGCTCGGTTTCCGGCAGGTGATTCAGCAATCGGCTTTTCGATTTATCGACGCGCTTTCGCCCGACGACCGCGTGGCGGTCGTCGAATTTTACGACAAAGTAAATCTTCGGAACGATTTTACAAACAATCGAAAAATCATCGCCAACTCCATCACGCTCGCCAACGGGCGCGGAAAAACACAGCTCTACAGCGCAATCGATTTTGCGCTCGACAAGCTTTCCAAAGAAGGAAATCGCCGCAAAGCCATCATCGTTTTAACCGACGGCGTAGATTCTTCCGTCAGAGATACTGACCGCAATTTCCTCGAAAAAATCAAAGAAACCGAAATTACAACTGCCATCAAGCCGGAAACAAACGAAATTCTGAACCGCGTTTTGAGCAAATCCGACGCTCAGGGCGTAACGATTTACCCGATGGCTCTGCCGACCGGCGACCCGTTTAAGCTCGCCGACCCGACGCCGATTCAGATTGCAATGTTCTCCGCCGCCCGCTCGCGCCTGCAAATCCTCGCCGAACGAACCGGCGGAACTATGAACGCCATCAATCGACTTGAAGAAATGGGCAAAATTTACGGCTTGGTCGCCGCCGAAATCCGCGCGCTCTACACGGTCGAATACCAATCAACCAACTCCGAACGCAATGGCAAATGGCGAACCATAAAGATTGAAGTAAAAAATCCCGAACTGATTTCAAAAACCAGAACAGGATATTTCGCCAAGTGATTGATAAATTTAAGGTTTAAGGTTCAAGATTTAAGATTTGCGTCATTAATCTTAAATCTTGAACCTTAAACCTTAAATTTGCCTGACTTGACACAAAAGCGCAAGATTTGTAGTCTTAAAACTTGCTCTATGCACCCGTAGCTCAGCTGGATAGAGTACTTGACTACGAATCAAGGGGTCGCATGTTCGAATCATGCCGGGTGTACCATTTATTTCAGTAATTTAGAGGCATCAAAATGATGCCTCTTTTATTTCCCACCTAAATTCCCACCAAAACTTCCGAATCAGGGCGCGTTTTTTGATGGAAAACAAAATTACTTACAAATGAGGGATTTGTTTAAAAAATTAATACTTTCTCTCATTTATTTTCAAACTCTATGGAGACATTATGAAAGCATTATGCTGGTTTGGAACGAACGATGTGCGCGTGGAAGACGTTCCCGACCCGAAAATTCCAGATAGATACATTTATTGAAACTTATCGGATAATTCATTTTTCACTAAATAATGTAGGTCAGACGTATTTTGAGAACGGCTGACCTTCTCTCTTATTTAGATAGATGGTGATGTGTTACGATAAGTAAAATTGGTTGGATTTATAATTAAATAGATGGAGACACGAAATATTATCGTCATCGGCGCTTCCGCCGGCGGTTTCGACGCTTTGAAAAAACTCGTCGCGGATTTGCCGAAGGATTTGGCGGCATCGATATTCGTCGTGTGGCATATGCCGCCGGATGTGCGCGGTGTTTTGCCGCAGGTTTTGAATCGCTTTGAAACAGTTCGCGCGACGCACGCCATCGACGGCGAGCGAATCGAGCCGAACCGGATTTACGTCGCGCCGCCCGACCGTCATTTGCTGATTGAAAAGGGCAATGTTCGCGTTACGCGCGGTCCGAAGGAAAATCGTTTTCGCCCCGCCGTTGACCCGCTTTTTCGTTCGGCGGCTTACGCTTACGGCTCAAGAGTAATCGGCGTGATTTTGTCGGGCGCGCTCGACGACGGAACAGCCGGACTTTGGACAATCAAGCAGCGCGGCGGTCTGGCGATTGTGCAAGACCCTTTGGATGCGGAAGTGCCGTCGATGCCGGAAAACGCGCTGCGCGAGGTGGCGGTTGATTATAAGGTTCCGCTGGCGGAAATGGCTGAGCTTCTCGTCCGCCTTTCGCGGGAAGAAGCGGCGGAAAATACGGAGATTAACATGGCGGAAAATGCGGAAAACGAAAAAACGAAAATCGAAATCGACATCGCGGCGGAAGCGAGCGCTTTTGAATCGGGCATTATGAAATTCGGCGCGCTCACGCCATACACATGTCCCGAATGTCACGGCGTTTTGTCCGCTTTGACCGACGGCAGCATCAGGCGATTTCGCTGTCATACGGGACACGCATATTCCGCCGACAGTCTTTTAACGACGGTTACGGATAATATCGAAAACAGCCTCTATGATGTGATGCGCGGCATCGAAGAAAGCGTAATGCTGCTCAATCATCTCGGCGACCATTTCGCCGAAGTCAATCAGCCGAAGCTCGCGGCTTTATATTTCAAAAAGGCTCAGGAAGCCGAACAGAGAGCGCAAACTGTCCGGCAAATCGTCTTGTCGCACGAACGCCTGAGCAAAGACAATTTGCTGGAGCAGGCGGCGGAAACGAACGATGATAAAGAGAAATAATAAAAATCAGCCTCGATTAATTTTACTTTGAAGCTTCATAAAATAGCGGTAAGATACAGGATAAAGTTGTTATGAAAAAATCCAAACCTCAAAAAACCGAAACGAATAAAGACCGGGCGCGAAAGAACGGAAAAGAAGATTTTTTAGTCGTCGGCATCGGCGCGTCGGCGGGCGGCGTGCAGGCGCTCAAGAGTTTTTTTGAAAATGTTCCGGCGGATTCGGGCGCGGCTTATATCGTCATTCTGCATCTTTCGCCCGACCACGACAGCCAGCTCGCGGAAGTTTTGCAGACGGTCGCGCGGATTCCCGTTACGCAGGTTACGAAAAAGGTAAAGGTTGCGCCGAATCACGTCTATGTCGTGTCGCCGAATGAAAGTCTTTCGATGCTTGACGGGCATATTATCGTTTCGCCGATTCACACCATCGAAGAGCGGCGCGCGCCGGTCGATATTTTTTTCCGAACTCTGGGCGAATCGCACACGGCGCGCGCGATTGCAGTCATTTTGTCGGGAACGGGCGCGGACGGCTCGATGGGCATCAAGCGCGTCAAGGAAAACGGCGGGACGGCGTTTGTTCAGAATCCGCGCGAAGCCGAGTTTTCCGAGATGCCGCGCAACTCGATTGCGACCGATTTGATTGACGAGGTTTTGAACGTCGCCGAAATTCCCGCGAAAATCGTCGCTTACCGGGAAAATCTCGGAAAAGTCGTCATCGCGGTCGAACCCGAAGCCGAAATCGAGGAACAGCAGTCGGCGCTGCGCGAGATTTTTACGCATCTGCGCGTCCGTACAGGACACGATTTTACAAATTATAAACGTGCGACGGTGCTTCGGCGCATCGAACGGCGCATCAATGTTCGTGTTCTTCCAAATCTTCCGGCATACGCGGCTTACTTACGGGCAAACAACGACGAAACGCAGGCTTTGCTGAAAGATTTGCTGATTTCCGTGACGAATTTCTTTCGTAACAAAAAAGCTTTTCAATATCTGGAAGCGGAAATTATTCCCAAAATTCTGGAAGGAAAAAAATCCGGCGAGCAAATTCGCCTGTGGGTGGCGGGCTGCGCGACGGGCGAGGAAGCGTATTCGCTGGCGATGCTTCTGGCGGAAAAAATAAACGCCGCGCCCGACGCGCCGACGGTGCAGATTTTCGCCACCGACATCGACGAAGACGCCATCGCCTCCGCGCGAAACGGTTTTTACACTTTGAACGACGCGGCGGACGTTTCGCCCGAACGCCTGCGCCGGTTTTTCACAAAGGAAAAAGAAGGCTACCGCATCCGGCGCGAGCTGCGCGAGCTGATTTTATTCGCCAAGCATAATCTGCTCAAAGACCCGCCGTTTTCGCGTCTGGATTTGGCGACGTGCCGCAACCTTTTGATTTATTTTAACCGGACGGCGCAGGAACGCGCGATGGAAACTTTTCATTTCGCCTTACAGCCCGGCGGCTATCTTTTCTTAGGCTCTTCCGAATCGGTGGACGGCGCGAACGATTTATACACGCCGGTGAGCCGCGAGTATCGCATTTTCCAAAGCCGCGCGACCGCGCCGCGCTTTTCCTATCCCGTGCCGGATTTGTCGCCGTCGTTTCGTTTCGACCAGCCGCTTCCGGCTCCGGCTGAAAATCAGGAAAATAAAATTCATTCGCTCGAACGGGTTTCTTACGGCGATTTGCACGGTGACATTTTAGAGCAATACGCGCCGCCGTCAATCGTCGTCAACGAGCAATATGATGTCGTTCACGTTTCGGCGCGCGCCGGTCGCTATTTGCAGGTTACGGGCGAGCCTTCGAATAATTTATTCAAACTGATTCGACCCGAACTTAAACTGGAGCTTTCGACCGCCGTTTATCAAGCCGTGCAAAGGCAAACGAATGTCGCCGCCGACAATTTAAAGGTACAGATTGACGACCGCATCGAATCGGTCAACGTCAACGTGCGTCCCGTCCTGCGCCGGAGCGAAGATACGATACGCGGTTTTATATTGATTATCTTTGAACAGGCGGCGGACGCGCCCGGCGCTTCGGAAGCGGTTTTTATGTCGCCCGAACCCATCACGCGCCAACTCGAAGAAGCGCTTCTGCGCTCGCAGACGGATTATCGAACGGCAATCGAGCAGTCGGAAATTCAAGCCGAAGAACTCAAAGCGTCAAACGAAGAGCTTCAGGCGATAAATGAAGAGCTGCGCTCGGCGACCGAAGAGCTCGAAACCGGAAAGGAAGAGCTGCAATCGGTCAACGAGGAGCTTATCACGGTCAACCAGGAGCTGAAAATCAAAATCGAGGAGCTTTCGCTGTCGAACAACGATTTTCAAAATCTGATTAATTCGACCAATATCGGCACGATTTTTCTTGACCGTAACTTGCGCGTCAAGCTGTTTACGCCTGCCGCCAAGGAAATTTTCAATCTTATTCCGGCAGATAACGGGCGGCTGCTCTCCGATATTACGCACAAGCTCGAATATCAGGATTTTATTCACGACGTTGAAACGGTTTTGAACACTTTGCAGGAAATCGAGCGCGAAGTCCACACCGTCGGCGGAAGCGTTTACATGCTGCAAATTACGCCCTATCGCACGTCGGAACACCATATCAACGGCGCAATTATTTCCTTTATCAATATCACCAAGCGCAAACAGGCGGAAGAAGCGTTGAGCGAATCCGCGGAACGTATGAGCCTTATTATAACGAGCGTCGAAGATTATGCGATTATTACGACCGACCTCAAAGGAATCGTTACCGGCTGGAATTTGGGCGCGGAAAAAATGTTCGGTTATACGGAAAGCGAGATGTGCGGGCAAAGCGCCGACATTATTTTTACGCCCGAAGACCGCAAAAAAGGCGCTCCCGATATAGAGAGGCGGACGGCGCTGGAAAAAGGAAAAGCCGAGGATGAGCGTTTTCATCTTCGCAAAGACGGCTCGCGTTTTTACGTCTCCGGCGTGATGCAGCCGCTTAAAGACGGTAAAATCGACGGTTTTGTGAAAATCGCCCGCGATATGACCGAACGCATCAAAGCCGAACAAGCCCAGCGCGACAAGGAAATGCTGCAAAAACTCGTCAGCGCGCAGGAAGACGAGCGCAAGCGTATCGCCCGCGACCTTCACGACGAGCTTGGACAGCAGTTGACCGCCTTAAGACTAAGGCTCGAATCGGTTAGAAAATTATGCGACGATAACGAAGAATTGTGCGGCAAAATCGACGAAACGCAGACTATCGCCAGGCATCTCGACGCGGGAATCGATTTTCTCGCGTGGGAGCTGCGCCCGGCGGCGCTCGACGATTTAGGACTGCGCGCCGCGCTCGAAAAATACGTGAACGAATGGTCGCATTTTTCAGGCGTAACGGCGGAACTCATCGGCTCGGCGTTGAAAAATGAACGTTTTACGCCGGAAGTCGAAACGAATCTATACCGAATCGCGCAGGAGGCGCTCAACAATGTGCATAAACACGCGAAAGCGAAAAGCGTCGAAGTTTCTCTGGAAAAACGCGGCAGCGATTTAATCGTTTTAATCATCGCGGACAACGGCAAAGATTTTAATCCGAAAAATAAAGCGAACCAGAACAAAGGCATCGGTTTAATCGGAATGCAGGAACGCGCCGTATTGATAGGCGGGAGAATGGAAATTGAATCCGCGCCGAAAAAAGGCACGACCATTTTTGTCCGCGTCCCGGTGTCATTTGATAAAAAGGAGAAAAAAAATGACGAGTAAATTAAGAATTCTGATTGTTGAAGACCACGAAACGGTGCGTGAAGGTTTAAAGTTAATCGTCGAATCGCAAGAGGATATGGAAGTCGTCGGCGAAGCGGGCGACGGGCGTAAAGCTATTGAAATGGCGCAGGCGCTCACGCCCGACATTGTACTGATGGATGTTTCGATGCCCGTGCTCAGCGGTTTGCTTGCTTCGGCAAAGCTGAAAAGAATTATGCCCGATATTAAAATCCTGACCTTAACGCGCCATACTGACGAAGCGTATCTGCAAGAGCTTCTGCAAGCCGGTGTTTCCGGCTATGTTTTAAAGCAGAGCGCGTCCAAAGAACTGCTCGGCGCTATTCGCGCCATCGCCGCGGGCGACAAATATCTCGACCCGGCAATCACGGGCAAAGTTTTCGACGGCTATATAGAAAAACTCGGTAAACTGCGCGGCGAGACGCGCGGCGCGCAGCTTTCGGGGCGTGAATCGGAGACACTGCGCCTCATCGCGCTCGGTTACAGCAATAAGGAAATCGCCGAACAATTCGACCTCAGCATCAAAACCATCGAGACACACAAAGCTAATGCCCTGCAAAAACTCAATCTCACCAGCCGCAAAGATATTATTCGTTACGCTATCCTCCAGGGCTGGATGCAGGAAAATTAATGCTCCGGTGATTGGGAAAGCACCGGCAAAATATATTTTTGAATTCTCTAAAATCCAATTATCAGGAAAATCCCTATTGATTTTTCGCCTTTTCCCGATAGGCGCGAAACGCTTTTCGCGATAATAATAAATTCTATATAACAAAAATCCATACAATCAATGTTTTGAGCGGCATTCGTAAATGTTTTTGATATGGTTAATGCGCAAAACAATAGAAGTTTAAACGCGCCCGAAACTTCGGGTTACGGGCAATCGAATGAACCGATTCCGGTTGTTTTGATTGTTGACGACGATGACGACAGCCGTTTAATGCTCAAAATTATACTGGAAATCTGGAAGTATCAGGTCATCGAAGCAACAGACGGCATCGAAGCGCTAAATATCGCGGAAAATTCCTGTCCCGACCTGATTCTGATGGATGTCAGAATGCCGCGTCTGGACGGTTTTGGCGTAACCTGTCAAATTCGTCAATCGACAAAAATCGAAAGCGTCCCGATTATCTTTCTTTCGGGCTGCGCCGAAGCAAGCTATAAACAAGAGGCATCTGCCGTCGGCGGGAACGAGTATCTGGTGAAACCGCTGGATTTTGAAGAACTGGAAATTACTCTCGGCAAATACATTCGCCCGTCGCAGGAAATTTCAATTTTATAATTTCTTCTAAAAAAGGCGATAACCCAAGTCTGATAGGGAAAATCCCTATTAAAACTTCGCTTCTTTCCGATTCAGGAAAATTTTCCAATATGAGATAAACAGATATATAAATTTGATTCTTTTGAACAAGAATTTTTCTTAAACAAAAGTTTCGTGGCGAATTTTAGGATTCGCGGCATCCGGGTTTAGGGTTAAACGGAGAGTGTTTTTATAGCTCTCCTATTTTTTACTTATTTTAGCTTCGCGGCTTATCTGCGAGCTTTGTAAGAAAATCAATGTCGCGGCAAATATTTATGTTAGAAAGATTTAGCTCGAATTTAAAATGCGCGGGTAAGGAAATTGAATCGATGACTGATGAAAAAGCCGTGCAGGCTTCGTATTTGAATGGCGAAAATGAAAGTTTCGCGATGATTTGTCTTTCGCATCTGCGTTGGGATTTCGTCTACCAGCGCCCGCAGCATCTGCTTAGCCGTTTTGCGAAAAATAACCGGGTTTTCTTCTTTGAAGAGCCGATTTTTTCAGACCGACCGACTTTTTTGGACATAAGCCAAAGAGAAGATAATTTATTTGTTGTCGTTCCGCACATTTCTCACGCCGACAGGGAAAGCTCGGAGGTTTCGGACATCGAGCGGGCAATGCTCGAAAAACTAATTCAAACGAAAGAGTTAAACGATTTTGTTTTGTGGTTTTACACGCCGACGGCGATGGATTTCGCCGGGCATCTTCAATCGAAAGCGACGATTTTCGATTGTATGGACGAGCTTTCGGCGTTTAAAAACGCGCCGCCGAAGCTGCTCGAAAACGAAAGAAAGCTGCTCGAAAAAGCCGATTTGGTTTTCACCGGCGGGCAGAGTTTATACGAAGCGAAAAAAGACAGGCACGAGCGAGTTTTCGCTTTTCCGTCGAGCATCGATGTCGAGCATTTCCGAGCCGCGCGAAATATTGAGAACGAACCCGAAGACCAGCGGGAAATTCCGCATCCGAAACTCGGCTTTTGCGGTGTAATCGACGAGCGAATGGACATAGATTTACTGGCGCGCGCGGCGGATTTGCGACCTGACTGGCAATTCGTAATGATTGGTCCGGTCGTCAAAATCGCCGAAGAAGATTTGCCGCGCCGCGACAATATTCATTATCTCGGCGGAAAAGATTACAAGGATTTGCCGGATTATCTTTCGGGCTGGGACATCGCGCTGATGCCGTTTGCGATGAACGAATCGACCAAATTTATCAGTCCGACGAAAACGCCCGAATATCTGGCGGCTGGACTTCCCGTAATTTCCACGCCGGTTCGTGATGTCGTCAGACCTTATTACGAAATTAATCTGGTCGAAATCGCGCAAACGGCGGAGGAATTCGTCGAAGCGGGCGAGCGAATTCTAAGGAGAAAAGATTCCGCCGAATGGCTAAGCCGCGCCGATGAATTTTTGTCGAAAATGTCCTGGGACAAAACGTGGGCGGAAATGAATCGGTTGATTAAAGAAACGATTGCCCGAAAGCCGAAAGCGGCGAAAATGGCGGTTTAGTTTCGGAAAATAGATTTAGTAATTTTAGAACAAGGGGAATAAAAAAGATGTTTGATTATTTAATTGTCGGAGCGGGCTTTGCCGGCAGCGTGCTGGCGGAGCGCCTTGCAAACGGCTCGAATAAAAAGGTTTTAATTTGCGACCGGCGACCGCACATTGGCGGCAACGCTTATGATTTTTACAACGACGAAGGAATTTTGATTCACAAATACGGTCCGCATATTTTCCACACTAACTCAAAAGACGTTTTCGATTATCTCGGCAGATTTACCGAGTGGCGCGAATATCAGCACAGAGTTTTAGCCAATGTTGACGGAATGCTGGTTCCGATGCCGATTAATCTGGATACGATAAATAAGCTTTACGGTTTGAATCTGACGGCTTTTGAGGTCGAAGATTTCTTCAAAAAACACGCCGAGTCTTGTGAAAATATTCGCACGTCCGAAGATGTCGTCGTATCGAAAGTCGGGCGCGAGCTTTACGAAAAGTTTTTTAAAAATTACACGCGCAAACAATGGGGCTTAGACCCTTCGGAGCTGGACGCTTCGGTAACGGCGCGCGTTCCGACCAGAACGAACCGCGACGACCGTTATTTCACCGATTCGTTTCAGGCGATGCCGAAACACGGCTACACGCGAATGTTCGAGAAAATGCTCGATAGCCCGAACATTAAAATCATGCTCAACTGCGATTACCGGGAAATTGCCAATCAAATTCAATACAAGGAAATGATTTACACCGGACCGGTTGACGCGTTTTTTAACTACGCTTACGGAAAACTGCCTTATCGTTCATTGGAATTTAAACACGAAACGCACGATGCGGAGCAGTTTCAAGCCGCGCCGGTCGTCAATTATCCGAACGACCAAGCCTACACGCGCATTACCGAATTTAAGTATCTGACCGGACAGGAACACAAGAAAACGAGCATCGTTTATGAATATCCGCAAGCCAACGGCGACCCGTATTACCCGATTCCGCGCAAGGAAAACGCGGAAATCTACGCAAAATATAAAAAACTCGCCGACGCGCGCGAAGACGTGCATTTCGTCGGGCGACTGGCGACTTATAAATATTACAATATGGATCAAATTGTCGCGCAGGCGCTGACGACTTACGGCAAAATCGAGAAAATGAAACGTAAGGAAGCGACGGTTTTCACGGCGGCAACCGGCAAAGTTTCGATGCCGATTTCGGTTATTCCGACAAAAACGAACGGCGGCAACGGCAATGCGGTTGCTAATACTTAAAAGGGGAAAATTATGAATAAATCAGAAAATATAGTCGATGATAAAGGTACGACTCAGGAAGAAGCGCAAAGCTTGCTGGAAAATTTTTGTCTGAACGGTTTTGATGACATTGACGAAGCGGCACTCGTGCTCGGCAGACCGACTGAAGAATTGACAAATTTTATTAACGGCGATGAAGTAATCGACGATGATTTAATAATGAAAGTGCGCGGCATCGCGCAGGAGCGCGCGATAGAAATTGAATAACGAAACGGCGATTGCCCGGCAAAGGAGAATATGCGGATTTTGGTTACAGGCGGCGCGGGATACATCGGAAGCATCGTTGCGGAAGAATTAATAAAATCCGGTCATACAGTTACCGTTTACGATAATCTGGTCAAGGGACACGCCGAAGCGGTCGCGCCCGAAGCCGAATTTATCGAAGGCGATTTGCATGATTCGGATTTTCTCAAACGAGTTTTCCGGCAAAGCGAAATCGAAGCCGTGATTCATCTCGCGGCATATTCTCTGGTCGGCGAATCGGTGCAAAGTCCGGCGAAATATTATGAAAATAATGTCGTCGCCGGATTAAAACTGCTCGACGCGATGAACGCTTCGGAAGTCAGAAAAATCGTTTTTTCTTCGACCGCCGCCGTTTACGGCGAACCGGAAAAGCAGCCGATTACCGAAGACGACCGGCTCGCGCCGACGAATCCTTACGGCGAAACGAAGCTAGCTTTTGAAAACGCGCTGCGCTGGTATGAAAAGGCTTACGATTTCAAATACGCGAGCCTTCGTTATTTTAACGCGGCGGGCGCAAGCCAAAGATGCGGCGAGCTGCACGAACCGGAAACGCATCTGATTCCGCTCGTTTTGCAAGCCGCGCTCGGAAAAATTCCGTTTGTAGAAATTTTCGGCGAAGACTATCACACGCGCGACGGAACGTGCGTCCGCGATTATATTCACGTCATCGATTTGGCGCGGGCGCATATTCTCGCGCTCGGCATTTTGGACGAAAGAAGCCGGGTTTACAATCTCGGCTGCGGCGGCGCGGGCTATACGGTGCGCGAAGTTATCGACACGGCGCGAGAAGTTACGGGCTTGGAAATTCCGGTTCGCATCGGCGAAAGGCGCGCGGGCGACCCGGCGGTTTTGATTGCCGCGTCCGACCGTATAAAAAGCGAGCTTGGCTGGCAGCCGGAGTTTCAGGATTTGCGCGTCATCGTCGAATCGGCTTGGGCGTGGATGAGAAATAATTTGCGGAAAGCTAAAACGGAGAACGCCGTTTCGCGCCCGGTTTAATGAAAAAGGAAAGTATAAATTCAGGCGATTTTTCTTCGATGCGATGCCGCGAAATCACTTTGGCGGACGGGCGTTATATGATTTTTTATACCTTCGACGAATCGCTTTCGAGCGCGTCTGTAGTTAAAGAAAAAGAGTTCCAGCCGAAACCCGTATTGAAAGCGGCTGAAGAAAAAAATGTCTGAACTGCGCTTTAATCCGATGCTCGACGAATGGCTGGCGACCGCTACGCACCGGCAGGAAAGAACTTTTCTGCCGCCGACGGATTTCTGCCCGCTTTGCCCGACCGTCGAAGGCGGTTTTCCGACTGAAGTTCCTGCCGAAACATATGATATTGTCGCTTTTGAAAACCGTTTTCCGAGCCTGAAAAGAGAGACTGAAAAGCCTGCAATCGATTCCACCGAGCTTTATCCGGCGCGCCCTTCGCAAGGCGTTTGCGAGGTAATTCTTTATTCGCCGAATCATTCGACGACTCTGGCAAATGAGCCGGTCGAGCGGATTTATAAGCTCGTAATGGTTTGGCGGCATCGCTTCAGCAATTTGGAAACGTTTGATTTCGTTAAATACGTCTTCATTTTCGAAAACAAGGGCGAAGCCGTCGGCGTAACTTTATCGCATCCGCACGGGCAAATTTACGCTTATCCGTTCGTCCCGCCGCTAATCGAAAAAGAAATCGAGCAATCGCGCCAGTATAAAGCCGAAAAGCGAAATTGCCTGCTCTGCGATATTCTCGCGGAAGAAAAGCGATTTGAAAAAAGAATCGTCGCCGAAAACGCGTCTTTTATCGCTTACATTCCGTTTTTTGCCCGTTATCCATACGAAACACACGTCTCGCCAAAACGACATCTTCAAGCCCTGACGGATTTTACGCGGCAGGAAGAACTCGATTTAGCGGAGATTCTAAAACAAGTCCTGTCGGCTTTCGACGCGCTTTTTAATTTTTCTTTTCCATATATAATGGCGATTCACTCTCGCCCGTCAGACGGCGCGGATTACGATTTCTATCATTTTCACATCGAATTTTACCCGCCGATGCGAACCGCGACGAAAATGAAATTTTTAGCCGGGAGCGAAGCCGGCGCGGGAATGTTTATCAACGATACTTTGCCCGAAGTGAAAGCGTTGGAATTAAGAAATCTGGTTGTGCCGGTCGAGTGGAAAATTTAAGAATGGAAACCGCTAAGCTGCGCGAAAAATTCCGGCAAATCTGCGGACGCGAGCCGCGCCTTTTTCGCGCTCCGGGCAGAGTCAATCTCATCGGCGAACATACCGACTATAACGACGGCTTTGTTTTCCCTTTTGCCATTGACCGCGAAACTTTCGTCGCGGGCGCGGCGCGGCAGGGCTTAAAAATAAACGTTCACGCCCTCGATGTCGGCGAAGTTTTTTCGTTTGATTTGCGCGACGAGACATTCGGGCGGCGCGGAAATTGGATTGATTATGTCGAAGGCGCGGCGCGATGCGTGAATAAGCGTTTCGCTTTAAGACGCGGCGCGGATTTGATTTTTTCTTCGACCGTTCCGATAGGCGCGGGACTTTCCTCGTCCGCCGCGCTGGAAGTTTCCGTCGGGTTTGCCTTGCTCGCGCTCAGCGAAATTGAAATCAATCGAAAAGAATTAGCTTTTGCCGCGCAGGAAGCCGAACACGAATTCGTCGGCGTTCGTTCGGGAATTATGGACCAGTTCGCGTCCGTATTCGGCGAGAAAAATCACGCGCTGCTGCTTGATTGCCGCTCGCTCGAAATCGAACAGATTCCGCTTGAAATCGGCGAGACGGTCATTGCCGTCTGCGATTCGCGCGTCAAACACGAATTAGCCGCGGGCGAATACAATCGGCGGCGGCGCGAATGTGAGACGGGCGTTGAGATTTTGCGCGAAGCATTACCGGATGTCAAGAGTCTGCGCGATTTGAGCTTTGAGCAATTTGAAAAATATCAAAATCTGCTGCCTGAAAAGATAAAACGCAGGTGTCGCCACGTCGTTACGGAAAACGTCCGAACGCTCGCGGCGGCAAAATGTCTGCGCGAAAAGAATTTTCAAAAAGCCGGACAATTTATGTTTCTGTCGCACGAATCACTGCGCGACGATTACGAAGTCAGTTGCCCGGAACTGGATGAATTAGTTGAAATTGCCGAAAAAGTCGAAGGAGTTTTCGGCGCGCGGATGACCGGCGGCGGTTTCGGCGGCTGTACCGTGAATTTGCTTGAGCGCGAGGCTTACGAAGAATTCCAAAAACAAATCAATCGAAACTATTCGGAGAAATTCGGCTTCGCGCCGGAAATTTATCTTTTTCGGGCAAGCGACGGCGCAAGCGAGATAATCTGATTTCAGCTTATAAAAACTCAGGTTGCCAGTTATCAAAGGTTAAGAATTTTTGCCCGCGAAATACGCGAAATGACACGAAAAAAAAAGAACAATCAATTACTCTTGTTTTAATTTTTAGCGTATTTCGCGGGTAGTTTCTTCATAATTTTTATAACCGGCAGCTTAGGTTATAAAAGATTGATTTATATCGAGGCTTCGACTTTCGAGCGGCAGCAATTTGCGCCACTGCTCAATCAGCTTTTTGTAAGCGACGCCGACGGGACGAATCTGGCGGTCGAGGTCGTAGAGACCGAGCGGGTTGACGTTGCCGTTATCTTCTCGCAAAGCCGTGTCCCAATCAATCTGGTCGGTCAGACTATACCACGTAAAACCGATAATCGGCACTCCGTCCTCGCGCAGGCGAATCATATTTTCCCATTGTTTTCTGAGCCACGTCGGAGCTTGTTCGGCATCGCGCAGATTCGTTTCGGTGTGCATCACGGGCAGATGATAACGGTCGTAATACTGTTTGGTGATAACGTAATAACCGAAAATTTCGCCCGAATCGGAAATTCTGCCGTCGGCGGAAACGTAATGCTCGTTCGTGTAATAATAATCGTTGCCCATTACGCAGTGCGGCTTGATTTTACGCCCGTGCAGCATCAGCCATTCGTATTCTTCGCGCTTCATCCCGTGGTCGGTCAGGTAAAGATACATCCGCGATTTCATATCGTAGCCGTAGCATAAATCCAGCGAGAGAAAACGTTTTTCGTTATAAAAATCGGCGATTTCCTTGGCTTCCGGGTCGAGCGCGTGAAAGTATTCGGTCGTTTCGCTCTGGATAAAAATCGCTTCCGGCTGAACTTTGAGAATAGCTTCCTTGGCTAAGATATTGGCGCAGGCGAGATTTTTCAAAGCGTTGACAAACGCGCGCTCGCTTTGCAGACGCTCGTTCCACCAGCCGTATTGCGCCGAAAACAAAGCCGTGATAAAAATCTCGTTGACCGGCGTGTATAACTTCACCCACGGAAACCTGCGCGCAAACGCTTCGGCGTATTCGGCGAAATATTTCGGGAAATCGGGATTTTGAAAATCGCCGAGCCAATCGGGAACGCCGAAATGACACAAATCCGTAATCGGCGTGATGTCGAGCCGTTTCAATTCGTTAAAAGTTTCGTCCGTAAAATCCCAATCGTATTTGCCGGGCGCGAGATGAACTTTGTAATAAGCCGGACCGTAGCGCAGATAATTGAGTCCGAGTTCGCGCACGAGCCGAAAATCTTCGCGCCAATGCTCGTAATGACCGCAGAGTTCCATCTGGTCAACGCGCTTCGGATTGCCGTCGCGCCCGATTATCGTCGGATAGCTGTTTTCGATTCCGGTGCAGAAAATAAAGTTTTGCCTATTGCCGCTGGTCGGCTGTTCAAATTTCTTGTCAGACATACTCTCTTTGCAATATTTTCAAATTATTCATTAAAAACCAATACCATTTTCAGCAAACTGCCGGTTTAGTTCGATTCCGGCAATCTGGAATGTCGATTTTTTATTTGTCTCCGGCGCAAACGGTTCGAGCCATTGCCAATGCTTCATCAAAGGCAAAAACCCTTTGAGTTCCGTGTCGAGCGGCGACTGAAAACGATAAGCCGGAATATCTCTTGACGAAATCGCGCCGTCCGCCAGCGCCGCAAAAATATCGCTCAGCTCCGAAGCATTGCGCCGCAGACTTCCGCAGTCGAGATGATAAATTCCCTGCGGGTCGATTTTGCCGCTCGCTTCGCGGACGAGTGAACACCAATCGGTCGAATCGATAAACGGATACCAGCAAAACCCGTGAAATGGAATCGCTCTCGGCTCAAGCCGATTTTTAAGAATCTCGCACTGCTCGACCATAAATTTGAGCCACGAAATGCGGTCGGAAACAAAGCCGCGAATATTCGTTTCCGAAAGCATCACGGGCAGATTGTATCGATTGACGTAATCCATTGCGATATTGGCAAAACCTTCGGGGTTTCTATTCGGATAAATGCGCTCGTCGCCGTTCCATTCAAGCTCGCTGTGCGCGTAGTAATCAAGACCTAAAATGTCGATTCTTGACGGATTTTCCGTGAACCGTTCAAGCCTGTCGCGCGTCGCGCCGTTTTGCCGCAGATAATTATAAAGCGGGTGGTTTTCGTTGATTTTTCCCAACACGAGGTCAACGACGAGAAAACGCAGCTCATTGCGAAACCGCGCGTTTTCGATTGATGCGGCATTTGTCGGGCGATGTTTTTCGCAAGTGTCAACGTGAACGAAATACGCTTCGTCGAGCGTTTCCGTCAGACGTTCGCTAACACGGCAAATCGCTTCGCCCATATTGAGAATCATCGAGACGAAACTATTTTTGCTTTTCAGATACGGATACCAGATGCCTTCTCCGCCGCAGAAAAGCGCGGTTACAAACGGCTCGTTGATAATCGTGTAATAACGAATCCAGGGATAACGCGCGGCGAGTTTTTCGATAAAATTCAGATACGAACCGGCAAATTTCGGATTGGCAAAACCGCCGAAAAGCCATTCGGGAAAGCTCGTGTGATGCAAAGGGTCGAGAATCGGCTCGATTCCCATCTCCCGAAATCGGTTCAACGCTTTATCGAGCCACATCCAATCATAAACGCCCGGCTCGCGCTCGATGCTGTGCCACGGCGCGGAATAACGCATCAGATTCAAGTTGCACGAACTAACCAAATCCAAATCTTCTTCGACAAATTCCGTGTGTTTCGTTAAATTCAGCACATCTGTTCCGCTGCCGAAAATATGCGTACTTTCAAAGCCGCTTAAAAATCTCAAAATCAATTCTCCTTCATATTTTTTCAGAAACGGAATAAAGGTAAGTTTAATAAAATCAACGGCGACAAGTTAATAAGGAAAATCCCTTTCAGATTTCTTTTTTTCCTGATTCATAAGGTCTTTTCCAGTGAGAAAGATAATTGCGGGCAAGCAGGTCGGCAAATAACGTTAGGGAATTTCCTTAAAAGCCCTGCCGATTTTCCTGATTTTCAAATTATCCTCTATTTGAGATAAATAAAGCTCTAATAACATTAAAGTTTTTGATGAAAACTTTTTACAAATTTGGCAGAAGGCACGGGCAGGTGTTGGCTAAAGTATGAGCAAGGGAAGGTCGGGGAAACTTAGCGTTTTATTGCTGAGTTTTCCCGGAAAATTTTATTTGAAATTAAAAATACGGCGCGAAAGTTATTTATATCGACACGATTTCTTAACGTCTCTGACGCTCGAAGGCGGCGCGGACGTTTTTTTCGTCAAGCCGTCCGGTTTTGAGTTTTTTGGAAGTTATGTAAAAAATCACATTGCCGGCAGTTATCAAACCGGCTTAAGCTTCGGAGGTCGGCGATGAATCTTCTCTCAAACCTCACTTCCATAAATTTATGCGGAATTTACGAACTCGATTCCGGCGGGCGGATTATTTATTGCGGAATGCGTTCGAGCGACGGTTATTTTAAGCGAAACGCGAATTTAATCGGCAGCAATTTCTTCGACATCGCCCGCTTCGAAAATATCGAAGATTTTCGCCGGAGAATAAAATACTTTCTACAAAACTCGAATTCGACCGAGGATTTTAATTTCGATTGCCGCTTTTCTGAAAGCGTCTCGAACGTAAAAGTCCGTCTGGTGCGCGTTTCCGGAAGAGAATCAAATGAAAATTCGAGCTTTGTCATAGTCGATATTAGAAGCCTTTGACGCTCGCTTAACGCGCAAGCGGTAAATGAAATCTTTTTAAATATTTGGTTAGAGTTTGATTTTTTAATGAGGAAAATAACGACCGCCGACTGATGGCGGAAAAGATACGTATGAGTAAAACAAATTCGACACTATTTGCCATCGGCGGCGGCGAGATGACCGGAGCGCCGGAAATTTTGGAAGAATTTTTAGGACTTTTGAAAGATAATCCGAATGCCCGCATTGTCGTGATGACGGTGGCAACGAATGAACCGGAGGAAGCCGGTAAGAAATATGATTCGATGTTTAGAAATCGAGGTATTAAACATATCTCGGTGGTTGATGTAACGGCTCGCGAAGACGCGTTCAATGAAAGAGCAATAAAAAAAATAAGCGAAGCAGACGCGTTGTTTTTTACCGGCGGCGACCAGCTTCACGTTACCAGCTTGATGGGCGGAAGCCCGCTGAGTGATTTAATTTACGAAAAAATTCAGGACGGATTTATCGTCGCCGGAACAAGCGCGGGCGCGATGATGATGTCCGATTCGATGATTGTTTCGGGCAGAAACGACATAGCGCCGAGAGTCGGCTGCGTCGAAATCGCGCCCGGGATGAATCTTTTTGAGGGAACGATTATCGACACGCACTTTTCGCAGCGCGGGCGGCACGGGCGTTTAATGACGGCAATCGCGCATTTCCCGCAGCTTCTCGGTATCGGGATTGACGAACGAACCGCGATTTGTAAATCCAACGGCGAATTTAAGGTTATCGGCGAAGGCGTCGTAACCATCATAGACGGGCGCGGAATCAAGCATTGCGACTTAGTCGAAAAAGAACAGGATGAACCGCTCGGAATGTTTTGCGTCAGCGTACACATCCTGCCCGCCGGTTATAAATACGATTTGAAAAAACGTGAGCCAATCAGCCCGCCACTAAAAATGGCGGCTGGCGGCATGAGCAACGAGGAATAAAATATGCGTTTAATCAAAGTCAACGCGCCGCGAGGCAAAGGCGCAGATGTCGTGCAGATAGCTTTTGCGTCGGGCATCGAAAACGTTGCCGTTCATCAAATCGAAAGTTTTCATTCCGACGGGCGTGTGGAAACAAAGGATGCCGTTGATATGGAAACATCAACGCCGAAAGCAAAGCATTTTGTTGACGCGCTTCTGGCGGCGGATTTTTATAATCAGGAAGATTTTTCAATCAACACGCGCCAGCCGCGCTCGATTATTTCAAGCGAAAGCCTGCGCGAGCTGACAAAACCTCTGGTCGAGCCTTCGACTGATATTTTTGAAGAATTATGGCAGTTCAGCCATATAACTTTCGGCTTTGTCGGGCGCATTTTTATCGCCGCCAGTCTACTGGCTTACGGCTTGATTCAGCAGCAGACTTTATTAATTATCGCCGGACTTCTATTTCTGCCGCTGTTGCCGATTCTGATGGCATTCGGTTTCAGCGCGTGGACGAGAAAATGGAAATTGACGGCGCAGAGCTTTCTGGCTTTTCTGACGGCGATTGTTTTGCTTGTTCTCGGCGGCGTTCTGATTGCTTCCATCAGCAGCCCGCCGGTTAAATATAACGAATTCAGCTCGCTCGGCGTCAGTTTCCTGATTTCGCTCGCCGTCGGCGCGGCAGCCGGACTAGCTTCAATCGATGACGCCGGAAGGCGCGAGCTTATCGGGCTTGCGGCGGCGGCGCAAACGGCAGTAATTCCCGTCTGGTTCGGCATCTGTTTGATTTTCGGGTTTCCGAAAACAACCGGCGAGAGCGAAATCACGACTCGTCTTATCACATTTTTTGTCAATATTCTAACGATTATCATCGCTTCGCTTGCCGTCTTTGTGTTAACGCGCGTGGCGAATAAACGGTTAGGTCGCGTAAAGGAAAAATAAAAATTATACCGGAATCCGAATTTCTCAAAAAACATTTTTACCGGAGAACTAAATCAATGAAAATCGAATCTCTCAGAATATTAAAAGGGGCGAATGTCTATAGCCACGAGCCGGTCTTGGTGATGCGGCTCGACCTCGAAGAATTGCGAAACAAGCAAAGCCGCGAAATTTCCGGCTTTAACGAGCGACTTTTAGCGTCGCTGCCGAATTTACAAGAGCATTACTGCGACGCGGGCAAGCCCGGCGGCTTCGTCGAACATTTAAACGAAGGAACGCATTTCAATCACGTCGTCGAACACGCCGCGCTCGAATTGCTCGCGCTCGCGGGTTTTGACCGGCGACATAAAAAAGTCTGCGGCGGCGATGAAAAAGATACTTCCAAAGCAATTATCGAAACTACGACGGTAGAAACTTCGCGTTATCTGATGCCGGTTGCCGCCGAATTCGTCGATTCGATTGTAAAGGAAACAACTTTTTCAATCGAAGAAAAAATCATCGAGGCGAAAGATATCGCGGCGGACACCGAGCTTGGTCCGAGCACGATGGTGATTGTCGAAGCCGCCGCGCGGCGCGGTATTCCGTGGACGAGAGAAAACGAATACAGTTTAGTGCAGCTCGGTTACGGTAAAAATCTGCATCTTATTCAGGCGGCGGTTACCGATGAAACCAGTAGTCTCGCGGCTGAAATGGCGAGTGACAAGGATGCTGCCAAAGAGCGTCTAAGGAAATTTTCGATTCCGGTTCCCGACGGCGAAATTGTCAGAACCGAGCAGGAAGCGGTCGAGGCGCTCGAATCTCTGGGCGCGCCCGTTGTCGTCAAACCGCTCGACGGGCGGCAGGGCAAAGGCGTTTCGCTAAATCTTTCAACTGCGGACGAAGTAATCGAAGCTTTTCGCATCGCAAAGGGATATTCTTCAAAAGTTCTGGTCGAGGAATTGTTTGAAGGAAAAAATTACCGCGTGCTGGTGGTTGACGGAAAAATGGTTGCGGCAAGCGAGCGGGTTCCGTGTCAGGTCGTCGGCGACGGCGTTCATACGATTGACGAATTGATTCAGATTGAAAATCAAAATCCTCTGCGCGGCGAAGGGCACGAAAAACCGCTCACGCAGATAAAGATAAATTCAATCGTGATTGCCGCGATGCAGAAAGACGGCTGGAAAATGGAGGATATTCCTGCCAAAGGCGAAAAAGTAACGCTTTGCGCCGGAATGAATCTTTCGACCGGCGGAACGGCGCGGGACGTTACGGACGAAGTTCATCCGGGCGTTAAAGCTTTGTGCGAGAGAGCGGCGCGCGTAATAAATATGGATATTTGCGGCGTTGACCTTGTTATTAAAGACATTTCCGCGCCGATGCCGAAGGAAAAAGGCGGCATTATCGAGCTAAACGCCGCGCCGGGTCTGCGTATGCACGCTTTTCCGAGCGAGGGCAAACCGCGCGATGTCGGCGAAGCGATTGTCGAAATGCTTTATCCGCAAGGTAAAAATGCGCGAATCCCGATTATATCGATTACCGGAACGAACGGGAAAACAACCGTTACCCGTATGATTTCGCATATTTTATCCGAAAACGGGCGAATGGTCGGAACGACGACGACTGAAGGAATTTTTCTAAACAACGAGCAGATTGCCGAGGGCGACACGACCGGACCGATTTCAGCCAAAACGATTCTCGGCGACCAAGCCGTCGAAATTGCCGTTCTGGAAACGGCTCGCGGCGGGCTTCTAAGGCGCGGACTCGGCTACGATTGGTCGGATATTTCCGTTATCACGAATATCAGCGAAGACCACATCGGGCAGGACGGCATCGAAACGGTCGAAGATATAATCAACATCAAAGCTCTTATCGCCGAGCGAGTCCGTTCGGGCGGAACGCTTATCCTGAATGCCGACGACGAAAATTCCCTCCGCATTCTGGAGCGCGAAAAGGTTAAAGAGCGCAAAAAACGAATCATTTATTTTTCGCTCGATGCAAACAACCCGCATTTGCAGAAACATCTGAAGCAGGGCGGAACAGCTTATTACAAATCAGGCAATCTGATTGTCGAAGCCGCCGGCAGAGAGCGATTCAGGATTATCGAAATCAGCTCGATTCCGGCGACGATGAACGGCGTCGCCGAATTTCAGGTCGCAAACGTGATGACGGCAATCGCTGCCTGCCGCGCCTACGGTTTATCGTGTAAAAGCATCGCTCGCCTGCAAACGTTTCAAAGCGAGTCGAACAATCCCGGCAGAAACAATTTATACAGCGTCGGCAAAGGTTACGCGCTGATTGATTACGGGCATAATCCGGGCGCTTTCACGGCAATTTGCCAGATGGCGGCGCGCTGGAAAGGGAAAAAAGTTACAGGTATTATCGGCGTTCCCGGCGACCGCGATAATCGCCTCGTTGAAGAATCCGCACGCATCGCCGCGCGCGGCTTTCACCGCATTATTATCCGCGAAGACCGCGATTTACGCGGACGCGAAAGCGGCGAGGTCGCGCGTCTTTTGTGCGAAACCGTAACACGCGAAGCGCCGGAGCGAAGCTGCGAAATTGTCCTTGATGAAATCGAGGCTTTTGAAAATGTTTTGCGCGAATTGAACGAATCGGAAGTCGTCGTGCTTTTCTACGATAAGCTCGAACCGATTCTGGAAATTCTCAAGCGGCATCAGGCTGTTCCGGTTTCGAAATTTAATACGTCCCCGGCGAGTTTATTTTTATAAAGTTCAATCCGAAACGATATGCTGACATTAATCGAAAACGGTGAAATTTACGCTCCCGAATCGCTCGGCGTCGGCTCAATCCTGATTGCCGGAAGCTATATTCTAAAGGTCGGCGAAGTAGATAAACGCGCCGTCAAATCTCTGGGAATCGATTGTGAAGTAATCGACGCGCGCAAATGTCTGGTTACGCCCGGATTTATCGACCCGCACGAGCATCTTCTCGGCGGAAGCGGCGAGGAAGGCTTTTCTACTCAAACGCCCGAACTGAGCGCGACCGAAATCGTTGAAGCCGGAATCACGACTGTCATCGGCTGTCTCGGCGTCGATACGACAATGAAAACGATGCCCGGACTTCTTGCCAAAGCAAAAGGGCTGAATGAAGAAGGACTGAGCGCTTTTATCTGGACTGGCGGCTATGACGTTCCGCCGACGACAATTACCGATTCGGCGCGCGACGATATAATGTTCATCAAAGAGGTAATCGGCACAGGCGAGATTGCTATTTCCGATGAACGCTCGACCGACCACGTTCCGCACGAGCTTGCCCGCCTCGTCATAGACACGCACAACGGCGGAATGTTAAGCCAAAAAGCGGGCGTAACTCACTTTCACGTAGGCTGCGGCGAAGGACGGTTGCGACCACTCAGAAATTTGCTGGAAGAATTTGACGTTATTAAACCCGAATGGCTTTACCCGACTCACATTACACGCTCGGAAAAACTGATGCTCGAAGCCGTCGAGCTAACAAAACAAGGCTGTTTTGTCGATATTGATACGGTCGATGAAGATTTACCGGAACGGCTCAAATTTTACCGCGATAACGGCGGAGATATGGAAAAACTCACCGTTTCGTCCGATTCATCGATAACAAGTCCAAAAAATCTTTTCGAGCAAATCCGCTCCTGTATTATCAACCATAAGTTCCCGGTTGAACAGGTGATTCGACTCGTTACGGCAAACACGGCGCAGGTTCTAAAGCTCAAGCAAAAAGGCGAGATAAAAGAAGGAAAATCCGCCGACATCTTAGTTCTTAAAAAGGATTCTTTCGCGCTGCGCGAAGTAATCGGCAACGGAAAACATTTGCTGAAAAACGGCAAAATCGCCTTCAAGGAAGCTTTTCTGAAAGACAGCAATCGCTGCATAAATTTAGTCGGCGAGAAAAAACCCAGGACGGCAGGAAGCAGGAAATAGATATATTTCCCAGAGTGTTTTTGGACACTTTATTCTCCTCAATTTGAATCAACACATTTTCCCGGATTCAGCAGCCGAAAATTCCTTTAGCTTTCACAATCCGGCGGCGTTTCCCTTTTCTGACTTTGAAAACCGCCCCGCAATGGCTTTGTCCCCTAATTTTTTCTCACCGGATTAGAAATTTCACCTTTGAAAAATCTACGAATTTAAAATGTCAATCGCGGCTTTGGCGGACATCGATTGGTCGTCCGTTTTAAGTGTCGTTCGCGCATTTTTTATTTTTTCTTCAAGCATTTCGCGCTCCTGAAGCAGTTTTTCTTTGGCAGCTTGCACGGCATCGGATTTTTGCGTGTGCCGCGTGATTTCTTCTTTCAGAGATTGTTCGTTCTGCTGAGAGGGCTGGCGTCCGAAATAGTAGCCGATAAGGATGAAGATTACCGGCTCAAGCCGGATAAGCATCGTGTTGTCCTTGAGCGGGTCGAGCTTGCCCGTGAATGCCGCAGCGTAGAGCAGAACGAAGATTAAAGTTAGGATGACCATCATCAAATCTTTGAGAATTTCCGTGATACTTTTTCCGTCGGTAGTGTTTTTTTCTGTCATCGCAAAAGTCTTAACAAATAAGTTTCGGTTTTCAGCAGTTAGTGTTTTCATCGCTTTATTTATGAAAATTTGCGAATAATCTTGCAAATTTTCGGGTTTTCGAGCTATAAATAGTTGTTCATTAAAAATTCCGAAGAATCTTCATTGATATGTTTTTCAAAGGCTCTATATCTATAAGCACGAAAACTCTTCAAAATTGATCACCGGAGTGAATTTTTTTCTTTTTTTCAACAAGCGAGTTCAGGGAAAATAACTTAAGGACAAAAACGTTTTGTATGCTTTCTACAATAAAAATTACTGAACTTTTAATCGATTGGAGCACGGGCGACAAAGACGCGCTCGAAAAACTTTTTCCGCTTGTCGAAAAAGAGCTTCACCGTCTGGCGCATAACTATATGAGAAAGCTGCGACCGGGCAACACTTTGCAAACGACCGCAGTAATTAATGAAACCTATATTCGCCTGGTTGAGCAGAATAAAGTTCAATGGCAAAATCGCGCGCATTTTTTCAGCATCGCCGCAATTATCATGCGCCGTTTTTTGCTTAATTACATCCGCGACGGTAAAGCCATAAAACGCGGCGGCGGCGCTATCGAAATTTCGCTGACTGACGCGATGAGCGTCGCGGAAGATAAATCCCACGAAATTCTCGCGCTCGAAGAAGCCTTATGCAGGCTGGCGGAAATTGACGAACGCAAGGCGAAGGTCGTCGAGCTCCAGTATTACGGCGGATTGAATGTTAATGAAATTGCCGAGGTATTAAAGGTTTCTGCCATTACGGTCAGGCGCGACTGGGCGATGGCGAAAGCGTGGCTGGCGCGGGAAGTCAGGAAATGAAGAAAAATAACTGGAAAAGAGTCGAAAAGATTTTTCACGCGACGCTCGATTTACCTTCGGAAGAAAGAAAAACATATCTTCAAAAGGTCTGCGCGGGCGACGGCAAGCTTTTTTCCGATGTCGAATCGCTAATAAATTCTCTTGAAAAAGATTCGGATTTCCTCGATGAGCCTATTTTTGAATTCGGTCTCGGCGCGCTCTACGAAAACGGGAAAAAAAGTCTTACGGGTAAGACCATCGGGTTTTATGAATTACAGGAAAAAATCGGCGCAGGCGGGATGGGCGAGGTTTATAAAGCCGTCGATAAGCGCCTCAACCGGCATGTCGCGCTGAAGTTTCTCTCCGAATCGCCGGAAAACGATTATGCGTCAAAACGTCAACTCGTAAAAGAGGCGCAAGCCGCCGCCGCGCTTGAACATCCGAATATCTGCGCCGTTCACGGCATCGAGCAGACGGACGAGCATCACTTTATCGTGATGCAGCACATCGAAGGGAGAACGCTCGCCGAAATTATCGAGAATGAATCTATCGGCGTGGAGGACTTCAAATCAATCGCACGGCAGATGATAACCGCCGTCGCCTTTGCACATGAACACGGCGTCATTCACCGCGACCTCAAACCCGGAAATATTATGCTGACGACCGAGGCGCATATAAAAGTTCTCGATTTCGGATTAGCAAAAGTCATTCGTCAAAAACATCTCATTGACGGCGAAACCGACAACAAGAGCAATTTTTCGCAAAACGGACTTGTTATCGGGACGGTTTCATATATGTCGCCCGAACAGCTTCGCGGCGAAAAAATTGATTATCAAAGCGATATCTTCAGCGTCGGGATTATTCTCTACGAGCTGCTTGCCAAAAAAAATCCGTTCAGCCGCAAGAGTCAGGCGGAAACGATTGCCGCGATTTTGAATCACGAACCGCCCGCATTGGGAAAAATTGCGCCGGATTTTCCCGCAAGCCTGATAAATCTGGTTGAAAAATGTCTGCAAAAAGAGCCTGAAAAGAGATTCCAGTCGGCGTCGGGAATTTTAGTCGAACTCGACAAAAGCGAATCTGAAAATTACCGTGAGATTGCTTTTAAGCGTCATCGAATGTTTTTTGTTAAAGCAGTAATTGCCGTCTTTATTCTGATAGCTGTTTTGGCATTTGCAATTTCCTACGCTACTAAACATTCGCGCAGAACAATCGCCGTTCTGCCGATTTCTTTCGACAGCCCGCAATCCGACAAAGAATATCTGGCGGGCGGAATGACGCAAAGCATTATTGAAAAGCTCTCGTATTTATCGAATCTGGATGTCAAAAGCGAATCTCTCGTCGCGCGCTACAAAGGAAAAACGGCAGAACCGCTGACCGCCGGAAAAGAATTGAATGTCGATGCCGTTTTCGTCGGAAGCATTCAGGAACGCGTGGAAGGATTAGTTCTTTCCACTAAATTAATCAGAATTTCAGACGGCGTGTTGATTGATGCGAACGAGTCGATAGTCGATAAAGCAAAATTGATTGAACTGCCTGAAGGCATCGCTTCACGAATCATTTATAAAATTCAAACGAAGCTGACGGATGAAGACAAAAGCAAACTAGCCCGAAAAGACACGGAAAGCGAAACCGCTAAAAACTTTTATTTTCTGGGGCGATTTTATTTGAGAAGAGGAAAGGATGTCGATGACATAGAAAAAGCAGTTGAATTTTTTAGAAATGCAAAAGACATAGACCAGGATTACGCCAAAGCCTGGGCTGGTTTGGCGGACGCTTATATTTCTCAAACCGCGCCGGGCATAAAGGGAGCAATCACGCCTAAACAAGCCTTCGAATCGGCAGAAAAGGCAGCCAGAAAAGCTTTAGAGCTGGATAATACTTTATCCGAAGCATACAATGCGCTGGGTTTGATAAGTTTGAGATACAAATGGGATTGGAACGATGCCGAACGCAATTTCAGATTGGCAATTGACCGCGATGCTAAATTTTTACCGGCGCATTTCGGGTTGATAAACGTGTTGAAGCTACAGGAACGCTATGATGAAGCAATAGAGGAAGCAAAAAAAGTAAAAGAGATTGACCCGTTATCCATCAACTCCGATGTCCAGATTGCCTTAATGTATTACAGAAAACACGACTACCGGCAGATGGACAATATTTTGTCCGATTTGCTTCAAAGATTTCCCGATGACAGGACTGTAAAATACGTTCGGGTATATCAGTTTTTGAAAACGGAAAGATTCAAAGAAGCTCTTGAGATACTCGAACCGTTTTATAAATCGGATAAAGAAGAAGACAAGGTTTTCGTCGCCGCGCCGCTCGGATTTGTCTATGCCAAAATGGGGCAGCGCGATGATGCCTTGAAAATCATCGAAGACCTCGATAAATTCAGAAAAAACAACTTTGTCCCGGCGCAGGAAAAGGCGCTTATTTATGTTGCGCTCGGAGATTATAACAAAGTGTTTGACTTCTTAAATCAATCGTGCGGCGAGAGATATTTGTCTCTGCCGGGATGGGTAAATGACCCGATAGTTGACGAAGTGAAGTCTGACCCGAGATTTGCCGAAATCAAAAAGTGCGTTAATCTTTGAAAATTATTCAAATCGAATCCGCTATTTTTTTAAACTCTTTTCTAGCCTCAGAAATATCGAAATCAGGCGCGGAAAGCATTTTCCCGGTGATTTCGATTAATTTTTGCGGAACATTTCGGCGCAATTTATCAATTCCCTTCTGATTTTCAGCGTCATAAAATATTCCGGTCAAAAGAAAATAAATAACCGCTCCGAGCGCATAAATATCAGCGGCTTTTCCGACATTCTGAGAAGGACTTGAAAAACTTTTCGATTTCCAATCAAACGGTTCGGGTTGATTTGCGCGATATGCGCCTTCAAAATCAATCGGTCTGAGCGAATTGTCAGGCGTAACAATCAAATTCGGCGGCTTGCAGTCGTTCCAAACCCAGCCTGCCCGGTGAATATTCTCTATTATTTTTGCAATCTCCGCCGCCAATTCCAAAACTTTTCCGATTGAAAAACGTCGTCGCCGGGTTTGCATAATTTCATAAAGACTTTTGCCTTCGACATATTCCATCACAAAATAAAAATTTCCGAAAATTTCAAATGAGGCGAAGACCTGCGGCACGGCGTCGTATTTTTCTTTCAAAACTTTTAAGACTTCAAATTCATTCTGAACTAAAAAATAGCCGTCCTGCCCGTTCCAGCCAAGCTCGCCATTTTGCCGTCCTTCTTTGACGACGCAAAAACGCGGCGTGTTTTGGCTGAAATCAACTGCTTGATATGTTCCGCCTTTGCCGCGTTGTTTAATGGCGCGGAAAACTTTGTAAGCGATTCCCAAAGGCGTGTCGGCAAATGTTTTTCCGCCCGCGCTCCCGTTTTTGGGAAACGGGTCGGAAATCCATTCGGGAACAGCCTGCAAACGGTCATCAACTACGAATTCTTCCGCCGAATTTTGGATTGCCAGAAAGACTTTTCCGTTTTCGTCGGTCTTTTCAATTTTTGAAAAAGCTCCGTAGCGGTAAAAAACCGAACTTTCGGGCAAATATTGTTCATCGAAAGGAACGGAAATCGTAAAGAAATCTTTCGTTAATTCGTGAAGCTGTCCGGCAAGCTCGACGGCTTGTTTTTCCGTGGAAGGATAAACCGTAATGAATTTTCCGACTTGCCAGTAACCGTACTGCAAACCGCAATTAAGGCTTGAAAGCTTTTCCAAACATTTCGGAGCTTTGAACTGCACGTCTTCGGAAATCAAAAACGGCGCAACCCGTTCAAATAAATCACAAGCCTCAAAAATCGTCGCCGAAAGATGAAGCTTCCATCCCTGCAACGGTTCTTTCAGCGTACTGTCGCGACTAATCCGCCAAATCGAGTCTTCAAATTGAACAGGCAAAAAACGCTCGCAAAGCAACTGCCAGCGCCGGCAAAGGCGATTTGCGGTTTCATCAGCTTTCGAGCGTGCCTCGCCGGACAAATAAAAGCGTTTTTTACTTTGTTCCATCCCCTTCGGAATTACTACTTCTTAAATTCGCTAAATCCACGCCCTCGGCATCCAGAGTTTCCAGCATTCTACGTGACGGCGCTAATTCTTCCATCAAAGTCATCGTGCGTTTCGCTCCGGTTGTACTTTGAGTTTCGGAAGTGCAGTCCGAATCTCCAGCCATATATGCAAGACAGTGTAGTCCCCATTCCGAGTCGTTAAAGGCTTTTTCCTTTCCGCACAATCTGGCTAATTCCTGCTCATTTCCTGCAAAGTACCTCATAAACTTCTCCCATTGCGGAGTTACCTGAATGACTACTCCGTTCTGGTCGAATTTTCCGATTCCCGCAAGAACCGCGTCTAAGGCGGCATCGGATATTTCTTTAGCCAAAGTTTCATCGCCGTTCCTTATATTTTCGAGTTGAACGTCTATATTATTCACTATATTCATAATTTTACTTTCTCCTTTTGTTTATCATCAGTGGATTATTAACTAATCCTTATTATTTAACCTTCTCCCAGAGGATTAAGTTCATCAAAACGGTAATCTATGCCCGGGAGATTTTCTTCAAAAATTTCCTTCCTGCCCGGATAAAGCGTTTCAAAATGTTCTTTACTCGTATCACGGACAAATTTCAGCATTTCCGGCATACCGGTTATCTTGTTGGTGTTGAAAAACTCTTCTTCGTCGGGTTCCCATTCCGGCTGCAAAATCGAATATTCGCTCTCGTAAAGAAGCTGGATAAAGGCTTCGGCAATAATCCAGCTTCCGACCGCTCCTAATTTGCCCCTGTCCTCGGGATTGCCTTCTTTAGCCTGAATTTCGGCTTCCGCCAGAATATAAAACCATAGAGGCGCTTTTTCGCTGAAGGCTTCAACCAGTTGTTTCTTAATTTTTTCCTTATCTTCGTCGGTCGTTTGAATGACCGCATCGACGCTGTTTTTTATTAAGCCGTCTATATCTTCTACGCTCAAAATCTTTATCCCGGGTATTTTCTCAGCAATTTTGCCGGCGACAGCCTGACCGGTCGGAAGTCCGAATCGTCGTCCGCGATATAAGTCGAGAGCCGGAAGCGAAGTTTTTCTTCCATCGGTGTCGCCTGTATTCGTAGGTCTTAACTTCTGTAAAGCTAACGAAATATTCGTATCTATCGGTGCTGCCGGATTAAAGGTCGAACCGTTAATATCGTAAAACAGATTCCAGTTAATTATCCATGTACTCGGTAACTTCTTCAGTTGTCCGTGCATCATCTCAGGGGAAGCCATTCCTCTTCCCGTAAACGACATTAAATCGGCAAGTATGGCGTGAGGCTGGTCTATATTAAAGTTGTAATTGTTCTGAATCATACTATGACCTGCCCGAACGGCTGCCACCGAAAATTCCAGCGGCATATAATAACCGTCGCGCTTTGGCTGGTAGAACAATTCTTCGGTTCCGGCTTTAGCGACAACGTCTTTTAAGATTGATTCCTGAACGATTTGCGGCAAAAAATCTTTAAGGATAATAGTTTGATAATAGCGAATCGCCAATTTGCGGGCTTTATCAAATAAATCATCTTTTTTATATTCTCCCGATTCGGTTTTATAAACGTCCGATTCGCTAAGCTTCACAACTATCGCATTGTGAAATTTCATAAACGCAACCTGAGTTTGAGCCAGTAACAGGTTTTCATCATTTCGCGGGTCAACGATACGGACAAGCGGGCTTCCGTCATTTCGCGGCAAATCGCTTGGATAAGGTAAGCCCGCGCTAACATTGATATTTGCTTTCTGCAAGGTATCACCTAGTTTCAGGAGCGGCAGAGGATGGTCTTGCATCAATGCGGAGCGCGGCGCTTCAAAAACCGGGCGCGGCGGGTCTGTGGGCGTTAACGGCTCTTTATACCCGTAGATGATTTCCAAATTAAAATTCGGATTTCGCCAATTTTTCATCCCTTTTATTTGTTCCGGTGTCAGGCGAACGTCCGCAAAAGGAAGGTCGTCGCTCACATGCCGGTCGCTTTTTGCATCGAAAGTAATATCGTGAATTATAAATTGGGACAGATAAGTGTAACCCGCCGGAATCGGTTTGGGCTTACTTTCGGCAAGTCCGATGAAGTCCGCAACTGCTTCAAAAAAACGGCGGAAAATATTTGCATCAGGAAATCTTGCACGCTTTGACATAACCGTCGCTAACACATCCAGGTCTTCCGGCTCCGGATAAAACGGGTCGAGGTCATCAAACATTATTTTGTATCCGAATTCAGGCATCGTCTTTTCAGAAAACGAGATTCGCTCGTTTCAATAAATCCTTTTCTATAATTTGGTTTTTAAAAGTTTCTGTATCTATATACACGAAAACTCGTCAAAAATTATCATTCTTTTTAATTTCTGAGGGAAATTTATTCTCATCGTCCACTTTCATCTTGAAATTCGCACTTACTTTTCCGGTGTTGCAAGCGCGGGTTGAATAAAAGCCGGTTTTACGGTCTGACGCCCTGTGCCGTTTAAAGCATCATCAAGATAACAACTGCCGGAATCTAAAGTTACATTAAAGGCGGCGTACGCAGTGTTGCCGCAGACCTCAAACCTTCGTTTGTTTGAGCAAAAGCGGAAGCGACGTTAAAAATAAACAGAATTGAAAAGTAAAGCTGTAAAAATTCAAAATGAGTATTAACCAAATATGCAATGAAAGTCAAGAACTCTTTTTTACTCGCACTAAATGAATGGGGCAGAAAATAACCGGCAGATTTGTATAATAAACTTATGCGCTGAAGATTTTTTAACAGAACAAAATCCGAATAATATAAACGAGAATTTAAGGTTCGTTATTATTGGCTTAAATCAGTATAATTGTTGAGCTTTGGTTTCATTTTACATTTATTTCAGGCTATAAATATGTCAAAAATAATTCTGATAGTTGAAGATTTTAAGGACACACGGCTTTTGATGAAGTTTATTCTCGAAGAGCTTGGCTATCAGGTGCTCGAAGCCGAAGACGGCTGGAAAGCGATAGAAAGCGTTAAAAAACAAACTCCCGACCTTATTTTAATGGACATGGCGCTGCCTAATACTGACGGGTTATCCGCCACAAAAATCATCAGGCAATTCAAGGAAACCGCTAAAATACCAATTATTGCTTTCACCGCATCAGGCGAATTTATACATCAACAAGCCATTGAAGCGGGATGCGACGCTCTGTTAATGAAACCTCTTGACAATGACAAGCTTGAATCTGTGCTTGAACGGTATTTAGGTAAATCGGCTGAATCGTAACATAGGGTAAAATAGGATGAGGAAGTTTTTAATAAGGCGTTTAGAGTTTCGCGGATATATTTTGATTGTAATTTTACTCAAATATGCCCGGCTTGCAGGAATTTCTACAAATGTTTTGATTGATGATGACTTAAAGATAGCCCCACAGAAAAAAAACTAATGATTGAACACACAATTTATTGCGATTTTTGCGGAGAAATGATTGATGTTCAGACAGGAAGCACTCGCCAGGTCAGAAGAAAAGCTAAAGCAAAAGGTTTGCTGATTCGCATTCTTCGCAAAGATTATTGCCGGAGCTGCGCTGAGAAACTTCACAATGAAGGTGAAATTGACGAGTTAGATTCACCTGAAAAGATTCCAAACAAACCCGAACACAAATAGTTAGACCGAGTTTATTGCCCCGGAAAACAACCCTTTCGATTGAACAATCGAAAATATAATCCAACTCTAAATAAATTTCAATGCCTGTTTTTGTGCAAGCGGATTTAAAGTTGGGCTTTGCACAAAAAAGGACTTCTGCACATTAATGTAACTTCCTGCACAAAACAGACTTAGCCTGCACAAAATTGAGCCTGTTTGCACAAAAAAGGCTTATTATTCCCGAAACAAAAAATTTTATTTTTCGTTTTAAATCTATACGAGTTTAATTGAAAAGTGAGGTATAAATATCTTCGCTAAAAAACGGAAAAAGCCTTTATTTTCTGGCATTTACGAGCAGTTAGAACTTGATTTCACAGGTGAGATAACCTATAATAAATACAGTGAGTTAGAGAAATTAGAAGAATTAAAAAACTCGATTAGTTGCGCAAACAACCAACCGAGTTTATTTGAAAACAAACAGCGTGATTGTAGCACACTGAATGATTCCGAAAGTCTATTGTGCAACAAATCGCGCCTTAAAATCAAGGAGAAAAGCACAATGTATTTCGTCAGTGAAAATTTAGTCAGAAACACCGAACTTCCCGTAACCAACAAGACGTATTCGCAAGATTGGACAGCCTACAATCAGGCGCAGACAGCCGAGAAAAGCCGCTTTCAAGAGCTTCTATTTGAGTTATGCACTCAGATTGAGGATTTTCCGAGAAAAGGCATACAAGGTCGCAATCGAATCCCGCTTGCGGATATGATTTTCTCAATCGTATTCAAAATTTATTCCGGCGTTTCCGGTCGGCGCTTTATGTCCGATTTGGTTGACGCGAAAAATAAAGGCTACATTTCAAAACTTCCGCATTTTAATAGCCTTTTCAATTATCTTGAAATGGATGATATGTATTTCATCCTTCAATCGCTAATCAGAGAAAGCGCATCGGCGTTAAAAGCTGTCGAGATAGATTTTGCCGTCGATAGTTCGGGATTCTCCAAAGGACAGCCGAAAACGCCTAATTGGAACACTGCTAAAAAAATGGGCGTGAGAACTAAGATTACCGACTGGCTCAAATGCCATCTTATCTGCGGTGTGAAAACAAACATCGTTGCCAACGTGGAAATCACAGACAGCACAGCAAACGACCATCCGCAATTCAAGCCGCTTGTTCAGCGAACCGCGCAAGACTTCAATCTGCATCACGTAACGGCGGATAAGGCTTATTTATCATCTGAAAACTTCCGTCTGGTTGCTGATAGGGGCGGGATGGCTTTTATCCCGTTCAAGTCTAACTCCAATCCGAACAGACAAAAGCCGGATGAGCTTTGGAAAAATATGTATTATTTCTTTCAGCTTCGCAGACAGGAATTTATGAACTATTATCATAAACGCTCAAACGTGGAGACTACCTTTTCAATGATAAAAGCGAAGTTTGGCGAGCGGCTGAGAAGTAAGACGGAAAAGGCTCAAATCAATGAGTTACTTTGTAAGGTGCTTTGTCATAATCTTTGCTGTGTTATCCAGTCGATTTACGAGTTAGGGATTGAAACGGATTTTTATAAAGATTAAGGTTATGCGTAAAATATCGGAATGACTTAAAAATCATTCCGATATTTTATTTATACATTTATCGAAATTTTCAAGCTTGTCCACTACAAAGCCCGTTCTCATTTGAGCATCCTCTCTATTCGCAAGCATATTCCCATTTGATTGGAATTTGATTATGCGATTATCAAGCAATTCATTTTCTATCTTTTTTAATCGTGTGCGTTCACCTGCGGTTACTTCTATACTTATACGAGGATTCTTTTTCAATAACACCATTGCATTCGGATTTGAAAGTATTAAAATTGATTCCAATTCTTTGAATACAGACAATCTGATTTTTTCCGCTAAAGCAGAGCGGTTTTCTGAATTAAGTTTAATCTCGTCAGGTAAGGCTTCTTGCGGCTCGCTTTTTATTCCACCTTTTTCATAAATCGGCGACTCTAAATGTTTTAAAGGTTGCTCGTCCTGGTCAAGTACCGGAACGTTATCTTTCATAAAACCCCAACCTTTCAAAAATTCAATAGTATGGGTTACGGCTCTATTTTCAGATTTTATTAGAACATTACCTTTAACTGTATTGTGTTGGAAATCAAATTTATTAGTTCCGTTATAAACAAATGAGACATTTGTAAAAGTGCAATCGGAGAAACTATGACCGTCCAAAACTACTTGCTCATTAGTGAATTTACGATTTTTAACGTCAATTAATGGCTTATTTTCATAAGGAAAAAGCGGCTTCTGCACACCTTCTTTCGATTCTCTTAAAGATTTAACTTCTGCCTGATGAACTTCTTCAAGGGTGTTTTTTTGATTTTCTAATTCTTTTTCGTGAATTGCTCTCAATCTTGATTTAGCCAGAAGATACGCTAAACAAAATCCTAGTAATACTAAGAAAAGCCATATCGCCCATAAGAAATAGGAATAATAAATTGAAAGTGAAGCGAGGTAATACTTAGTCATTTCAGCACCTCTTTCAGACGAAATATAATCTGCGAGAAGTTTAGAAACAACGCCATAGCTGACGGCAAAAACGAATAAGAAAAATACCGATTTTCTAAATTTCTTCCAAGCCGATTTAATCTTTTTCCAGTTCGACATATTTTTGTGCAGAATTGCAGTTTGCACAAAAATACCATAACTTGCACAAAAATTAACAATTCTGCACAAAAATTACTCATTTTTGCTCCTTTTTTGTGCAAAGCCTTAAAGTTGGATACAAATTAACCAGAGGAAATTAGCATAGTAAATATACAAGCCTGTAAGCTATTCTTAAATAACAGCTTACTCACTTCACCGAAGACTTCTGGTAATTAAATATACAAACCACTCTTTTTTGCGAAAACTTTTGCCGAC
>JBARIW010000132.1:0-9074 GCA_049799955.1 Pyrinomonadaceae bacterium
GAATTTTGAATCTTGAATCTTGAATCTTGAATTGCATATAGATGTCCGAAGCCAAGTCCAATTTCCTTCGAGCCAATTCCGCTTTGATTGTTTTCGTTGCGCTCGCTGCCGCCTGCCTGCTCATCTACGCGCAGACGATGCGTTTCGATTTTATAAATCTGGACGACCACGCTTATGTTTATCTCAACGATAAAGTCCTCAGCGGTCTGAATTTAAACTCGTTTCGCTGGTCGTTTACCGCTTTTTACGCGGCAAACTGGCACCCGCTGACGTGGATTTCTCACGCGTTTGACGTAAGTATTTTCGGCGCGGATAATGTCGGGGCTTTTCACGGCGTGAACGTCTTTTTTCATCTGGCTGATTCGTTTCTCGCATTCGTCGTTTTCCGCAAAATGACGGGCTGCGTTACGAAAAGCGCAATCGCCGCCGCGCTTTTCGCCGTTCACCCGGCGCACGTCGAATCGGTGGCGTGGATTTCCGAGAGAAAGGACGTTCTCAGCACTTTTTTCTGGTTTCTGACGATGCTCGCTTATTTTCGCTACACGGATTTTTACCGCAGAGACACAGAGACACAGAGAGAAGAAGGACAAAAGACGAAGGACAAAGGACGAATTTATTATTTTCTGACAATTCTGCTTTTCGCGCTCGGATTACTCAGCAAACCGATGCTCGTAACTCTGCCGTTTGTTTTGCTTTTGTGCGATTTTTGGGCGTTGGAGAGATTGAAAAAATTAAAAGATTTGCCGCGTTTGATAGTCGAGAAAATTCCGCTTCTCGCGCTCGCGCTCGCTTCGTGCGTCGTTACGTTTATGGCGCAGAAAGCGGGCGGCGCGGTGCATTCGCTTGAGCTTCTGCCTATTCAAACGCGCTTTTTCAATTCCGTTATTGCTTACGCCAAATATGTCGTCATGCTTTTTTATCCGGCGAAGCTGGGCATTTTGTACCCGTATGACGCGAATATAAATTTCCTGCATCTCGGCGGCGCGTTTGCTTTGCTGATTGTCGTTACAGCATTTTGCATCCGGCAAATAAATCGTCGGAAATATCTTTTAACGGGCTGGCTCTGGTTTCTCGGAACGCTCGTTCCGGTCATCGGTCTGGTGCAGGTCGGCGGGCAGAGTATGGCTGACCGTTACACGTACGTTCCGTATTTCGGGCTTTTTACAATGCTCGTCTGGGGCGCAGGCGATATTTTTAAATATTTTAATCTGAACAAAAAATTGGTCGCGGCAATCTGCGCGATTGTACTTTTGATTTTCGGCTGTTTGGCTTTTATACAGACATCACACTGGCGAAACAGCGAAACGCTTTACCGGCATTCGATTGCGGTTACGGAAAATAATTATTTCCTGATTAAAAATTTATGTTTATACTATATCGATAACACGAATACGGAATTTGCCGAGCAGCGCTGCGCCGAGCTTATCGAACCTTCGTTTCCTTCGCCCGACGCGCATAATAGTCTCGGAGTTCTGCGCGTCCAGCTTGGCAAATATGACGAAGCCGTCGGGAGTTTTGAAAAAGCTCTGGAACTGAATCCCGATGATACGAACATTTATGCAAATATTTCGGTTGCACAGGCAAAACAGGGCAAGCTCGAAGACGCGGAAAAATCTTTGCAGACCGTTTTTGAATCCGGCGGCGAAAGCCTAAACCGTGAGCAAATCGCTTACGCGTGTAATATTTTAGGTTTGAGCTTTAGAGAATATAAACGGGCGGACAAAGCGATTTATTATTTTAATAAAGCCTTGGAGCTTCAGCCGGATTATACGGACGCTTCGGAAAATTTGAAAATTACAAAAGGAGAAAAATGAAACGAAGAGATTTTCTTGCAACAGCCGCTCTGGGAAGCGCTGCGATAATGATGAGTAAAACGACAAAAATTTACGCCGACACGAAATTTGAGCTTGAAGAAGCGACCGTCTTCGAGCTTCAGGACTCGATGAAATCGGGCAAATCGAGTTCGGAGCGCATAACGGAAAAATATCTGGACAGAATCAAGACGCTCGATAAAAGCTTAAATTCCATTATCGAAATCAACCCGGACGCGCAGCGCATTGCCGAAGAAATGGACAAAGAGCGCAAAACCGGGCGCGTCCGCTCGATGCTTCACGGCGTTCCGGTTCTTATAAAAGATAACATCGACACTGCCGACAAGATGAAAACGACCGCCGGAAGCCTGGCGCTTTTGGACGCGCCGACGCCGAAGCAGGACGCGTTTCTCGCGCAAAAACTGCGCGAAGCGGGCGCGGTGATTATCGGCAAAACAAATTTGAGCGAATGGGCGAATTTTCGTTCGACGAAATCTTCGAGCGGCTGGTCGGGGCGCGGCGGGCAAACGCATAATCCGTACGTTTTGGACAGAAATCCGTGCGGCTCGTCTTCGGGTTCGGGCGCGGCAATCTCGGCAAATCTCGCGGCTGTCGCGGTCGGCACGGAAACCGACGGCTCGATTCTCTGTCCGGCGGCGACGTGCGGAATTGTCGGCATCAAACCGACGCTCGGCTTGGTTTCAAGAAGCGGCGTGATTCCGATTGCGCATTCGCAGGACACGGCGGGACCGATGACCCGAACCGTCGCCGACGCCGCGATTCTGCTCGGCGCGCTTGCCGGCTTCGACAAATCGGACGCGATAACTTCGCAAGGCGCAAAAGCCGAAACCGATTACACAAGATTTCTGAAAAAAGACGGTTTAAAGGGAATGCGAATCGGCGTTGCGCGCCAGTTTTTCGGGCGCAACTCGAAAGTAGACGCCGTCATCGAGCCGAACCTGCAAGTCTTAAAAGACGGCGGCGCAACCTTAATAGACGTTCAGTTTCCGACGCTGAACAAATTCGGCGATGCCGAGTTCGAGGTTCTGCTCTATGAATTCAAAGCCGATTTGAACAAATATCTCGCCGCGCGAAATTCGCCGTATAAAACTCTGGCGGATTTAATCAAATTTAACGAGGACAACCGGACGCGCGAAATGCCTTTTTTTGGTCAGGAAATCTTTCTGATGGCGGAAAAGAAAGGCGATTTGCAGACGCGCGAATATCGTCTCGCTTTGCAGAAAACTAAAACTCTGACGCAGGCGCAGGGCATCGATTTGATAATGAATCAGAATAAACTGGACGCAATTACCGCGCCTTCGGGCGGCGTCGCGTGGACGACCGATTTGGTCAACGGCGACTGCGGCGTTTTTGAAAGCAATTCTCTGGCGGCGGTCGCGGGCTACCCGAATATCAGCGTTCCGGCAGGTTTTATTCAAGGTTTGCCCGCCGGAATTTCGTTCTGGGGACGCGCATTTTCCGAGCCGACGCTTATCAAAATCGCCTACGCTTTCGAGCAGGCGACAAAAGCGCGACAAACCCCGAAGTTTTTACCGACTTACGTTTAAGAATTTAGCCACGAACAAACACGCGCATTTCACGAAAATAATTTAATTCTTTTTCGTGTTCCTTCGTGTTTGTTCGTGGCTAATTCTTTTTCGTGCCTTTTTGCGGCTATTATTTAAAAATGCCTTCGCCGAGAAAATTTTCGCGCACATAGGAAATCGTGTCCTGCAAAGTTTCCTGCGCGTCTCGCGGCGCAAAATCGAGTTCTTCTTCGGCTTTACTTGAGTCGAAATACCAGAAATATTCGGCTTGCTCGACTTCTTTCGGCTGAACGGGCGACGGTTTGTTCCAGTTTTTGAAAATCGAATCGATAAAAGTAGAGCCAGCCATCGCTAATTTTTTCGGGACGCGCAAAACGGGAGCGGAAACGCCCGAAAGACGTTCGAGGCGACCGAAAAAATCTGCAAATTTCATATTCGCCGCGCCGAGCAGATATTTTTCCTGGTGTCTTCCCTTTTCAAGCGCATTTATAAAGACGGTCGCCGCGTCTCTCGCGTCGACAAAACTTAAACCGCCCGACGGCGTGTACGGAATTTTGCGGGCAAGAAAATCCAGAACGGGCTTGGTCGAGCTTAATCTTTCGTCTTCGCTGCCGAGAAGCAAAGACGGATTCAGAATAACGAGCTTTAATCCTTTGCCGTCGAAATTTTCAAGCGCCGTTCTTTCCTGATAAAACTTCGAAGCGTAATAAGCCCAGCGCGAAATGATTTCAAGCGGCGTCGGGTAAGTTTCGTCCAGAATTTCTTCGGTTTCGAAAACGGCAATCGTGCCGCTCGAAGAAGCTAAAACGAGAGTTTTCACGCTCGCTTCCGTCGCCGCTTCGCACAAAATTCTGGTTCCTTCGACGTGAATTTTATTCATCGCGGCGGCATCTTCGTTTTCACGCGAAACTTTTCCGGCAAGATGATAAATCGCGGAAACATTTTTCACAGCACCGGCAACGTCTTACCGATGTGTGACCGAACCTTCGACGGCTTCAACGCCCGCGTCCTTCATCCATTCGGGAACGCTTGATGCCATCACGCGCAAATTTTTCTCGCCCGCATCAAGAAATTGGCGAACGATATGCGTTCCGAGAAAACCCGTTCCGCCGGTAATTAAGATTTTCTTTTCCGTCTTTGCTAATGCTTTTGTTTTTTTCGTTGCCATTAAATTAGGGTGCGAAAATTTCCTGTAGTTTTTCCAGAACCTTTACTTGTGTTTCATCGTCAATTTCGCCAAGTTTTTTCGTCAGACGGATTTTATCGACCGAACGAATTTGGTCGAGTATGACAAAACCGCTTTTGCCCTCAAACTCGCAGGCGATTCGTGTCGGAAAGTTGCGGCTTTTTGTCGTCATCGGCGCAATAATGGCGGTCTTGACGTGGCGATTCATTTCGTCGGGCGAGATTATCAAACAAGGTCGCTTTTTCTGAATTTCAACGCCGATTGTCGGGTCGAGATTGATAAGATAAACCTCAAAACGCTTTACCATTCCCACTCTTCCTCGTCGAAATCGTTTTGAATTTCGCCGCCGATTAGTTCTTCTTCATCGTTTTCGGCTGACGCTTCTTTAAATGTTTCGTCCCAGGTTTCACGCGGTTTTCTGGTCGGCGAAATGATGATGCTTTCGCCTCTGACTTCAAGTTCAACTTCACCGCTTAAATTGCTCTGCTCAAGCAAAATTTTCGGAATTCTCACGCCTTTTGAATTTCCGATTGTAACGATTTGCGTTTTCATAATTACAATGTAATTACACGTTGGTAAATTGTCAAGAAAACACCGAATTACCAAGTCTTCTTAACCGGGTGCGCTTCGGTGTTGAAAATTGTCTTTTTGAAATCCAGAGTTTTCGGTGGCGCAAACAGCAAATAATAATATTTGAAAGTTTCGGCAAACAGAAAACTGTGCATTGTGTCGCCTTTTTCTTTTGTTACGACGCTTTTCAGAATGGCGTAGCCTTCGTCGGTTTTGCAGTATTTGACGAAATCGTCAAAAAAAGTTTTGCCCATCTGCAAATATTTTTCATCATTTGTGTATTGATAAAGATAATACGAAGACTCGACGATTTCGGGGCGAAGATGATAGCTTGCCTGAATAACTTCCTGTTTTACATAATCGAATTCTTCCGGCTCGATGCCGTGTTTCGTCCACATTTTGAATGAAGAATCCTGCAATCTTTTTGCCCTTTCCAAATCGCCCGACAAAGCCAGAATCGCAGGAAAAAATGCGTCGAGCGCGCCCGTTATGGTCGAAGTTCTTTTTCCGCTCGTCATATCGGCATGACCGTACCAAAGCTCGCCGCGCACTTCGTCGGCGAGATATTTGTTTATCGCCGCAATACTGTCTTCCCACATTTTGCGGCAATCCGCGTCGTCAAAAAGAATCGCGCATTTGAGCAGATATTCGTAATAAGAATCGATTTCGGCGCTGACATGACTGTCAGTATTCGTCCACGCTCCGGTTTCGACATTGATGTTCGTTCCAATCAAATTAATCGGCGAGCGGCGTTTGTAAGTTTCGACCAGCGCGCGCTTGGCTTTATCGAAAAACACAGGTTTTTTCGTCAGCTTGCCGAGAGTTCCGAACTCTATCAGCAAAGTTCCCGATTCCGCCGGATTTGTAACTTCGCCTTTTACCTTTCCGGTTTTGAGATTGACGTAGCGATATGGAATTCCGGTCGGCGAATCGAAAACCGGCAAAAGCCGATTGCCCAAATCCTCCGCCAAAACGAGAAGCTTTTTGTCGCCCGTTATTTGATAAGCCGAAAGTAGCCCGCCAAGAAGACGAATCGTGATTTCAAAATTCTGAACCGAAATGTCTTTATCGAACGAAAGATTTTCCGTGATATATTTCCGAGTCGCGTCGGCTTCCTGCTTAAACCCGAGCAAATAGAGCGTGTCGAGCGAATCAACCGGCGTCATCAGAAGCGTCTGACCGTACCAATCCTTGTAGGTTTTCGTCAAAGGCTTCAAATCGTCGTGTCCCCACGCATATTTTTTGTAACCGTTCCAGGCGTGCAGAAACTCGCTTTTCACCTGCGCCGCCATTTGTTTCTTATCGATTTTCGGCGTCGTCTGCGCAAACGACGCCGAAACAATCGAAAGAAGCAGAAAGATTGATATAAAATAATTTCTCATTATTCTCGCTTTTTTATTTATTAATCAGAATCGGCTCGCCGAATCCGAGTTCTTTCAGACGCGGCAACTGCGTTTGAGCGTCGCCGACAACGAGCCAAATCATTTTATTCGTATCCAGATATTTTCCTGATAAATCTTTTATTTGCTGCAAGGTCATATCTTTGACGATTTGTTCTCTGCCTTTTACGTAATCGTATTGCCAGCCGTATTTGCTTATGTTATCGAGCATATTCAGCTTGGCAAAAGCGGTTTCGAAGGCGCGCGCGTTGCTTTTAACCAGAAAGCTTTTCGTCGTTGCCAAATCGTTTTCCGAGTAATTTTTTCCGTAATCCTGCAAAATGCTTTTTATCAACTGCGCCGCTTCCAGAGTTACGTTGCTTCTGATGCCGCTCTGAATGGTGAACGCGCCGGGACTTTTTGTACCGGAAAAATTGGAATTGATGCCGTACGTGTAGCCTTTCGTCTCGCGTAACTGCTGCGTTAGCTGCGAAGCGAAACCGCCGCCGCCGAGAATGTAATTCATCACGTTCACGGGATAAAAGTCCTTATCGGTCGCGGCTAATCCGGGATAACCGAAACGTATAACGGATTGCTTCGCGCCCGGAACGTCATAGAAATAAATCTGCGATTTTGCCGGCGGCTGCATAGCTTTGTACGCGGGAATTTCGACCGCTTTGCTTTTCCAGTTTTTGTTAAGACTGCTTAAAGAACCGGTGATTTTCGCCTTGTCCAAAGCCCCGACGACGTGCATTCTGGCAACCGTCGGCGAAACGCTCTTGTTGTAAAAAGCCTTCAAATCGTCGAGCGTTATTGCGCCCGCCGAATCGGTCGTTCCGAGAATATTGCGCGAGCGAATATTATCTTTTCCGTAAATCAAAAGATTGTAATTATTCTGCGCGATGGCGTTCGGATTGGCTGCCTGCTGGCTGATTTGACTGATTACGCTTTGTTTGACCAAATCAAACTCTTTCGCGTCCCAGCGCGGCTCAAGCAAAATTTCTTCGACCAGAGCGAGCGTCGCATCGTAGTTTTTCGACAGAGTATTTACCGAAATTCGCACATCTTCAGTTCCGGCATTGACGTTTATCGAAGCGCCGAGCTGCTGAATCGCTTCTTCGAGTTCCTGCGGAGTTTTTCTCGCCGTGCCCTGCGTCAACATCCGCGCCATCATGTTTGCGACGCCGACTTTATTGATGTCTTCGAGAAGCAATCCGCCGTCGATGACGATTTCAAATTGAACGAGCGGAACTTCGCGGTTTTCGATGCCGTAAACGCGCAAGCCGTTTGAAAGCTTGTCTTCCCAGATTGCCGGAACTTTAACCTGCGGCGCTTCGCCGTATGGCGGCTCGACGCTGCGGTCGAAAGTCGAAGGCGTTTTTTCGTAAGTCGCCTGCTTGGTCGGGTCAACTTCCTCGCTTTGATTCTGTTCTATTTTTTCTTCGACGATTTCCGCTTTTTTCGAGCCTTCGAGCGCCAGATTTATTTTCCCTTTCGGCACAAAGCTCGTCGCCACATAGTTTTTGCCCTTAATATATTTTTGATAAACGCGCATCACGTCGGCAGTCGTTACGGCGAGAATGTTTTTAATATCCTTTTCGACAAAACCCGGGTCGCCGGTCAAATAATTGTATTGCGCGAGCTGCGCGCCTTTGCCCAAAACGCTCGAAAGCGAATTGTAAAACTGCGTTTCCTGACCCGCCTTGATACGGCTCAAATCTTTTTCCGAGATGCCTTCTTTTTCAAATTTGGCGAAAGCCTCGTTAATCGCCGCGCCGACTTCGTCGAGGTCTTTGCCTTCAAAAGCGCGCACCGATATTTCAAATTGTCCGGCAAGCTCCGATGTCTGGTTGGCGATATTCACGCCGGAAGTCAATTTTTTATCTTCAACCAGGACCTGATAAAGCGGCGCTTTTTTGCCCTGCGACAAATATTCCGACAAAACGTCGAGCGCGTAAGAATCAGCGTGATACTGCTCGACCGCCGGAAAAGCCATCGTCAGTTCGGGAAGGCGCGCGAAATTGTCTTCGTGATAAAATTTGACCGTTTCTTTGACGACGCCCGGTTTTTTTTCCATCGGCTTAACGTCTTCGCCGCGCTTGATTTCGCTGAAATATTTCTCTACCCATTTCTTCGCCTGCACCGTGTCGAAATCGCCTGAAACGATAAGCGTTACGTTGTTCGGCACATACCAGCGGCGGAAAAATTCCTTCACGTCGGAGAGCGTCGCGCGGTCTAAATCTTCGAGCGAGCCGATAACCTGCCAGTTATACGGATGGTCGGACGCGTAGAGATTTCTATCAATCACGTAAGAAGTTTGCCCGTAAGGCTGATTATCGTAAGACTGTCGCTTTTCGTTTTTGACGACCTGTTTTTCTTTCGCCAGAACATCGTCCGTAACGGTATTGATAAACCAGCCGAGCTTGTCGGCTTCCGCCCAGAGCATTTTTTCAAGCGCGTCTTTCGGAACGGTTTGCAGATAATTCGTCCGGTCGCGCGTAGTCGAGCCGTTCGCGCCCGAACCGCCGATTCTCGCGCTCATCCTATCAAGCCCGCCTTTGCCCAGATTTTCCGATTCGAG
>JBARIW010000133.1:0-9049 GCA_049799955.1 Pyrinomonadaceae bacterium
CTACGGCGGCGGCGGCGGCGGTTCGCGCTGGTAATTTTTGAACATTTCCACTGTTTAAGAAAAAAGTCTTCGGCATTTGCCGGAGGCTTTTATTTTTGCCCGGCTAAATATGCGCAGAAGGCGCGCGCAGTAATGGCGTTGAATTTTAGATTTAGAAGATTAGTCAATGACCAATCCAAAATCCAAAATCTAAAATCCAAAATCATTAAAGTTTTTGTATCATCACGATGACCATCGCTTTGTCGCCCGCCTGACGGCTGTAGGAAAGCCAGTAGCCCGCGTCGGTAAATCGGATGAGTTTGTAAACCGAGCCATCGGGCTTCGGTTCAGCTTTCGCGGTTTTGCCGAAAACTTCTTCGAATTTTGGCGCGTTTAAATGGTCTTCGCTAAACATCACCGTTACGGCGCGCACTTTTTTGGCAGCGTCGAGTATGATTTCAGCGGTTTCCGTGTCCGAGAACTTGTATGACCAATCGTCGGCAGTTTCGCTTTTCGCGCCGCCGAGCTTTTGCTTGACCTCGGCGGTCGTCATCCCGATGGTTATGCCCTTGTAGCTTTGCCACGCGGGCAAAGTTTTATCATTCTGCGCGCTCGCGATTTGAACGCAAAAAAACACGAAAACGAGGCAGACGAGTAAATTCGCTGCCCGGTTAAATTTGTTTTTAGTCAACATTATCTGCATCTCCTGAACGAATAAAATAAATATAAGAGCGCGAGATAAAACTTAAAGATAATGCCTGACTTGTATAAAAATATTAAGTACGAAGATTTTTCGGCTTTATCATAACTCCGTTCAATTTTTCAGGCAAGCGCGCAGAAGATGAAAAAGTGAAAAGGTTTAAAAGTGAAAAAGCCGGGCTGGCATAAATTCAACCCGGCTTTTTCACTTTTCTACTTTTTCACTTTAAGATTTCGTCAATCGAAGCCTGCGTTATCGGATGATAGCCGAGACGCGCTTTTGTGTAAATGGCTTTGGCTCGCAGCTTTCCTTCGGGCGTTTTGGCGAGTTCGGCAAAGAGCGGGCGCACGAATTTGCGCCGACCGATGGAAACTAAAAATTCTTCGAGCCGCGCGTCCGCCGCCGAATATTTATTTTTAATCGACATCAAAAGCCATTGAAACGCGATTTCCGAATTGCCGACTCTGGTTAAATTAAACGCTTTGTCGAGTTCCGACATTTTCTCCGCGCCGAGCGTTTCGGGCAGACTTTTCAGGAAATGAAGCCATTCCTGCGTCGTCCACGATTTTGACTGAATAGCGCCCGCCGCAATTTTCCCTTTGAGCCAGCCTTGCGCCTGCGCTTCGGTTTTCTGAAAAGCGTCGGATTTCGGCGTCGGCGCGTTTTTCGGCAAACCGATTTTGTAAATCCATTCGTCAACATCGGCGCGACTTACCGCATTCGAATTCGCATCAATCAGATTTTTTTGCAGATAATCGACAAAAGTTTCGGTCGTGATGCTTTGAAAAGCGTGGCTGTCGAAATATCCGCGCACGAATTTATCGAATTTTTCGCGCCCGACGGTTTCTTCCAGATGTCTCAAAAACAGAGCGCCTTTTTCATACGGAATGCCCGTAAAACCTTCGTCCGGGTCGCGCCCGTTCAAATCGACGTGCAAAATTTGGTCGCGTTCGGCTGTTCCGGCGAGCTCCTCGACGAGCGATTGGCGTCCGAGCGTCGCTTCCATCTCGCGGCGCGGTACGCCGTAAACGGCTTCGATAATTCTTCTTTCCAAATAAGTGGTAAAACCTTCGTTGAGCCAGAAATCGCGCCATGTCGCGTTTGTTACCAGATTTCCCGACCACGAATGGGCAAGCTCGTGCGCGACGAGCGAAACAAGCGATTTATCGCCCGCGAGAATTGTCGGCGTGGCAAAGGTGAGCATCGGATTTTCCATTCCGCCAAACGGAAAGCTCGGCGGCAGTATGAGCAAATCGTAGCGTCCCCAACGATACTCGCCGTAAATTTTTTCGGTCGCTTCGACCATTGTTTCCGTGTCGGCAAGCTCGAACGCCGCTTTTTCAATCGTCGCCAGTTCGGTATAAACTCCGGTTCGTTTTCCGAGACTGCGAAACTGCAAATCGCCGGCGGCAATGGCAATCAGATAAGACGGAATCGGGTGCGTCATCGTAAAGCGATAATCTCCGTTTCTCGCCGAAGTCTGCGAATTTCCTTCGGCGCTCATCACCGCTAAAAGATTTTTCGGCGTGCGGACTCTCGCCGAATATGTAATGCGAACCTGCGGCGAATCCTGCAAGGGAATAAAGCTGCGCGCGTGAATCGCCTGCGCCTGCGAAAACATAAACGGCGTTTTCTTGCCCGCCGTCTGCTCGGGCGCGAGCCACTGCAAGCCGGAAGCGTTCGGGCTAGTCGCGTAATAAATGCGGACGCGCGTTGCGTCGGGCGGAAGCTGAATCGTCAAAGGCGCGCCGAGAATTTTATCCGTCGAGCCGAGTGAAAAACCTGTCCTTTTATATTTCTTTCCGTCGCTCGACGCTTCGACTTTAAAAATCGTCAAATCGCGCGTGTCGAGTATGAGCGGCTCGCTTCTCCAGTTCGGCGAGCGCTCAAAACTCAAAGTCGCCGTTCCCTGCAAAATCTTTTTATCGAACAAAACGTTCCAGTCCAAATCGACGTGTTTGACCGTAATCGCCCGCGGATTTGAATACGAATGCGGGTCTTCGACAAAGGCTTGTGTCGTATTCGTCTGCGCGCTGCAAATGACCGAACAGATAAAAAGCGCGACGCAAAGAATAATTACCGGATTTTTAATTTTCATTTAAAGGATTCTCCGTTACGAATATTTAATTTTGATTATAAATACAGTTGGCGAAAAAGGCGATGAATTTGAATTCAAATTCATCGCCTTTTAAATTTAGCTCGCCTGTGCCGGACAATTATTTCGCCGTTACCGCGCGCGAAATCTGACCGCCGAAGCTGCTGCGGACGGTAATATTCTGCGGATTAACATTTACTGTAAACTGCCCGCTGTATTTTCCGCCGCTGTTCGAGAGTGTTCCGATTAACTGCCCGCTTGACGTAACGAAAACCTGCAAAACCGCATTTGTGCGATTGCTGCTCGCTTCGACGCGCAATGTGCGTTTTGACGTTTCGTATTCGGCGCGGGAAATTCCGACTGTATCGCTGGTCGCCTGCGTCGCAGTTACGGTCAGCGTCGCCGAACGCGAAATTCCGTTCAGCGTCGCCGTAATGATAGAGCTAACCGGCGATGCAATCGAAATCGTATTGACCGTAAAATTCACGCTCGTCGCGCCTGCCGGAACCGTAACGCTCGCCGGAACGGAAGCAATCGCGCTCGAACTCGAAAGAGTAACGGTCGTCGGCGACGAAGCAGCCGCGCTTAGTGTAACCGTTCCGGTCGATGCGCTTCCGCCGGCGACGCTTGCCGGATTTAATGTCAAGCCCGTAATCGACGGCGCATTATTTGCCGGAGGCGTAACGGTTAAAATCGCGCTTTGCGTCGAGCCGCCGTAAGTCGCCGTAATCGTAACCTGCGTCGGCGCGGAAACGGTCGCGGCGGAAACGTCCGTAAACGCGCTTGTTTGTCCTTCGAAATTCGTGCGAATGACGCGGGGAACGACGACAATCGCCGGATTGCTGCTCGAAAGCATAATTCTCGCGCCTTCGAGCGGCGAGCCGGAAGCCAGATTAACCGTTATGCGAACGCCGATATTGCCGCCGACAACAACGGTTGAAGGCGAAAGCGTTACCGAAGAAATCGGAATGTTCTGCGACGGCGCGGCAATCGTCAAAGTCGCCGTTTTCGTCGCGCCGCCATAGCTTGCGCTGATATTGACGGGCGTGGTTACGCCGGTCGTATTTGTCTCGTACGGGAAGCTCGCGTTTGTCTGTCCGGCGGGAATCGTTACGCTCGAAGGCATTGAAACCAGATTCGGATTGTCGTTTGAAAGCATTACGAACGCGCCGCCCGCAGGCGCAACATGCCCGGTCGCAAGCGTTACGACACCGCTTCCGCTATCGCCGCCAAAAATCGCCTGAGGCTGCATTGCTAGCGAGCCGACGGCGAGCGGCGCGGACGGCGGCGTAACCGTCAGAGTTACGCTCCGGCTGCCAAGACTTTTATTGTTGGCTGTAATAGTAACAACTTGCGTCGTGCCGACGTTGGCTGTGTCAACCCAAAATCGCAAATTCGTCATTCCGCCGGCAATCCCGAGCGGAGAAGTCGTCGCATTCGTCGGGACAAAAACGATTGACGAATTACTGCTCGTTACCGTGAACGTCGTCAAACCTGCCGGCGCGACCGTGTCCGGCGCAAGCGCGATGTTAATTTGCGCTCTCGTGCCGCCGATAACGCTGGCGGGCGAGACGGTCATTGTCCCGAGAGCGAGCCGCGCCGGAGCGATTCCGGTCGTGTTCATCGCAACGAGCGTTCCCATCGTCGTGCCGCCCATATTGCTGTAGTAAAATGATGCAACGTCGGCTTTTCCGTCGCCGTTAAAATCGGCGGCAACCGGATTCAGACCGGCAAGCTGCACTCTGCCGTTCGAGGGAACGATGTAGCGCGAAACTGTTTGAAAAGTTCCGTTGCCGTTGCCGTATAAAACGCCGAACGCGCCCATATCGGCTCCGCCCGCGCAGCAGTCGCCATTTCCGACAACGATGTCCGTTCTGCCGTCGCGGTTAATATCGGCAAGCGTAAATGCCGCCGACCTCTGCTGTCTCGCGTCAGTGATAATCGAAGGCGCGCCGAATGTGCCGTCGCCTCTGCCGAGCAGAATTCCGAGCTTGCTTTCGCCTTCGGCGGCGACGACCAAATCCTGAATCGTGTCGCCGTTGAAATCGCCGACGGCAACATCCGTGTTATCCGATGTCGCGACGACGATAATGTCGGGAAGCTGCCGGAAAGTTCCGTCGCCGTTGCCGATTAAGGTAAAAACTTTGCCGCCGGTTCCGGCAGTTACGGAAACATCGACAATCGAGTCGCCGTTAAAATCGCCGACGGCGGCTTTGGATGGCGCAAGCCCGACATCGATGTGCTGCGGAGCGGCAAACGTCCCGTCGCCGTTTCCGTCAAAACGCGTTACCGTTCTGGTTACGACGCACGGACCGCTGCAATCAATCTCGTCGGTCGTCATCAAATCGAGCTTGCCGTCGCGGTTAAAATCCGCCGTTACGAGCGATGAAGGCGTGCCGCCCGAATTGGTCGAATATCTTGCAATCGGCTGAAAGCTCCCGTCGCCGTTGCCGAGCATTATCGCAATCTGATTCGGCGCGTTCAGGCTCATTGCAAGGTCAATTTTGCCGTCGCCGTTAAAATCGCCTTTGATTATGCTCTGCGGAATGCCCGTAAAATTTACGGAAAGCGGGTATTTCGCGCCCGTTTGAAAATTGCCGTCGCCGAGTCCGGGAAGAATTTCGACATCCAAACCCGCTGCCGCGAGGTCGATTTTCCCGTCGCCGTTAAAATCTCCGGCAACCTGATATTGCCCGCCCGTCTGCAAATGTTTCCCGCTAAAGGTTACAATTTGCGCCGTCGCCGTCGCCGCAAAAATAAAAATCACTAAACATAAAAAAAGTATCGAGTAAGGTTTTCCGTGAAATAAATTTGAAGTTTTCGTCATTTTGTCCCCTGAATTGTGATGCTTGAGTTGTCTGTTCAACAGTGCGGCGCTCTTGACGAAAAAGACACGCAAAAATAGAAGCCGGATGTTTTTAGACATCCGGCTCTTAAAATGTTTCGAACTCTGGAGTTTGTTGATTATTTAATTTTTCTCACCGGAAATTCTTTGCCGTCGGCGCGGTAAAACGTGCCTCTCGTATAATTTTCGTCACCAAACGCGAAAACGTTTGATTTTTCTCCATCGGCAGCTTCAGACGCGAAAATAAAACGGTCGTTGGCTTCGCCTTCGCTGAAAAACATCTCGACGCCCGAGCCTTTTTCCCAACGCACTTCAAACGCCATTTTTACCGGCTTGACCGTGCAGGTCGTATCGCCGACCTCATAAGTTCCCTCGAAATTACCGTCCGAAGTGTTTTCAGTCGATGTTTCTTTCGCGGCGTCCTTAAACCATCCGAGCAGATTGCTGTCGCCGTAATCGATATTTTCGATTTTCCATTCGGCGTTTTGCTGAACGAGTTTATACGTTAATTTTTCCTTTCTGTCGTAGTTTTGAAAAGTTACGACGACTTCCGCCTTCGCGCCGTCGATTTTCGGCTGACCGACGCTGAAATTCTTTATGTCAGTGTCCTGCGCGTTGTAGAGCGGGTCGCCGTCGATAACGCCGACTTCGCCTTTCGAATCGTTGGCGTCCTTCCAAATCAAACCGGCGAGTTTTTTATCAAAATATTTATCGACGAGAGCGCGATTTTTGGTCTGGAAAAACGGGCTGTTTTTCTTGTCGTGCTGCGCGTACAAATCTTTTACGAGCGCATCGGGCGGATTTTGCGGCGCGGCGGGTGTTGCCGACGCCGATGCCTGCGAGCTGGCGGAGTTTACCGCGTTTGCGTTGGCATTGCCCTGTCCTGTGTTTGTAGTGAAAGAACAACTGAGGCTGAAAACGAGCGCAGCCGTCAGAAAGAGATAATTTATAATTTTCATATTTACAGAAATTCCCGGATTGTTTGTGTGAATTAAAACTTGCGTAATAATTAACAATAATCAATCCGGGAATTTCTGTCTAATTTAATTGAATAAAAAAATTTATGATGCGGCGACGGCTATTTTCTTTTGTTTCTTCTGCTCTTTTTTCCATTTGCGCCACGTCAAAAATCCTTCTTTCGAAAGACTGAGAATCGTCTTTCGATTCTGGAAAAATAATTTAAGCCACGCGCGTTTGTTCATCTGCGGGAAATAAATTCCGCGAAAGAAAAGACGCGCGACGAGATGACCGATGCGGTATTCAAGCGGTTTGTCCTTGATTGCTTCGACCGCCTCGGCATTTCGTTCGGGGCTGTAAGACCTTGCCCACGCGCTGAAAGTCTCGTTTTTGGCTTCTTCAATCGTCATTTTCAGAGGCGTGTGCGCCATCACGAACGGCGTAAAATCGAGCCAGTGAATCGGTCGCGTCAGTCGTCCTGATTCGGCGAGACGCGTGTAAAGCGGCGTCGAGGGAAACGGCGTGAGCTGTCCGAACACGGGAAGTCCGGGCTGCCAGCTTTCGATTTCGCCGACGGTGCGCGCGGCGACGCCCGGCGTATCGTTGTCCATTCCGAAAATAAACGACGTAATCGCGTAGATATTTCGTCTTGCAAGTCCGTCGAGAACGTCCTTGTAATTTGCCGGTTTGGAAAAATTCTTGTTGACCGAAGCCATATTTTGCGGGTCGATTGATTCCATCCCGATAAAAACCCATTTGCCGCCCGATTCGGCAATCAAATCGACCAATTCTTCGTCACCGAGAAGATTCGCGCTGATTTGCGCCACCCACGGGAGCTGCGCGTCGGCGGCGATTATGTCTCGAAGCAGCGATTTAACGCGCTTTTTGTTGATGGCGAGATTGTCGTCAATGAAAAAGACGGCGATTTGACCTTTTTCGCGCTTTGCGCGCGCTTTTAACCGGAGCAGTTCTTCGACAACCGATTCGTTTGTGCGAAAACGAATCGAATCGCCGAAGAATCCGGTGACGGTGCAGAATTCGCATCCGTATGGACAGCCGCGTCCCGTTTCAATCGGGACGACGTGAAAGCTGCCCCAGCCCGCGCCCATTTTTGACAAAGTCGGCTGCAAAAACTTCGGCACGAGGCTGAACTGTTCCAAATCCAGAGTTTCCCAGGGAATATGCGGGTAAGGCTGAAGCGAGGGCTTTTTATCGTTGCCTTTCGCATCCATTTCGGGCGTATAAATTTCTTTTAGCTCGCCGTTTGCGGCGTCTTTAACGATTAAGCCCCAAACGTCGTCGGCTTCGCCGAGCGCGACCGCGTCGGCGTGCTGCTTTCCGCCGTTTTTGCCCAGAGCCTCGTCGGGACATTCCGTAACGTGCGGTCCGCCCATGACGACGCGCACGCCGGCGGCGCGGATTGCGTCAGCCATGTTGTAGGCTTTGGCAATCATTCGCGTCATCGCGCCGATGCCTACCAAATCGATTTTTTCGTCCTTTACAAAACGCACAAGCTCGGCTTCGTCCATCGCGCGGGCGTTGCCGTCAATTAAAATCACTTCATGCTCGGCAGGCGTCAGCGATTTTAACAGAAACATCCAAAGGTGCGGCATAAAATTACGCGTAACACCGTTATCCGGGCTGTAAAGTAAAATTTTCATTGTTTTTTTCGTAACTTTTGTAGTGAGAATAAAAGCCTGTCCTTTCTTTTGTCGAGTCTATGAAGTGTATCTCTTATTTGTAATAAAAGCTAGGTCAAAAAGTTCCATTTTAATTTTAAATTTCAGGAGAAATCGGATAAATATTTTTTAATATATTGCGCGGAAATGACATATCGGATTATCTCGCGCTATAAAAGTATAACATAGCGCGACGCATTTTTTATTTTTGATAAGGGCGAAAGGCGCGATTTTGGTTTGCAACTATTTCGCAAACCGTGCAATCATAGGAAATGTTAATCCTTCTCTCGCGCATCAACGGTGATGCGCCCATCAGATAGCAATTTCGTTTGAAGGCGTTTTGGAAGTTCGGGAGCAGGCAGTTTTTTGGTTATAGAAGTTCGCTCTTCTAGTTTTGAGCATCCGATTCCGACACCTTCGTTGCAGACCGTTTCCGCGAAGCCAGATTCGATTTCGACACTTCTTTTGATATTCCCTATCAGCTACGGGGGAACAAGGTAAACTTTAATTATTATGAAACTTTATGTAGGAAATATTTCCTTTAATACATCTGATCAGGATTTGGAAGAATTGTTCGGTCAATGCGGAACGGTTCAGTCGGCAAACATCGTCGAAGACCGTGAAACAGGACGCTCGCGCGGATTCGGCTTTGTCGAAATGTCTTCGAAAGAAGAAGGCAATGCAGCCATCGAACAGCTCAACGGCAAAGAAGTTGACGGTCGCGAACTGAAAGTCAACGAAGCTAAACCGCGTGAAAATCGCGGCGGCGGCGGCGGCGGCGGACGCGGCGGCTA
>JBARIW010000134.1:0-35854 GCA_049799955.1 Pyrinomonadaceae bacterium
AGAGAGCTCCTGCGGATTTGTGCGGAGACGGTAAATTTCGATTTTCCGCTGGTGAAAATCACGGAAAACATTGCGGCGCTTGAGCTTTTTCACGGCGCGACGCTCGCCTTTAAAGATGTCGGCGCAAGATTTATGAGCCGCTGTCTGCAATATTTCTCGCGCGAAAAAAGCGAGAAAACAATCGTCATCGTCGCAACTTCCGGCGACACGGGCGGCGCGGTCGCCAACGGATTTTACGAAACGGAAGGCGTCGAAGTTGTAATTTTGTATCCGAAAGGAAAAGTTTCCCGCGTTCAGGAATTACAGCTTACAACGCTCGGAAAAAATATCTCCGCGCTCGAAGTCGAAGGCACTTTCGATGATTGTCAGGCGCTGGCGAAAACGGCTTTGGCGGACGAAGATTTGAAACGAAAAGTTTTTCTCACGTCCGCAAATTCGATAAACGTCGCGCGATGGCTGCCGCAGCAATTTTATTATTTTTTCGCTTTGCAGCAATGGGAAGATGAAGTCCCGAGTCCCAAGTCCCAAGTCCCAAGTTCAAAGTTCGAAGTGCAAAGTCCGGTTATATGTGTTCCCAGCGGAAATTTCGGCAACATTTGCGCGGGAATTCTGGCGCGCGTTTCGGGCTTGCGCGTTTCCAAATTTATCGCCGCGACAAACGCGAACGACGTGATTCCGAACTTTTTGCAAAGCGGAAAAATGGAAACAAAGCCGTCTGTTCCGACGCTTTCAAACGCGATGGATGTGGCAAACCCGTCGAATTTCGTGCGGATTCTGGAAATTTTTGAAAACGATTTTCCGAATCTGAAAGAAAATCTCGAAGCGGTGAGCGTTTCCGACAATGCGACGGCGCGGACGATGCGCGAAGTTTTTGAAAAATACGGATATGTTTTAGACCCGCACGGCGCGGTCGGATTTTACGCTTTGCAGAAATATCTTGAGAAAAATCCGAACGAAAAAGGCTTTTTTCTCGAAACGGCGCACCCGGTAAAATTCGATTCGGTCGAAAAGATTATCGGAACTCGCGTCGAAATTCCCGGGACGGTTAAAGTTTTGCTTTCGCATTCGTCACAGAGCGTGAAAATGAAGGCGAACTACGAAGATTTGAAAGAGATTTTATTGAAGAAAATATAATACGAATGAAAGTTTTAAAGTTCGGCGGTTCGTCCGTCGGCAGCGCCGAAAATGTTGAGAAGACGGTCGAAATCGTCAAAAAAGCAATCGAAACAAACGCCTGCGCGGTCGTTTTATCGGCAATGCAGGGCACGACCGACGCTTTGATTGAAATCGGAAATTTAGCCGAGCGCGGCAATGAGATTTTCCGCGAGAAAATAAAGGAAATCGAGGCGAGACACGCAGAAACCGCGCGCGCGCTCATTCCGAATTCCGCGCAAAGCGAGCTTTTAGATTTTATCGAAAACTGTATTCACGAGCTCGAAAACATCTGCGAAGGCGTTTTTCTGCTGCACGAGCTTTCACCGCGAACGCTCGATAGAATCGCTGCTTACGGCGAAATTTTGTCAACAAAAATTGTTTCGGCGAAATTTGATTCGCTCAATATCGAAAACGTCCGGAAAGACTCGCGCGAATTGATTCTGACCGATTCAAACTTCAATTTTGCGGCGGTTAATTTTGAGAAAACGAACGCGCGAATAAAAGAATTTTTCGACAATTCACGCTCAAGACTGTTTGTTTTGCCGGGCTTTGTCGCTTCCGACGAAAGCGGCGCGACGACGACTTTGGGACGCGGCGGCTCGGATTATACGGCGGCGATTCTGGCGGCGGCGGCGGACGCGGAAGTTTTGGAAATCTGGACGGACGTGTCTGGTATGATGACCGCCGACCCGCGTTTTGTCCGCGATGTGCGCGGGATTTCGCGCATTTCTTATCGCGAGGCGATGGAGCTTTCGCATTTCGGCGCAAAGGTGATTTACCCGCCGACGATTCAGCCCGTGATGGCGAAAAAAATTCCGGTTTGGATAAAAAACACGTTTGCGCCTGAAGATTTCGGGACGTTGATTGAAGCCGGGACTTCGCCCGAAAAAGACATCATTCGCGGCATTACGAGCATCGATAAAATTTCGGTTTTAAGTCTCGAAGGCAGCGGAATGGTCGGCATTCCGGGTTTTTCCAAACGTCTTTTCGACGCGCTTTCACGCGCGCAGATTAACGTTATTTTGATTACGCAAAGCTCTTCGGAGCATTCAATCTGCGTGGCGATTGAAGAAAAATTCGGCGAGCTGGCGAAAAAATCGGTCGATACGGAATTTGAATACGAAATCAACGTCGGGAAAATAGAGCCTCTGCGCGTCGAAAACGGCTTTTCGATTCTCGCGCTCGTCGGCGACAAAATGAAGGAACATACGGGCGTCAGCGGTAAAATGTTTGCGACGCTCGGCTCACAGGGCATAAACATTCACGCCATCGCGCAGGGTTCGAGCGAGCGCAATATTTCCGCGATTATCGGGTCGCGCGACGTGCGCAAAGCCGTCAACACGCTTCACGAAGAATTTTTCTCGGACGGAAACAAACAGGTCAATGTTTTCATCACAGGCGTCGGCACGGTCGGGAAAAAATTAATCGAGCAAATCGGGCGGCAAAGCGAGTTTTTGCGGGAACATCTGCGCCTGAACGTGCGCGTCGTCGGGCTGGCGAAAAGCAGGAATAAAATTTTTGACGAAGCGGGAATTGAACTGGCAAACGCGGAAAAATTACTCGAAAACGCGCCCGCGATGAGCATCGCGGAATTTACCGATTTGATTCTCGAAAAAAACCTGCGCAATTCGATTTTTGTCGATGTAACGGCGAGCGCCGAAATCGTCGAAACTTATCCGAAGCTGCTCGAAAAAAGCATTTCGATAATTGCCTGCAACAAAATTGCCGCATCGGGCGATTTTGCGAATTACCGGAAATTAAAAGATTTATCGCGCGAATACGGAACGGCGTTTTTGTTTGAAACGAACGTCGGCGCAGGTCTTCCGATTATCAATACGCTCAATGATTTGACGCGCAGCGGCGACGAAATAAAGCGTATCGAAGCCGTTTTGTCGGGAACTCTGAATTTTGTTTTTAATAATTACGACGGCTCGCGCTCGTTCGCTTCCGTCGTTCGGCAGGCGCAAATTGAAGGCTACACCGAGCCTGACCCGCGACTCGATTTAAGCGGAACGGACGTGGCGCGAAAAATTCTGATTCTCGCGCGCGAAGCCGGATTTAAGCTGGAAATGTCGGACATCGAGAACAAAAGCTTTCTGCCCGAAGCGTGTCTCGAAGGCAGCGTCGAAGATTTTTATACAGAGATGGAAAAGCGCGAAAGCTATTTTCGCGGGCTGTTTGAAACGGCTAAAAGCCAGAATTTATCGCTCAAATATATCGCTTCTTTTGATAATGGAAAGGCTTCGGTCGGTCTGCAAAGCATCGATAAAACACATAATTTCGCCAATCTTTCGGGCAAAGACAACGCGGTTTTATTTTATACGAACCGATACGCCGAGCTTCCTCTGGTCGTCAAAGGCGCGGGCGCGGGCGCGGACGTTACAGCGGCGGGAGTTTTCGCCGATATTATTCGCGCGGCGAGAATTTGAAAATTCTTCAGCCTTTTGTTCCGTTTTCTTTCGCGCGGCTTAAAAATTTATTTATCTGCGGCGTCAAAACAGTCAGAAGAATGCCTGCCGCGATTGGCACTATCGTCAGAAAACCGAAGAGCTTAAGCATTGCGCCGATGTCTTTATCGTCAAAATAACTCGCGACTTTTCCCGCGAAAAAACTGCCCAGAGAAATCGATAAAAACCAGACGCCCATCATCAGACCGACCATTCGCGCCGGCGCGAGTCTGGTCGTTGTGCTCAGACCGACCGGACTGAGACAAAGCTCGCCGAATGTCTGAATCAGGTACAAAAATACGAGCCACAAAGGGCTGACGCGCCCGCTGGCGGTCAAGGTCGCGGCGTAAACCAGAAGGACGTAGCTTATCCCGACAAATAAAAGCCCGTAACTGAATTTGCGCGGGCTGGACGGCTGGCGGTCGCCCATTTTCAGCCAAATTGATGCGAAAACGGGCGCGAGTATGAGAAGACAAAGCGGCTGGACGATTTGAAACCACGACGAAGGAAATTCAAAACCGAAAATGCTGTTGCGCGTTAATCTGTCGGCAAAAAGCGTCAGGCTCGAACCGGACTGCTCGAAAGCCATAAAAAAAACGACCGAGAAGAAAAACAAAATTCCGATAACGACAAGCCGTTTGATTTCTTCGGGCGTCAAACTTTCTTTAATTTCCGTAATGCCTTCGGCTTCGCGTTTGGTTTTTAGCTCGCCGATATTTTCAAGGCGTTTGCCGCTGAAAACGAATTGAATCAAGCCGACAATCATCCCGATTCCGGCGGCGGCAAAACCGTAATGCCAGTTGACGTTCTGCCCCAGATAGCCGCAAACCAGAGGCGCGATAAACGCGCCCAAATTGATGCCCATATAAAAAAGCGAAAAACCGGAATCGCGGCGCGGGTCTTCTTCCGAATATAAATCGCCGACCATCGTGCTGATGTTCGGTTTGAGCAAGCCCGTTCCGAACGCGACCAAACATAAACCCGTGTAGAAAAAGGGAAGCGGGCTGAAAGCGAGCGAGAAATGACCGCAGGCGATGATGATGCCGCCGAATAGAACAGCGCGTTTTGCGCCTAAGAATCTGTCGGCAATCCAACCGCCGAAAATCGGCAGAAAATAAACCGACGAGGTGTAATAGCCGTAGATGCTCAAGGCGTCCGCATCGGCAAATTGAAGCGCCTGCGTCATATACAAAACCAGAATCGCGCGCATTCCGTAATAGCTGAATCGTTCCCACATTTCGGTGAAAAAAAGCGTCGAAAGCCCGCGCGGATGACCGAGAATTCCCGTCGTATTTGTTTCGTTTGATAATTCTTTCTGCATATTTTTTATTCGCTTCGGTCGAGGATGGAAGCCAGACAAACGAACGTCGTCCCGTCTGACGCGTTAAATTTGTGCAGGCGTCCGTCCTCGATGTTTTTTGCCGGACGCAAAGCCGGATTTTTTATTTCCGCGTCCGTTACAAAATCGGTTTCCGCATTGCACCGCTCGCACCAGAGACGCTTTTTTGCGCGTCTTTGCAGTATTAAAGAGCGTTCGGTGGCAAATGTGATTTTTATTCTTAAACTCATCGAATTTTCTCGATTATTTTCCGCGCGGGCAGAAAATGTCCTTAGAAATCCGGTGAAATTTGGTGAAATTTTATGAAATTCGCTTTTTCCGCGTTGTCGATGCAACAAAAGCAAAGCTCGCGGGCATCATTAAATTTATATCGTCCGGGCTTTTATATTTGGCTGTACTGTGTTAATTTTCGCGTCATAGAAATTTCTTTTCGGGGTGAAGTATGAACGAGCAGAGTGAAAGTTTCCTGTATGAGTTCGACACTTTCCGCGTCGATGCGCTAAAGCGTCAGTTATTGCGTGACGGCAAGCCTGTGCAGCTTACATCAAAAGCGTTCGAGACGCTTTTGATTCTTGTCCGGCATCGAGGCGCAACCATTTCTAAAGACGATTTGATGAATTCGATTTGGTCGGATACGGCGGTCGAAGAAAACAATCTGACGCAGCAGATTTCGACGCTCAGAAAAGCGCTCGGCGAACGCGTCGGCGAACACAGATTTATCGTTACAGTTCCCGGTCGCGGCTATAGCTTTATCGCTCCGGTCAAGGAAAACGCGGTCTGCGAAACGTCGGAAATTGTTTTGCAGGAATTTACGCAATCGAGCATCACAATCGACGTTTGCGACGACGGAAAGGAAAGTAAAGCTCTCAACAAACGCTTTAAATTTTCTGCGCTTTACCGCGCTTTCGCGTTTGCCGCCGCGCTTTTGATTTTAACTTTTGCCGTAATCTGGTTTTATCCGCGAGGCAAAATAACAAATGCAAATTCCGCGCCGAAAACCATTGCCGTTCTTCCCTTTAAATCATTGAACGCCGAAGGAAACGACGACTTTCTCGGCACGGGAATGAGCGACACGTTGATTGCCAAGCTCGGCAACCTGCAAAATCTCGCGGTGCGCCCGACAAATTCCGTTATCAAATACGCAAATGACAAACGGGACGCAATCGCCGCCGGACGTGAATTAAAAGTCGATGCCGTTTTGGACGGAACGGTTCAGCGAAGCGGCGAACAAATCCGCGTAACGGTTCAGATGCTCGATGTCGAAAGCGGCAGAATTCTCTGGGGACAAAGCTTCGATTCGAAATTTTCCGACATTTTCAGCGTGCAGGACGCTATCTCCGAAGAAGTCGCCGGAGCTTTGCAGTTAAAGTTATCCGGCGAAGAACAAAAAGAGATTCGCGCGCATTCGACCGAAAATATCGAAGCTTATCAAGCTTATCTGCGCGGGCGATATTTGTGGAACAAGCGAAACGAAGAGAGCTTGAATAAAGCAATCGGATATTTTGAGCAGGCAATCAATTTCGACCCGAATTACGCTCTGGCATATTCGGGCGTTGCCGATTCTTATCTCGTTCTTAACTTTTACGGTCTGAGCGACCTTTCCTCTGAAGAAACTTTGCAGAGAGCAAACCAATCCGTTGTAAAGGCTTTGGAACTGGATGAAAAGCTCGCGGAAGCGCATACGTCTCTGGCTTTAATACATATGTTGCTCGAACACGATTCGCAGGCGACTGACAGCGAATTCAGGCGCGCAATCGAGATGAATCCGAACTATGCGACGGCGCATCACTGGTATTCGGATTTTCTGGCAATGGAGTTGCGCGATGAAGAAGCGATGCGTGAAATTAAAATTGCCGTTACGCTCGACCCGGTTTCGCCTATCATCGGTACGACTTTGGGCGAGCGGCTTTATTATGCGCGGCATTATGACGAAGCGATTGTTCATCTGCGCCGAATCGTCGAAATGGACGACCGATTTTTCGCCGCGCATTTCATTCTCGGCATGGCTTACGAGCAAAAGGAAATGTTCGGCGAAGCGATTGCGGAATTTCAAAAAGTGCGTCGCCTGACACGTAAACGGATTGAATACGAAACGATGCTCGGACACGCATACGCCGTTTCGGGCAACAAAAAAGAGGCGGAAAAGATTTTGGACGATATAATGAAAAACGGCGCTCTCCCGCACGATGTTGCACTTATTTATGCCGGACTCGGCGACAACAAACGCGCCATCGGGTGGCTGAAAAAAATGAACGGTAAAAAGTCGAGATGGTTTCTGAAAAACGACCCGCGACTCGATTCATTAAGGTCGAATCCCGAATTTCAAAGTCTTTCAGGAGCGTAGGCTTAAAGAGTTAGCCGCGAATAACACAAATTATTTTTTCTTTTATTCGTGTTATTCGCGGCTAACTCTTTTCCGGTTCGTTCGATTTCATAACATTTCATAAAATTTCAGCGCTTATCTAAGGACTTGGCAGAGATTTTCGATGCATAATCTGCATATGAAAAATATCTGTCTGAGCTTATTTTTGCTTGTTTCTTTGTTGATGTCGCCCGCCTGCGTGCAAAAAGGCGACAATGTCAAAACTGCCGACGGCGACACTTTTAAAATCGGCGTTTACGGTGATTTAACGGGACAAACCGCCAGCTTCGGGCAATCAACCAAAAACGGCGTTCAGCTCGCGATTGACGAAATCAACGCGTCCGGCGGCGTGGGCGGCAAGCGAATCGAAGCAATTTACGAAGACGACCAGGGCAGACCGGAACAGGCGAAAACCGTCGCTTCAAAACTCGTCAATCAGGACAAAGTTCACGCGCTTATCGGCGAAGCTACTTCGAGCAACAGTCTTGCCGCCGCGCCCGTCGCGCAGGAAGCGAAGATTCCGATGGTTTCGCACGCTTCGACCAATGAACAGGTAACGGCAATCGGAGATTATATTTTCCGCGTCTGTTTTATCGATTCGTTTCAAGGCTCGGTGATGGCAAAATTTGCAGCGAATACGCTGAAAGCCAAAACCGCCGCCGTCATCGGCGATGTCAATTCGGCTTACAGCAAAGGCTTGACGGAAGTTTTTGAAAACGAATTTTCCAAACTCGGCGGAAAGATTATCACCAAACAGTCTTACACGCAGCAAGACCCCGATTTCAAAGGACAACTGACGATTATCCGGTCATTAAATCCTGATGTGATTTACATTCCGGGTTATTACAGTCAGGTCGGAATTATCGCCAGACAAGCCCGCGAACTCGGAATAAACGCGCCTCTTCTCGGCGGCGACGGCTGGGATTCGCCGGAGCTTTGGAAGCTCGGCGGAAACGCTTTGAAAAACTCCTTTATCTCGAATCATTATTCGGTGGATAATCCCGCGCCGGAAGTGCAGAATTTCGTCAAGCTCTATAAAGCAAAATACGGCGCAGAGCCTGATTCGATGGCGGTTTTGGCTTATGACGCCGCAAAGCTTCTGGCTGACGCTTTCCGGCGCGCGGGCGCAACCGAAGGCGCAAAGCTGCGCGACGCGCTCGCCGCCACAAAGGATTTTGCGGGCGTTACGGGGAAAATTACGATTAACGAGAAACGCGACGCGATAAAATTAGCGGTCGTGTCCGAACTCGACCCGGCAAAAAGCGGATATACTTACAAAGACACAATTTATCCCGAAGGCATGACGCCGCCGACGGCGACATCAAATCAAGACACTAAATAAATTTAAGGCATTAATATATTTGACTCGTCTGTTTTGAATCTTTATTAGCCAAGCCGCGCCGCAAGACGCGGCTTTCGATTTTTAGGCGTCTCAAATATATTAATGCCTAAAATTCTTTGCAAGATTTAGTCGCCGAAACATTCTATCTACAAAACTCGTCGTTTCGTAAAACGAACAACAGGTAATTTCGATGTTGAGCCGCAGCGATTAAAAATATGAAGAAAATAATTTTACTAGCCTTTATTTTAATGTTTCCAGTCGGCATTGCCGTGCTTTCGTTTGCCGGAATTAATAATGATGCGGCACAGGTTGAGAGCCCTGTTACCGAGCCGCCGGAAATGAGTGCGAGCAGTAAGCCGAAGAAAACCTTGCAGCCATTCGGTTCGCAAAAGGAATTGGACAGTTATTTTCGCCGGCTTGCCGGGCAGCAGAAACGCGTGCGAAAGGAAAGTTCCAACACATTGCCTGCCCCGACGAGTGCAGATAGTTCGGCTGTTACTAAAAGTAAAACGGCTGTTGCCGATGAAGATTCAATTACTAATGTTCAGCAGGCGGGAGTTGACGAAGGCGGAATCGTCAAAATGCACGGCGAGCATTTGATAATTTTGCGGCGCGGTCGGCTTTTCACAGTGGCAATCGGGGATAACAGTTTAAGACCAATCTCGACCGTCGATGCCTTTGCGCCCGACATTAATCCGGACGGAACGTGGTATGACGAAATGCTCGTCTCCAATAATACGATTGCGGTAATCGGCTACAGCTACGAGCGCGGCGGAACGGAAATCGGCTTGTTTAATATTAACGGTGAAGGCAAACTTCGTTATCGCTCGACTTATCATCTGCGCTCGAACGATTATTATTCGTCGCGCAATTATGCGAGCCGTTTGATTGGCAATAAGCTCGTGTTTTACACGCCGCAATATCTGGACTTTAATTCCGAAAATCCGATGGACGATTTTCCGGCGCTGCGTAAATGGCGGAAAGGCGCGACCGAAGATGATTTTCAATCTATCGCCGCGCCGACCAGAATTTATCGACCGGCGCGCGAGGTGAATGACGGTTACGGTCTGGCGCTTCATACGGTTACGGTCTGCAATCTCGACAGTAATGAATTTTCCTGCGAGGCAACCGGCGTCATCGGTCCGGCAGGTCGCGTTTTTTATGTTTCGCAAAAATCTGTTTATGTCTGGGTAAGCGATTGGGCGTCAAGAACCAAACAAAATCAAAACAGTTCGATGTTGTATCAGATGCCGCTCGACGGCTCGGCTCCGACGGCGCTCGGAGTTTCGGGCAGTCCGGTTGACCAATTTTCGTTTTTGGAAAGCGAAGACGGCTATCTGAACGTGTTGGTACGCTCGGATGCCGCCGGAGACGGAATGTGGAAAGCGGAAGTAACCGCCGACGAAGTCGCTCTGCTGCGCGTCTCCCGGAACAGTTTCTCCGACGGCAGCGAGAATGTTTCCGCCTCGCGTTATAAAGAGCTTCCGAAACCAGAAGGTTATACATTTCAAAACAGATTTATCGGCGAATATCTTTTATACGGCACGGGCAATAGCTGGGGATACGCGGAGGAGAAGGAAAAGTCGAGCCTTTTCGCGGTTCGCTGGACTACGGGAGAAATCGACCGGCTTTCGCTCAAACACAGCGTTGACCGTATCGAGGCGATGGGAAAAGATTCGGTTATCGTCGGGACGGACGGAGAAAATTTGTATTTCACCTCTTTGCGTTTAGGCGAAGAGCCGCGCATTAAATCAAGTTATGTGCGCAAAAATGCCGCGCAGGGCGAGCTTCGCAGTCACGGATTTTTCTACAAGTCGGAGGATTCGGATTCCGGTCTGCTCGGTTTGCCGATTCGTGAAGAAGGAAGCGCCGGTTACGAAAGTTTGTATAATGATTCGGCATCGATTCTGTTTCTGCGTAATGATTCGTTAAATTTACGCGAACTCGGCGCGCTCAAATCCCGTCCAGCCAAATCAGCCGACGACAAATGCCGCGCTTCGTGCGTTGACTGGTACGGCAACGCGCGCCCGATTTTTATTCGCGGACGCATTTTCGCGCTGCTCGGCTACGAGATTGTCGAAGGCGATATAACGGCAAAGGGCATCAGGGAAAAAAATCGCGTCAGTTTTGCTCCCGTCAGAGATTATGATTAAAACGGCAAATTTTAGCTGTTGATTGAAACGCCGCGCGCATTTTTAGAAACGTCGATGCGGGCAGATTGAAGTTTTTTTTCACAAAGTAAAGTTTTTTCTTAGATAGTCGGATAGAATCAAAAAAGAGTAAGCTTATCTAAGATTTCGAGTGAAAAATTATAAGTATGACGCAATCGTAATAGGTTCAGGTCCAAATGGGCTGGCGGCGGCAATTTGTCTGGCTGAGCGGGGAATTTCTGTTTTGATTCTGGAAGCCGACGCGGCGCCGGGCGGCGGAATGCGCTCGGCGGAACTGACTTTGCCGGGTTTTGTTCACGACGTTTGCTCGTCCATTCATCCGCTGGCGCTCAGTTCCCCGTTTTTTCAAGCCTTGCCGCTCGCCGAATACGGTTTGGAATTTATTAAACCCGACGCCTCGCTCGCGCATCCGCTCGATGACGGAACGGCGGTTCTGCTCAAATCATCAATCGAAGAAACAGCCGCGAGCATGGGCGCGGACGAGGAAAATTACCGGAAGCTCGTTAAACCGTTCGTCGAAAATTGGAACGACCTTGCGCCGGAGATTCTCGCGCCGCTTCATTTTCCCAAACACCCGTTTTTGATGGCGAATTTCGGCTTAAAGGCTTTTCGTTCGGCGCGCGGATTTGCCGACCATTATTTCGAAGAAGCGCGCGCCCGCGCTATTTTTGCCGGAAGCGCGGCGCATTCGATGATTTCTCTGGAAGACGTGCCGAGCGCGGCAATCGGTTTTGTTTTAACTTTAATGGCGCACACCGGCGGCTGGCAATTCCCGCGCGGCGGAACGCAGAAAATAACGGACGCGCTCACAAAATATTTTCTATCGCTCGGCGGCAGGATTGAAACAAATACACGCGTCGAAAATATTGACGAGATTCCGTCGTCCCGCGCCGTTTTATTCGACATTACTCCGCGCCAAATCCTAAAAATTGCCGGACATCGCCTGCCGGAAAGTTATAAACGCAGGCTTGAAAATTATCGTTACGGCGCGGGCGCGTTCAAAATGGATTTTGCGCTGAGCGAGCCTGTTCCGTGGCGCGCGAAAGAATGCGGATTAGCCGCGACCGTCCATCTCGGCGGCGCTTTTGACGAAATTGCCGAATCCGAAAGTCTTCATAATCGCGGGCAAATCTCCGAAAAACCGTTTGTTCTCCTCGTGCAAACAAGCCTTTTTGACGAGACGCGCGCGCCGCTCGGAAAACATACGGCTTGGGCTTACGCGCACGTTCCAAACAATTCGACCGTTGATATGACCGAAAGAATCGAGAACCAAATCGAACGTTTTGCGCCCGGATTTCGCGACTGTATTCTGGCGAAAAGCCATCTGTCGCCTGCGGGTTTGGAGAAATACAACGCGAATTATGTCGGCGGCGATATAGGCGGCGGCGCAAACGTTTTAAGTCAAATGTTTACGCGCCCGACGTTCAGCTTAAATCCGTATTCAATGCCGGTCGAAGGATTTTACATCTGTTCGTCCTCGACTCCGCCGGGCGGCGGCGTTCACGGAATGTGCGGCTTTCACGCGGCGAAAATTGCTCTGGAAAAAGAATTCGGCAAAAACGCGGACAATGCCGATTTTCGGTGATTTCTAATTTTATTTGGGCTGCGTTTAGTTTTTCTGATAATATTCTTCCAGTTTTTCAATAAGTATAGTCAGGAAAGCGAAGCCTTTTGGCTGCACCGGATGAATAGTTTTCAATCCGCACAATTTAAACGCGAAATAACCATTCTCTGGATTACTGCCGGTCTTGGATGCGACGGTGAATCGGTTGTTCTCACTTCGGCGACGCAGCCGAGCATCGAAGACATCGTGATGGGCGGCTTGCCCGGAATTCCGAAAGTAAAACTTCTCAATCCCTTTTATTCCTACGAAAATGCGAACGAATACATTGAATATCTCGAACTTGCCGCCAACGGCAAACTCGGACAGTTTATTCTCGTCGTCGAAGGCTCGATTCCGAATGAAGATAATAAACCGGAAGGTTATTGGGCGGCTCTGGGAACAGATAAACAAACCGGACAACCCGTTAAAACAAATGAGTGGATTGAACGCATCGCGCCGAAAGCGTGGGCGATAATGGCGGTCGGAACTTGCGCGGCATATGGAGGAATTCACGCGATGGAAGGCAATCCGACGGGCGCGACGGGACTTCCCGATTATCTCGGCTGGGATTTCAAATCAAAAGCGAATATCCCGATTGTCTGCGTTCCGGGCTGCCCGACACAGCCGGATAATTTAACCGAAACTCTGCTTTATCTGCTTTATTATGCGGCGGGAAATGCGCCGGTGATTCCGCTTGACGAACAGCTTCGCCCGACGTGGCTTTTCACTGAAACGGTTCACGAAGGCTGCGACCGCGGCGGTTATTACGAACAAGCGCAGTTTGCCGAAGAATACGGCTCGAAATACTGCATCGTCAAGCTCGGCTGCTGGGGTCCGGTCGTCCAGTGTAACGTCGGAAAACGCGGTTGGATAAACGGAATGGGCGGCTGTCCGAACGTCGGCGGCATTTGCATCGGCTGCACGATGCCCGGTTTTCCCGACAAGTTTATGCCGTTTATGAATCAGCCTCCGGGTTCGCTTCTTTCATCAAAAGCGGTGATGACCTACGGCAAAGCCATTCACGCATTGCGCCGCTACACGCAGGCATCACTTAATCGGGAACCCGTCTGGCGACAGCGCGGAGAGAAGTTAAAGTCGGGAAATAAGAAAAAGAAATTGTGAAAGCGAAAAATTCTAAAGAGAAAACGGATTCGGGAATTGGACGGACTTTTTCGCTCAACGACGAAAATTTGCCGGTTGATTTGCTCGAAGCGGAAAATGTTTTGACCGGGCTTGCCGCTGTTTTTTTTGCGACCGATTTGTTTAATGAAAATTCTCCTAAAGCCGTTTCTCAAAAAATTTTGCCGGACGTTACGGATATTTATCGTGTTTTGGTCGAGCAGATTCCGGCGGTCGTTTTTATCGCTTTTTTTGACAAAAGTTTCGGCGAAGCTTATGTCAGCCCGCAGATTGAAGCAAAACTCGGGTTTACGCAGGAAGAATGGCTCAACGACCCTGTGCGCTGGTATCAGCATATACATCCCGAAGACAAAGAGCGTTGGAGCGTCGAGGTCGCGCAGATGTTTTTGACGGGCGAGCCGCTTCATTCGGTTTATCGCGTTTTGTCGCGCGACGGGCGCGTCGTCCGTTTTCAGTGCGAAGTAAAAATTGTTCGACACGCCGATGGTCATCCGTGGTTTATTCACGGGACGGCTTTTGACATCACAAAGCAGCAGCTTGACGAAGAAGCTCTGCGCGAATACGCCGAGCGCATGACGTTTCTCTCGCGCCGCCTGATTGAGGTGCAGGAAGCGGAACGGCGTATCATCGCGCTGGAACTGCACGACCAGATTGGACAAATTCTCACCGGACTCAAGCTAAAATTGGAGATGATTGCGCGTCTGCCGGATGATGAGGTGCGCGAAAGTCTCGACGAAGCTCAAAAACTCGTCAACGAGCTGCTGATGCGAACGCGCGAATTGTCGCTCGATTTGCGTCCGGCAACGCTCGACCATCTCGGTTTGCTTTCGGCGCTCCTTCGTCATCTGCGGCATTACACATCGCAGACGAATGTGCAGATTGATTTCCGGCACGAAGGTCTCGAAGGAAAACGTTTTATGCCCGAGCTTGAAACCGCTGCTTTTCGCATCGTGCAGGAAGCTTTGACGAATATTGCGCGGCATTCGGGCGCGGAACAGGCAATCGTTCATATCTGGGCAAATCAAAATACGCTGACGGTTCACATTGAAGACAACGGAAAAGGCTTCGACCCTGAAGCCGTCTTCGATTCCGACCAATCGAGCGGATTGGCGGGTATGCGTGAACGCGCATCGCTTCTGGGCGGAAGTTTTATTATCGAATCAAATTCCGAAGGGACGCGTTTGACAGCCCATTGGAATCTTGCGACGATGAACGGCGAAAGATGAAAACCGGACGAGGAGAAAAGGAGCAGAGGAGCAGAGGAGCAAGTTTAATATTGCTCAATTTTCTCCCTTTCTCCTTTTCTCCTCTTTTCCTCTTCTAAAATTATGCGCTCAAAACCAATAACCATCGTGCTTGCCGACGACCATCGCATCGTCCTTCAAGGCTTGCGCGCTTTATTGGAAGCCGAGCCGGATTTTAACGTTATCGGCGAAACGGGCGACGGGCTTGAGGCGTTGGAACTGGTCAAAAAGCTCAATCCCGATGTCGCCGTTTTGGATTTGATGATGCACGGTCTGAGCGGTCTGGAAGTCGCGCGCCAGCTCAACAAACAAACTCCCCGAACCAAGCTTATAATTCTCTCAATGTACGACGACGAAGGTTTTGTGCTCGAAGCGCTTTCAAACGGTGTTTCGGCGTATGTTCTCAAAGATGCCGGTTCAGCCGATTTGATTCAGGCTGTGCGCGAAGTCAGCGAAGGACATCGATATTTAAGCCCTTCGCTTTCCGACCGCGCCATCGAAGTTTACGAGCAGATGACGAAGGCGAAAACGTTGGATAAATACGAAACTTTAACGACGCGCGAGCGCGAAGTTCTGCATCTTTCCGCCGAAGGTCACACCAACAGCGAAATCGCCCAGCGTCTCGGCATCAGCGTCCGCACGGCGGAAACGCACCGCTCGAAAGTAATGCATAAGCTCGGCGTCCACACGCAAGCCGATTTGACGCGCTACGCCATCCGGCGCGGAATTATCTCCGTAGAATAAAACATCAGCCGCGCGTTTTAACGCACGGTCAGCATCGAAATAATAAATCGCGTCGCGCGAGCGACGTTTGATTTATTGCGAAAACAATTCAAACGTCGCTCGCGCGGCTGATTAATCGATAAATTTAGAAATTAAACTCTTTTGGCGCAAAGCCGCGCTTAATTTTTATCGACCGCACACAATTTTTTATGGTCGGCACAAGACTTTTTGAGGTCGGCACAAAACTTTTTACCGTCGGCGCATGACTTTCTACCGTCCGCACACGATTTTTTGCTAACCGCACACAACTTTTTATTAATCGCACACGACTTTTTATTAACTTCACATCACTTTTTATGAAGATTCCATAACTTTTTGGGAACATTCCACAAGTTTTCGGCTGCATTCCGCAGCTTTTTTAAACCGGCTTGGGCGTTCCAGCCTTTCAAAAAGAATACTTTAATTAAAAACTACGTAGATTTTGTTGGAAAACTACGTAGTTTTGCGAATAGACCTGTCTTTTCAATCGGCACATAATTTAAAGATTAATTTCTTCCGGGAATTTTACAGCTAAAAACTGTCTTAACCGATTACAAAAGGAGGTAGTAAAGATGGCAGAGGAAGCGATTCCGTATGGTCGGTCAACGCAAAAAGCGCCGCCTATCAGCGACGTGCATATCGTCTGGATTACTGCCGGTTTAAGCTGCGACGGTGACACTATTTCAATCACCGCCGCGACGCAGCCGAGCATTGAAGAGGTTGTGATGGGAGCGATTCCGGGACTCCCGAAAGTGCACCTGCACAATCCCGATTTGGCGTTCGAGGTCGGCGACGATTTTCTGAAGTGGTATTACCAAGCCGAACAGGGCTTGATTGACCCGTATGTGCTAGTCGTCGAAGGCTCGATTCCGAACGAAAATTTATTGACGGAAGGCTATTGGGCGGCGGTCGGTTACGACGCGATAACGATGCAGCCGATTAAGACGACCGAATGGATTGAACGTCTCGCGCCGAAAGCGGCGGCGGTAATCGCTATCGGAACTTGCGCGACATACGGCGGAATTCATGCGATGGAAGGAAATCCGACAGGGGCGATGGGCTTGGCGGATTTTTTAGGCTGGGACTTTAAATCGTCTTTAGGCTTGCCGATTATCAACGTTCCGGGCTGTCCGGTTCAGCCGGATAATTTTATGGAAACGGTGCTTTACCTGCTATTTCAGGTTTCAGGACTCGCGCCGATGATTCCGCTCGACGAACAGCTTCGCCCGACGTGGCTGTTCGGCAAGACGGTTCACGAAGGCTGCGACCGCGCCGGATATTATGAACAGGGCGATTTTGCAACCGAATACGGCTCGCCGAAATGCATCGTCAAACTCGGCTGCTGGGGTCCGGTCGTCAACTGCAACGTCCCGAAACGCGGCTGGATGATGGGAATCGGCGGCTGTCCGAACGTCGGCGGCATCTGCATCGGCTGCACGATGCCGGGATTTCCCGATAAGTTTATGCCGTTTATGGACGAACCGCCGGGCGCGAAAATTTCTTCGGCGGCAGTCGGCATTTACGGCTCGATGATACGTTCCCTGCGCGGTATGACCAACCGGACGGTCAACAAAGAACCGAAATGGCGGCATAACAAAGCGGAACTGACGACCGGCTACAAACCGAAACATTATTAAAGGAGCGCGAATATGGAAACATTAACTACGACCGAAAGACCGACCGAGAAAAGAACTCTGGTCGATATGAATTGGGACCCGATTACGCGCATCGTCGGTAGTCTGGGAATTTACACGAAGATTGATTTCAAAAACAAGGAAGTCGCGGAGTGCTACAGCACTTCGTCGATTTTTCGCGGCTACTCAATCTTTATGAAGGGCAAAGACCCGCGCGACGCGCATTTTATCACTTCGCGCATCTGCGGAATCTGCGGCGACAATCACGCTACCTGCGCCACCTACGCGCAGAATATGGCGTTCGGCGTTCGTCCGCCCGCGCTTGCCGAATGGATTGTCAATCTTGGCGAAGCGGCTGAATATATGTTCGACCACAACATCTTTCAGGACAATCTGCTCTGCGTCGATTTCTGCGAGCAGATGGTCAGGGAAACAAATCCGTCCGTCTGGGAAAAAGCCAAACGCACCGAAGCGCCGCACGCCGCCGACCACGGCTATAAAACCATCGCGGACATTATGACCGCGCTCAACCCGTTTACCGGCGAATTCTACCGCGAGACTTTGTTCGTCAGCCGCTACACGCGCGAGATGTTCTGCCTGATGGAAGGTCGCCACGTGCATCCTTCGACGCTCTATCCGGGCGGCGTCGGAACTGTCCCGACAATTCAGCTTTTCACCGATTATCTCGTTCGCCTGATGCGCTACTGCGAATTTATGAAAAAGGTCGTGCCGCTCCACGACGACCTTTTCGATTTCTGGTACGAAGCGCTTCCGGGCTACGAAGAAGTCGGACGCCGTCGCATCTTGCTCGGCTGTTGGGGTTCGTTCAATAATCCCGACGTTTGCGATTACAAATACGAAAATATGGAAGATTGGGGACGCGCGATGTATGTTACGCCGGGCGTCGTGGTTGACGGAAAGCTCGTTACGACGAGCCTGATGGACATCAATCTCAATATGCGTATTCTGCTCGGCAGCTCGTATTACGAAAGCTGGGAAAATCAGGAAATGTTCGTCAAGGAAGATTCTCTGGGCAATAAGATTGACCGCAATCACCCGTGGAATCAGACGACGATTCCGAAACCGCAGAAACGCGATTTCGAAGGCAATTATACGTGGGTAATGTCGCCGCGATGGTATCACGAAGGTGAACAAAGCGATACGAAAAATCTCGCGCTCGACACCGGCGGCGGAGCGTTTGCGCGCCTTTTTTCGACGGCTCTGGCAGGTCTGGTTGACATCGGCTACATCAAAGCGACCGGACACAGCGTCAAGATTTACCTGCCGCAGACGGCGATGAAGCCCGAAGTCGAGTTTGAATGGAAAGTTCCGAAATGGTCGAACGCCATCGAGCGCGACCGCGCGAGAACATATTTTCAGGCGTATGCCGCCGCCGCCGCGCTCTATTTCTGCGAGCAGGCTCTGGCGGAACTCCACGCCGGACATACGAAAACGTGGTCGGAATTCAAAGTGCCGGAAGAAGCCATCGGCTGCGGCTTTCACGAAGCGGTGCGCGGAGTTCTTTCGCATCACGTCGTTATCCGCGACGGCAAAATCGCGAATTATCACCCGTATCCGCCGACGCCCTGGAACGCCAATCCGCGCGATATTTACGGAACGCCCGGACCGTATGAAGACGCGGTGCAGAACACGCCGATTTTCGAAGAAAACGGACCCGACAACTTCAAAGGCATCGACATCATGCGAGCCGTCAGAAGCTTCGACCCGTGTTTGCCGTGCGGCGTGCATATGTATCTCGGCAACGGCAAAACCATCGAAACGCGACACTCGCCGATGTTCGGCACGATGAAATAAGGAAACGTGATACGTAATACGTAATACGTGATACGCGATACGAAAAAGCGAATTAACGTATTACGTATTACGTATCACGTATTGCGTATCACGTATCACGAAAAATTATGCAAAACGAAAAAGATTTCCAGAAAAGGATGCAGAAAATCGAGGCTTTGACCGGAGAAATCGAGGCTTTGCCGGATGAAAACGCGCGGTCGAAAGCAATCGAGCTGATGCAGCTTTTGATGGAATATCACGGCGCGGCGATTGAGCGCGTAACGGAAATCATTGCAAAGGCGGGTATGGCGGGCAACGTCATTTTTAACGATTTGGCGAAAGACGACCTTGCCGGAAGCCTGCTTCTGCTATACGGTCTGCATCCATTGAAATTGGAAACACGAATCGAGCAGGCGCTCGACAAAGTGCGTCCTTTTCTGAAGTCGCACGGCGGCAATGCCGAATTAATCGGCGTCGAAGACGGCGTCGTTCGCCTGCGAATGGTCGGAAGCTGCAACGGCTGCCCTTCGTCAAGCGCGACACTCAAACAATCGATTGAGCAGGCAATTTACGAAGCCGCGCCCGACGTTCTCGCCATCGAAGCGGAAGGCGCGATTGAAGAACCGAAAAGGAGTAAGTTGGTACAAATCAAGGGTATTCAAAACACATCCCCGGCACTGCAATGTATGTAGCCGTAGCTATTTAAGGAGGGAAAATGGCACAGGAAGATAAGGGAAGCGATATGGCGTCGCACGACGCGGGAACAGGAAAAGGCGAAGAAAAATCTGCGTGGGAAGGCAAAGAAGCCGGTCGTAGCGACGAAGGAGAAACGGGCGCAGACCGTCCGGCGGGAACTTCGACGGCGAGAGATTCGACCGGTATAAACGCGGACGACGAAAATCCGGTTGACCCGAATTCGCCGAATTTACCTCCGGCATAAAGCGGTAATTTATGGAAAATTCAAATATCGAAAATCAGGTTCCCGCCGTAATCGCCGCATTGCGGCGGTTTTCGCGCCCTCGTCCGCCGGTCGAAAGATGCGACCTTTGCAGCGTCGGGCTTGCTCCGGCGCATCCGCATTTGCTTGAGCCGAAAACGCGTCAAATAGTTTGCTCGTGCGACCCGTGCGCGATACTTTTCAGCGGTCAGGCTGATATGCGATACAAGCGCGTGCCGCGACGGATTCGGTTTATGGCGGATTTTCATTTAACCGATTTTCAGTGGGACGATTTGCTGATTCCGATTGGTATGGCTTTCTTTTTTCACAGCACTCCGGCTGAAAAAACGATTGCGCTTTATCCGAGTCCTGCCGGCGCGGTCGAATCTTTGCTCGACCTCGAAGCGTGGCGCGACCTGGAGAAAGCCAATCCGATTTTGCGCGGAATGGAACGCGACGTTGAAGCATTGCTCGTCAATCGAATCGGTGAACACAGGGAATATTATATTGCGCCGATTGACGAATGTTTTAAGCTGGTCGGAATGATTCGGATGAAATGGAGCGGGCTTTCGGGCGGCACGGAAGCCTGGAAGGAAATCGAGCAGTTTTTTACTGATTTGAAAGAGCGTTCAACTGTCGTTTCAGAACCGCCTGCGGCGATAGAAGTCCCAAGTCCAAAGTCATATGTCTAAAGTCGGAAAAAATTTGACTTGAGACCTGGGACTTGAGACTTTGGACTTGTATGGCTGATTTGAATTTTGAAATTTTAGATGTCGAACCGCAAAAATATGCGGCGTCGCCGCAGTTGATTTTCAAACTGCGCGTGGCGTCTGAAAATGAGCTGGAAGTGATTCAAAACATTGCTTTGCGCTGCCAGATTCAGATTGAAACGACGCGCAGGCGTTACAGCAAAGCGGAGCAAAAGCGCCTGCGCGATTTGTTTGGCGAGCCTTCGCGCTGGGGACAGACGCTCAAAACGATGCTCTGGACACACGCCAACGTCAGCGTTCCGTCATTTCGAGGCGGCACGACATTTGATGTGCCGGTCGAATGTACGTTTGATTTTAACGTCGCGGCGACAAAGTATTTCGCGGGTTTGGAAGACGGCGAAATTCCCTTGCTCTTTCAGTTTAGCGGAACGATTTTTTATGCGGACGATAACGGCGCATTGCAGGTCGCGCAGATTCCGTGGAGCAAGGAAACGAAATTTTCGCTGCCCGCCAGCGTCTGGCAGGCGATGATGGACATTTATTATCCGAACAGCGCGTGGCTCAGACTTCGGCGCGACGTGTTTGAGCGTTTGTTGGAATATAAGGTGAAAAACGGGATTCCGACCTGGGAGCAAACTTTAGAAAGTATTTTGCCGGACGTTAAAGACGAAAAAAATGAATCTTGATTTGGTCGAAAAAATTGCGGACGCCGTTTTATACGAAGGCTACATACTTTACCCGTATCGCGCCTCGGCGGTGAAAAACCGCCAGCGTTTTAATTGGGGCGTGCTCGCGCCGCAAACCTACAGTGAAGCTCAATTCGGTACTGAAAGATGGCAGACGCAGACGGAAGTTTTAATTTCGGGCGATGAAAATACAAAAATTGATTTAAAGCTTCGCTTTCTGCATCTGCGCGAGCGCGAAGTTTATCAGGTTGACGAGCCGACATCCGAGCTTCGTCCGGTCGGGTTTTTAGAAGTCGGCGGGCAGATTTTTCAAACATGGCAGGAAGCGGTCGAACGCGAAACGGACGTTTTTAATCTCGATGTCAAAGCGCTTGCCGAACAGCCCCAAAAATTTAAATTCTCTTTTCCGGCAAATCACGAAATCGAGCCTCTGTGCGATGAAAATCAAAAAACTACCGGCGCGATTATTCGCAAACAGCAATCACTCGAAGGCGAAATCGAAGCTCAAAGCTCAAAGCTCAAAGCTCAAAGCTCAAAGCTCAAAATCCGTATTCAAATTAACCGTTCGCGTTTCCAATGTAACCGCGTTTGAAAATGCGGAACAAAAGAGCCGTGATGAAGCGTTGGCGCATTCGCTCGCTTCGGCGCATACGATTCTTTCCGTCAAAAAAGGCGAATTTGTTTCTCTGCTCGAACCGCCGGAAGGACTCGGCGAAGCGGCGGCGGCTTGCGAAAATACGGGAACATATCCGATTTTGGTCGGGGATGACGGTGCGCGTGATTGTATGCTGTCGTCACCGATAATTCTTTACGATTATCCGAAAATCGCGCCGGAAAGTCCGGGCGAATTGTTTGACGGAGCCGAAATTGACGAGATTCTGACGCTTCGGATTTTGACGATGACCGACGAGGAAAAACGCGAGATGCTCGGCGTTGACGAGCGCGCGCGAAAAATTTTGGAGCGTTCGGAGAATCTCTCGCCCGAACAATTTATGAAAATGCACGGCGTTTTGCGCCAGCCGCGCTCGCACGGCTGAAATTTATGGACGAACTGGACTGGCATTTGCTGGAAGATAAAAATCCGCTCGAACACGTCAATGTCGGCGGCGTCGAGATAAAAACGGGCGACCGCGTTCGCCTGAAACCGCGCAAGGGCGGCGACATTTTCGACCTTGCGCTGGCGGGAAAAACGGCGACGATTGAATCAATCGAGCAGGATTATGAAAACAACGTTCATCTCGCCGTGATTGTTGACGACGACCCGGGCAAAGATATGGGATTTTTGCGCCAGCCCGGACACCGTTTCTTTTTTGCGCCCGAAGAAGTCGAGCCGTTTTTGCCGCTCGAATTTGAGGAAATTAATGACTGAGCCGCGCATTTTAATCGCCTGTATCGGCAATATTTTTCAGGGCGACGACGCTTTCGGCGTCGAAGTGGCGAAGCATCTGCAAATGCGAAAACTGCCTGAAAACGTTCGCGTAATCGATTTCGGAATTCGCGGCTACGATTTGACTTTCGCGCTGGTGGACGGCTATGACGTAACGATTCTGGTTGATGCCGCGCCGCGCGGCGAAGCGCCCGGAACGCTTTATATTATCGAGCCGGACATTCAGGAATTTGAAAATGAAAGCGCGGCGATGATTGACGCGCACACGATGAATCCGATGAACGTTCTGCGCGTGGCGCATTCGATGGGCGCGGAATTCAAAAGATTACTGCTCGTCGGCTGTGAACCCGAGACTCTCGGCGGCGAGGAAGGTTTGATGGGTTTGAGCGAGCCGGTCGAAGCGGCGATTCCTGAAGCCGTTAATATGATTGAATCGCTTTTGTCGGACATCCTTGCCGAAACGGGCGGAATCCGACCGCTAAGCAGTGAATATGCCGAGGAAAATTTGCCGCAAAAGGCGAATTTTGAAAATGTTTAGAAGAAAAAATTAGAAAGGACGAACAAGGGATTATGGAAAAAGAAGAATATTTAGAAAGAAGACGGGAAGAAGATTCATCAGGCGGCACTTTCTGGAAAGTGCTCGGCAGCGCGGTTCTGGTGGCGGTAGCGGTAGCGGTCGTCGTTAGTCTGCCGGACATCAAGCGATATATCAAAATCAACAGGATGTAAGACGCGCGTTCAAATCGAATTTATAAGGAGCATAGATTATGAATAAAATGGCTGTTCTGTATATTATCGGAGGCATAATAGTCGTGTTTCTTGCCGTCGTGCTGATAATGAGTCTGCCCGACATCAAGCGTTATCTCAAGATTAATCGAATGTGAGGCGGCGCAAATAATGTGGGCGAAACTGCCGGATGATTGCTTTTATCAAATCAAAACGGCGGTTCGGCAATCGTATCGCGCAAAAATTTATCAGATTAAAAAGGAGAGTCTGAAATGGGACAGGAAAACGAAAACAATTCTTCCGACAGAGATATGCTTTATTTGATGGGCGGCGGCGCATTGATACTTCTCGGCGCGGGTTTGATTCTGTCGAATAAAAAAATTCGCGATACCGTAACCGGCGCCTTGTCTTCGGTAATCCCGGAATTGCAGGGAAAATTTTTACCGGATTTTACGGCGGTCGGCTCGGATATTCAGCGTTATCTGAAGCTTAAATCGATGTAAAAATGATTATAATTGACGAGACTCCAACCGTTAGATATAAGCTGGACGCGAGCAAAAGCGCGTTTACCGTGCAGGCTTTCGCGTCGGGCTTTTTGTCGGGCTTGGGACATAATCCGGTTATCGCCATCCGTGATTTTACGGGCGAAGTCGAATTTGCGCCCGAAACGCTCGCCGACGCGTCTTTGCGTCTGGAAGTCAACGCGAAATCGCTCGAAGTGCTTAGCGATATAAAAGAAAAAGACAAACAGGAAATTCAGAGCACAATGCTTGAACAAGTGCTGGAAACGTCGCGTTACACGGAAATCGTTTTTCAAAGCACGAGCATCGCGCCGACGCGAATCGTTCCGGGACGCTATAAAGCCCGAATTATCGGCGATTTGACGCTTCACGGCGTAACAAACAAAAATCTCTGGCTGTCGGCGCAGCTGACGCTGAATGAAAATGAATTGCGCGCAAAAGGCGATTTTGCGCTTAACCAAACCGCTTACGGAATCGAACCCGTATCGGTCGCGGCAGGCGCGCTCAAGCTAAAAGACGAACTGAAATTTGAGTTTGATTTGGTCGGCTATCAGGAATGAAAGCGTCCTTAGCCCGTTGTCCGTAGTCAGTTGCAGGATAAGTTTGTAAACTCAACCGGCAACGGACAACGGACGACTGACGGCTGACAATTATGCACGAACTTTCAATCGCAATGAGCATGATTGATATGGCGACGGAAGAATCGGCGCAGCGCGGCGGCGCGAAAATCAGCGCGCTTCATCTGAGGCTCGGCGCGCTTTCCGGCGTGGTCAAAGACGCTTTGCTTTTTTCGTGGGAAGTCGCTTGTCAAGGCACAACCCTTGAAGGCTCACGGCTTGTGATTGAAGAAGTTCCGGTGGTCGTTAATTGTCCGGCTTGCCGCGAGGAGAGAACTTTAACGTCGATTCAAAATTTTTCGTGTCCGGTTTGCAGCGCGCCGACTCCAGAAGTTTTGCGCGGCAGAGAATTGCTGGTTACGGCGCTGGAGATTATTTGATGAGCGAACAGCCGCGTTTAATCGAGGTTCGCGAAAATGTGCTGAAACACAACGATGTTCTGGCGCGTGAATTACGCGCGCGTTTCCGCGAAGCCGGAGTTTTCGTCGTCAGTCTCGTTTCAAGTCCCGGCTCGGGAAAAACCGCTTTTCTGGAAAAAACGCTTTTCTCTTTACAGCCGGAATATCGCGTCGCCGCACTCGTCGGCGATTTGGCGACGGACAATGACGCCGAACGTCTTGCGCGTTCAAACGCCCCGGTCAAACAAATCGTTACCGGAACAATCTGTCATCTCGAAGCCGCGATGGTCGAAAACGCGCTTGGCGAATGGAATTTGCACGAGCTTGATTTTCTTTTTATCGAAAATGTCGGAAATCTCGTCTGTCCGTCGAGCTACGATTTGGGCGAAGAATTGCGTCTCGTGCTGATGTCCACGACCGAAGGCGAGGACAAGCCGCTCAAATATCCGACGATTTTCAACACGGCTGATGTCGCCGTCATCACGAAAACGGATATTGCCGGCGTGGTTGAATTCGATGCGGCGAAAGCGCGCGCGAGCATCGAGCGCGTGCGTCCCGGAATGCAGATTTTTGAATTATCTTCAAAAACAGGCGCCGGAATGAACGAATGGCTGGAATTTTTACGGACTAAGTCAGAATCGCCTGCGGCAGCGGGCGGTTTAACGTAAGAAATTTTATGGAAACGCGAACTCAAATTTTGGTGCGCGGAATCGTCCAGGGCGTCGGCTTTCGTCCTTACATTTATTCGCTGGCGAATAAAAGCGCGCTTAAGGGAAAAGTTTTTAATAACGCGAGCGGAGTCGTTATTGATGTCGAGGGCGAAGCGCGCGCGATTGAGCAGTTCGTCAATGAAATAAAACTAAAACCGCCGCCGCTTTCAATCGTCGAATCAGTCGAATCGAATAATCTGCAAATTCCCGCTTTTTACGCGGATTTTCAAATCGTCGAAAGCGAAACGAACGGGCACGGGTTTGTACCGATTTCCGCCGACATCGCTGCCTGCAAAGATTGTCTGGAAGAATTATTCAATCCAAACGACAGGCGTTATCGCTACCCGTTCATCAACTGTACAAATTGCGGACCTCGTTTTACAATCATCGAAAATGTGCCGTATGACCGCGCAATGACCACGATGCGCGAGTTTGAAATGTGCGCCGAATGCCGCGCCGAATATGAAAACCCGCTTGACCGGCGCTTTCACGCCGAGCCGGCTTGCTGCCCGAATTGCGGACCGAAAGTTTTTCTGCGCTCAGGCAAGTTTGAACCGCAGAGACGCGAAGACGCAGAGAAAGGCAGAAACACGACCGTCATGGAATGTGTCGAAAACGACGCGATTGAGCAAGCAAAACAATTTTTATTAAACGGCGAAATTCTCGCCGTAAAAGGCATCGGCGGTTTTCATCTCGCCTGCGACGCGACCAATGAAGAAGCGGTCAAAAATTTGCGGCGGAGAAAATATCGCGAAGACAAGCCGTTTGCGCTGATGGCAAATTCGATTGAAATTATCAAAAAACACTGCATCGTTTCCGCAGCGGAAGAAAAATTGCTTTTGTCGGAAAGCCGTCCGATAGTTTTGCTTGAAAGAAAATCCGGCTCAAAAATTCCCGAAACAGTCGCGCCAAACGTGAAAACGCTCGGTTTTATGCTGCCTTACACGCCGCTTCACTATTTGCTTCTGGAAAATCTCGACCGCCCGTTTGTGATGACCAGCGGCAACGTTTCCGACGAGCCGATTTGTTATGAAGACGAGGATGCAAACGAGCGCTTGAAAGATATTGCCGATTATTATTTGCTGCACAATCGACGCATTCATATTCGCGCGGACGATTCGATTGTCCGCGTTCCAAAATATCAATTTCCCGCCCGCAAGCCCAAACCTGCAATCGTTCTTCGCCGCTCGCGCGGATTTGCTCCCGCTCCCGTTAAAACTTCATTCAAATTCGAGAAACAAATTCTCGCGTGCGGCGCGGAACTCAAAAATACTTTTTGTTTGACGAAAGACAGGTACGCTTTTGTTTCGCATCACATCGGCGATTTGGAAAATCTGGAAACGCTGAAATCTTTTACGACCGGCATCGAGCATTTCAAACGGCTTTTTAATCTTGAGCCCGAAATAATCGCCTACGATTTGCATCCCGAATATCTCTCGACAAAATACGCGCTTGAAACAGGCGCGGAAAAAATCGGCGTACAGCATCATCACGCGCATATCGCAAGCTGTCTGGCGGACAACAAAGCGGAAGGCGAGGTTATCGGCGTGGCGATGGACGGTTTGGGGTTCGGAACGGACGGCGGGCTTTGGGGCGGAGAATTTTTCGTCGCCGATTTCAAAAACGCCGAGCGCGTCGCGCATCTCGATTACATTCCGCTTGCGGGCGGCGCGAAAGCCATCCGCGAGCCTTGGCGCGTGGCGGCAGTTTACCTGCAAAAAACTTTCGGCGACGAGTTTTCGGATTTGGATTTACCGTTTGTCCGAAACTTAAACCGGAACGAGTGGAAAACCTTAAAAAGTATGATTGCGACCGGCACGAACAGCCCGCAAACTTCGAGTATGGGAAGACTTTTCGATGCCGTGTCGAGCCTTTTGTGCGTTCGAAATTCCGTCAATTACGAAGGTCAGGCGGCGATTGAGCTGGAAAATATAATTGATAAAAACGCGACGCAAAAATATGAATTTGAAATCGCCGAAAATGGTATAATAAAAGCCGAAACGGTTATCAGAAAAGCGGTTGAAGATTTGCTCGACGGGCGTTCCGCGTCAGAGGTTTCGGCGCGATTTCATCTCGCGGTTGTAGATTTTATTTTGAAGATTGCGCGGCAGCTTCGTGACGAAAGAAATTTGAATCGCGTCGCGCTTTCGGGCGGAGTTTTTCAAAATATGTTTTTGCTCGAAAGAGTTTGCGGATTGCTTGAGAAAGACGGTTTTGAAGTTTTGACGCACAGTCGCGTACCGACTAACGACGGCGGAATCTCGCTCGGACAGGCGGCGATTGCCAATGCACGTTTAACAGCAGGAGAATTTTAATTTATGTGTTTAGCCATACCCGGCAAAATTGTTGAAATTATCGACGCGGAAAACCAAATCGCCAAGGTCGAAGTCGGCGGCGTCAGGCGCGGCGTGAATATCGGAATGCTCGATGATGTCGTCGTCGGCGATTGGGTTCTCGTTCACGTCGGTTTCGCAATGAGCAAGGTTGATGAAAAACAAGCCGCCGAAACTTTGCGGACGCTTCAGGAATTGGGCGCGTATCAGGAAGAATTCGACCAGTTTCAAACGACGATTGATTGAAATAGTGGTAAGTGTAAAACGGTAAGTGGTAAGTTTTTGATTTTCCACTTACCACTTACCACTTACCGTTTACCACTAACTATGACCAAAACTATCGAAGATTTTTCGCAGTCGTTTTATCCTTTCCTGCACGAAGAAAATACAAAATCGCAGGACTTGATGGAAGGACTGCGTTTTTCTCTGATGGAAAAGGCGCGCGAAAGCATCGAGGTCAAACAAAGATTTTTTGAAGAAAACAAGGACGAAATTCTCAACGCATCTTTAACGATTGCAAAGGCTTATCATCGCGGTCGCAAGATGCTCGTTTGCGGCAACGGCGGCTCGGCAACCGACGCGCAGCACATCGCCGTCGAATTTATGCACCCGATAACCGTCGGGCGCAAAGCGCTTCCGGCGATTTGTCTGAACAACGATATGGCGATGGTTACAGCCGTTGCCAACGATGTAAGTTTTGCCGATGTTTTTGTGCGGCAAATCATCGCGCTAGGCGTCGAAGGCGATGTGTTAATCGGAATTTCGACCAGCGGAAATTCGGAAAATCTCCTGCACGCATTCAAGACGGCGCGGCGAATGAAGCTGACGACAATCGGTTTTGCGGGAAGCGACGGCGGAAAAATGAAGGAGATGAAAGAGCAAAACTTGCTTGATTTTTGTTTTACCATCCCGACTTCGAGCATTCATCGCATACAGGAATCGCACGTAACGCTTTATCACATTATCTGGGACATTGTGCATGAATTTTTGCAGCATAAATCGCTCTTGTCAGAACCGCCTGCGTAAGCGGGCGGGCAAATGTACATTATGTGGAACGACACTGACATTCCATTAGCTTACTTAATCACGTTTCGCTGTTACGGCACTTGGCTTCACGGCGATGAGCGTGGTTCGGTTGACCGTTTTCACAATAAATACGAAACGCCTTATATTTTGCCGAATAAAGGTTGGCATCAATTCAATACAAAACAATTAAAAGCCGAAGTTGTTACCTTAAATGCAAAACAAAGACAATCGGTTGAAAATGCCATCCGCGAAACTTGCGAGGTTCGCCGGTGGCTGCTACGAGCAATCAATGTTCGAACAAATCACGTTCACACAGTTGTTTCAATCGGGACAGTAAAACCTGAACGCGCTCTTAACGATTTCAAGTCGTATACAACACGAAAAATGCGGCAAAACGGCTGTTGGTTTTCTGAACATAGTCCATGGGCAGACAAAGGAAGTAATAGGCATTTGTGGAATGAGCGCAACATAGAATTAGCAGTTGATTATGTAATTAATGGGCAAGGCGATGATTTGCCGAAATTTGATTAAAGGTTTGACCCATCCGCTTACGCAGGTGGTTCTGACTTGGGAGCAAATATGAAATTCATAGACGAATACCGGCAGAGCGATTTGGCTCTCATACTTGCGGGCAAAATCGCAAAAATGACCGACAAATCTCTCAAATTAATGGAAGTTTGCGGCGGGCACACGCACGCGATTTTCAAATATGGAATTGAAGACCTTCTGCCGCCGAATATCGAGATGATTCACGGTCCGGGCTGTCCGGTCTGCGTGATTCCGCTCGGGCGCACCGACGATTGTATTTCGCTTGCCTTGCAGCCCGACGTTATTTTTACGACCTTTGGCGATATGATGCGCGTTCCCGGTTCGAGCACGAATTTATTGGACGCGAAAGCGAAAGGCGCGGACGTGCGGATGGTTTATTCGCCGCTCGACGCTTTGAAAATTGCGAAGAAAAACCCGACTCGACACGTTATTTTTCTAGCGCTCGGCTTTGAAACGACTTCGCCTTCGACGGCGATGACGATTCTTCAGGCGGCGAAAGACAAAGTGGAAAATTTCAGCGTTTTCTGCAATCACATAATGATTGTTCCGTCGCTCAAAGCAATGCTCGATTCGCCCGATTTGCAGCTCGACGGCTTCGTCGGTCCCGGACACGTTTCGACCGTTATCGGCACGCGCTGTTACGAATTTGTGCCGCGCGAATACGGCAAACCGCTTGTTGTTACGGGCTTTGAGCCGCTCGATATTTTGCAGTCGGTTTATATGATTGTCAAACAAATCAACGAAGGACGCGCCGAGGTCGAAAATCAATACGGGCGCGTCGTCGAACGCAACGGCAATCGAAAAGCTCTGGAAGTTCTTTCGGAAGTTTTCGAGCCGCGCGATTATTTCGAATGGCGCGGGCTTGGCTCTATCGCGCACAGCGGGATGAAATTAAAGAAAAAATACGCGCAGTTTGACGCCGAACTGAAATTCGACGTTCCCGGATTAAAAGTTGCAGACCCGAAAGCGTGTCAATGCGGCGAGATTCTCAAAGGCGTGAAAAAGCCCTGGGAATGCAAAGTTTTCGGCACAGCCTGCACGCCCGAAACGCCGATTGGCTCGTGTATGGTTTCGAGCGAAGGCGCGTGCGCGGCTTACTACAATTTCGGGCGCTTGTCGAAAATCGCGCAGCGTTCTTCTGCTAATGTATAATGTTGATATGACAGAAGATACGAAAGAAAAAGATGTCGGAACGGGCGAAGAATCCAAAGCCGAAAAAGTTATCAGCGAATACGTCGCGGTCGTTATTCACCTGTTTCTTTCCGTCGTGGCAATCTTGCTCGTTATAGCGGCAGTCATCGGCGCGTACGATACGGTTGTCGGCGATTTTCCCGCGCTCTGGCGTCGTCAGCAGGACGAATACGGAGTTTTACAAAAAATCATCGAAACGCTTCTATTAATTGCGATTGCCGCCGAGTTTGCGCTTCTTTTATTGTTTCGGCGACTGAGCGCGGCGGTCGAAGTCGTCGTCTTCGTTCTCGCCCGAAAAACCGTCAATCCCGACATTACCGCGCTCGATTTACTGCTCTGCGCGGCGGCAATCGCCGGACTTATCGTTTTGCGATATTACTATCTGCCGGGCAAAACGACTTAATATGACAGATTTGACGAATTTTTTGAAGCATTAAGAGATTAAAATTGAGCCGGATGAATTCGCTGTATAAATTATGACCGATTCATTTACGACAAATCCGCTTTTCGAGCGCGTCGAGCGGGCGCGGCGGCGAAAGCATAAAATCAGGGAAACGCACATCACGCTCGCGCACGGAAGCGGCGGACGGGCGATGCACGACCTTGTCGAAGGTTTGTTTCTCGAATATTTCAAAAATCCTCTGCTCGAAAAACTCGAAGACCAGGCGGTTTTCGAAATTCCGAACGGCGCAAAGCGTTTGGCTTTTACGACCGATTCTTACGTCGTTGACCCGATATTTTTTCCCGGCGGCGACATCGGCTGTCTGGCAATTCACGGAACGGTCAACGATTTGGCGATGAGCGGCGCGCGCCCGCTTTATCTTTCAGCCGGTTTTATTATCGAGGAAGGTTTCCCGATTGAAGATTTACGAAAAATCTGCGCTTCGATGCAGAAAGCCGCCGGGGAAGCGAGTGTACAAATCGTAACGGGCGACACGAAAGTCGTGCAAAAGGGCAGCGCCGACAAAATTTTTATCAACACGGCGGGCGTCGGCGTGATTGAAACCGACGCGAATATTTCGGCTTCGCGCGCGCAAATCGGCGATAAAGTCATCGTCAGCGGCACAATCGGCGACCACGGCACGACGATTTTAATCGCGCGCGGCGAGCTTGAACTCGAAACCGACATCGAAAGCGATACGGCTTCGCTAAATTCTCTGGTTGCCGAAATACTCGACGAAGCGGCAAGCGTTGACGCGCTCGACCAGATTCACGCTTTGCGCGACCCGACGCGCGGCGGCGTGGCGACGACTTTGAACGAAATTGCGCTTGCGTCCAACGTCTGCATCGAAATTCGCGAAGATTTGATTCCGGTGCGCGAAGAAGTCAAAGGCGCGTGCGAAATTCTCGGGCTCGACCCGCTTTATATTGCCAACGAAGGGAAATTAATCGCGATTGTTTCCGCCGCAATCGCCGACAGGATTATTGCCCGAATGCGGGAAAATCCTGATGGTCAGGGCGTGTGCCTTATCGGCGAAGTCAAAGCCGAGCCGCAGGGAATTGTTTCGATGACGACCGGTTTCGGCGGCACGCGCATTGTCGATATGCTGGCGGGCGAGCAGCTGCCGCGCATTTGTTGATATATTGGATACGAAAAATGCTACTGAAAACAATAAATTCCGTTTGCAATAAATGTCAGGGATACATTTCTCTCTTATTTCCGTATTCGATTTAGATAGAAAAATGCTCTGCAAGATTGGACTCATTCTCCTAAAAAGACTTTCTCGCGCTTAACCGTCTCCGGGAATGGATAAAAAAGACAAAATTTAAGTGAAATATTTTTCGACTTCTCGAAAACACGTGTCTTTTTCAATCGCAAAATGAGACTGTTAAAAGTAATCACCAGCCTGAAAGGTAATTTATTTTCTGAAAGGCTGACACTCAAGCGAGGGGGGAAGCTTTAAATGCAGGCAGTAATCACCGGGGAAAAACGCGTTTTCCGTTTCGAAAACCTTAGATTTTTATTTTTGGCAATAGCTTTATGTTTCGTCTTTCAGGGCGCGGCGGCGGCGCAGGAAGAAGTTATCTGGATGCAGGGCTACGGCGGTCCTAATTTTTCGGTTGCCGATTTCGGACCTTCGCAAAAGGCGGGTTCGGCTGGGTATTCGACCGATTCCGCATTAGCCGACGACATTAATCTGACCGGCACAATCAGCCGCGTCGATGTGCGCGGCTACACCAGCGGATTTTTTTCGCCGACGCCTTCGAGCGCGTATTATTACGGCTTAATGGTCAAGTTTTACGCCGTCGGCGCAGACAATAAACCGGGCGCTCTGCAAGCCGAATATTTCGTCGCGAAAGACAGTCCTAATTTTCTTTTTCAGGATACGGGCTTGGGCGACGTTCGTGTTCGCCTCCAGCCTGCTTTTCAGGCGACCGGCAGACATTTTCTCTCCGCTCAAATCGTGATGGACCCGCAGGTTATTCCGGGCAATGGGGGCGCTTCGATAGAATGGTACTGGCGCAGCGACAATGCCGAAGCGGTTCGCGACGAAGCGTTTTATTACAGGGCAAATCCGGGCACGCCGTGGGGACGCGACGCGGATAACGACGGAAGCCGCAATTTATCGATGCGCCTCTGGGGAACGCGCGTTCTTGTAACACCGCCCGTCATTTCGCAGATTTCAAAAGACAATCTGCCCCAAGCCGGACGCTTAAAGATTACAGGAACGAATTTCGGCACAACTCAGGGTACGGGTACGGTTCGCATTAACGGCGCGCCGGCTCCGGTCAGCTCATGGACGGATACCTCGATTACGGCTTACGTTTCCGATGTTTCGACGATTGGCGCGGGAAGTGTCGAGGTCGTTACGGCGGGCGGCACGAGCAATCCGAAAACTTTTACGGTTCGTGCGCGTCCTTCGGCAAACGGCAGAGTTTTGTGGCGTTTTCAGGCGGATGATTCATATATTACAGGTCGTCCGGCAATCGGCGCGGACGGCGCGATTTATGTTGCCGGAGTCGGCGGTCATCTTTATGCGCTCAGCCCAAGCGGCGGCGTGAAATGGATTTTTCGCGGCAGCTTTCCGGTCATGCAGTCGGTCAGCGTCGGCGCGGACAACACCGCTTATTTCGCGGGCGGCAACGTCGTCTATGCGGTCAACCCGAACGGAACTCTGAAATGGCAAATCGTCAATCCGAGCGGCGGCGCGTTTGCGGCTGGTCCGAACGTCGGACCGGACGGCAATATCTACGCCGTTGCGACCTTAGGCAACGATAATCCTAATCAATTAGGCGCGATTACCATCTCGCCTGCCGGACAGATTCTAAACAATCGTCAGGGCTATCTCGAACCGCGAAGTCAGGCTCTATTCAACCGCGAAATCGTTTTCGGCTCGAATCAATATTATTTCGGCGGCTTAAATAATGTTCCGTTCAACACGGGCGGACTCGAAGTCTTTCAGCTCGGCGGCGCTTATCGCTTTACGATTTCCGCCGCCGGGGGCAGGCAGCCCGCCGTTGCGCCCGACGGTACGATTTACGCCGTTCGCGGCGGCAACACGGGAACGCCCGAGCGTTTGGGCGCGTTTTCACCGGCAGACGGCAGTTTGCTTCGCACGATTCTGCCGACCGAAACGTATCTCGGGCATCCCGACATCGGCGCTGACGGCACGATTTATATCACGCACAATCTTTCGGTAATTTCCGGCTACACGCCGACGGGCACGAATCTCTGGAACTTCGATACGGACGGAATTGTCGGAAGCGCTATCGTTAATCCTCAGAATACAGTTGTTACGGCAGGCGGCTACGACATCGGCGCGCCGGGTTTCATTTACGGTTTGAGCAATACCGGACAGTCAATCTGGACGATTCAGCTTCCGGCGGAAAACGGCAATTATGTCCGCACAATGTCGCGCGCGCGTTTTACGCCCGACGGCGAAACGGTTTATTACGGCACGGACATCAACGATTATGCCAACGACGTTTATTCGTATCTCTACGCCGTTTCGGCTTCGGCGAATCTGCCGTGTTCGAGCGGCATCGCGCCGGATTTTGCTTCGTATCAATATAACGGCGGCAGCGGAAATATATCAATCGCCTCGGTTAATTCGACCTGCCAGTGGACTGCGGCGAGCAATGCGAGTTGGATAACCGTTTACAACGCGGGCGGAACGGGCAACGGCAGCGTCGCTTACACCGTCAGCGCCAATCCCGATTTCGCGCCGCGCACGGGAACGATTACCGTTGCCGGACAAACCTTTACCGTTACGCAGGGCGCGCGCACGACGACGACGAGCATCAGCATCACTTCGCCTTCTTCGGGCGACAGTTTCACGCTGCCGACAAATATTTTTGTCAGCGCCAACGCGACGAACCAGAACGGCACAATCAATCGCGTCGAGTTTTACGCCAACGACGAATTAATCGGCACGGATACGTCCGCGCCTTATCAAATCGTCTGGAACGACGCTTCGGCGACCGGTTACACGCTGGTCGCGAAATCAATCGACCAAAACGGAGTCGTAACTTTATCCGAATCGGTCTCGATAACAATTTATCCCGTGCCGCCGCCGGAACCCGCGCCGCTTCCCATATCGCCGCCGGTTTTGACCAATCCGACTGCCAACCAGCAGTTTGTCGCGGGCGAGAGCGTTACTTTCAGCGCCGTTCCCGGTTCGAGTCAATATTCAGTCGAGCGGGTAGAATTTTATCTCGGCGTAACTCTTATCGGCAGCGACGATACAAGCCCGTATAGTTTTACGCTGAACTCGGTTCCGGCTGGAATTTACTCGGTATCGGCGCGGACTGTCGCCGGTACGGGCGCGCAGGCAACTTCGCAGCCGGTAGACATTAGCGTTACGTCGGAAAGATTTTCCAGGAGCGCAAAGCCGTTCGATTTTGACGGAGATGGTAAAACGGACATATCAATTTTCCGTCCGAGTGTCGGCGAATGGTGGTATTCGAGAAGCATCGACGGCGGAAACGCCGCTTTCCGCTTCGGCAATTCTTCGGACAAGCTTGTTCCTGCCGATTACACCGGAGACGGCAAAACGGATGTGACTATCTTTCGTCCATCGACAGGCGAATGGTTTATTCTTCGCTCGGAAGACGGAAGCTATTATTCTT